>JAZNRX010000249.1:0-5159 GCA_045590915.1 Acutalibacteraceae bacterium | reverse complement strand
TTCAGCCCCCATTCGGGACTTGCACAGCAATACATATTTTCCACAATGATAGATAAAAGGAAGTAATTCAGTAAAGCATAATATAAATATTTATTCATTGTATTGTATATTTATTCTATAATAAATATTTTACAGGCCTATATTTAAAAGTTAAAAAAAACCTGCAATATACAAGCTTTTAGTTCTTGCATATTGCAGGTTAATTCTATTTATTTGTTTCTTATTCGGAATCGCCCGAGAGCATTTCAACAAGTGCTGACATATCCTCACTGAGCTTGCCTTGATTTTCCTTTGCTATAAGCATTCGTCTTTCATTAAGTGCCTTATACATATCGATCTTCTTCTGTCCGTCAAGGTCGTAGAAGAAAAGAGGAATGGTGTTTACGATATGGGGAACAAGATTGCCGCAGGCATAAAGTGCAAATACCTTCTGATAAACGGAAACGGAATCCTGAGCCCAATAGGTTGAGTCTCTGGTGGTGTCATATCCTGTCCACTTAATAACCCATAATGCCATAAGAGTATTGAGCGGCTGGGTGAGCTTATAGATATAATCAGTAAGCAGTCCGAAGGTACCGTCAGGACGTTCACCTGTGAGATATTCGGTATAGTCATTGATTTCTCTTGAAATCTCGCCTTCAAATGCGGTGGCGGGAGCATTGTTCAGACCGTTAAGACCGTAGCCTATGCAGAACCATATTCCGCTTACCCACCATTTCTTCATGGGCATGGTAATCCAGCCGCCCACCGCCCAGATGATTTCAACAAAAATATCCATGGCACGAAGTACAATAACTATATTTCTGTAATTCTTAATTCTTTCTTTTATGGGCTTTATGAATGCCATTGAAAGAACATTACACACATGGTAGAAGCCGTAAAGGGGAGCTATATTGAGACCGCCGCCGAAAATTTCAAGCTGGGTGATAACGTCCCATGAATAGCCGCCGTTGCTCCACCATGATACAAGGAAGCTTGCAGCAACATTACGCAAAGCATATTTGTTCTTGAGAATATAGAACATAGTCTTTGTTAGGGGAGCGGGCTTGGGCTGAAGAAGAACTCTTTCGGGACACTTGAGTGCCACACCCATTGTTCCCACAGTTCCGAAGAAGCAGGTTACACAAGCCATTATGGCGAACATAAGAGGCTGGGAAATTTCCACACCGCCGATGTTATTGATGGACATAAGAGAAATATAGACAACAGATACTATATCTCCGCCGTAAGCACCTGAATAGCTCTGTGCAAGAGAAACTGAAATTCGGTCGGCAGGACACGCACTTTGCAGCGTCGGGTAATTATCCGTCGGTATATTGAATATGGTTGAAAATGTTTCCTGTAAAAACAGCATAATGAACACGAAAATTATCTTTTTCGGATCATTAACCTTATCACCGCCCATTATAAGAGCACCGCTGTAAAGAAGGGCTGTTACAAGGAAGAAGGGGAGAGGGGTAGTCAGAACATAAGGTCTTGCCTTACCGAAGCGTGTTCTCGTTCTGTCGTATGCAATACCCATAAGGGGATTGTTGAGTGTATCATAAATACTGATGAGAGCCTTGATAACCGTAATATAGGTGAGATCTATTTTCAGAACCTTTGTAAAATACATATTCTGATAATGGTCCATACCCATTTTAAGCTGTCGGGAGAACTTCTGAACAGCCATCCACGCTATTTCGGAAACGCTGACCTGTCTTACACTGTAAACATCAACTGCAAGACCTTCATATTTTTTAAGAAGATCATCACCGAGAGTGGCGGCAGAATAGTCATCCGCCTTAAAAAATCGGTTGACAAGAGCTTCTTTCGTCATTTTTGCCATTCTTCATTCCCTCCTTTATTCCGAAACTTCAACGGCACAGCTTGATTTATAATTGCCGTCACGGGTTATACAGTAAACGGATGCACTGCCCGCATTTTTAGCGGTAACAACACCGTTTTCATCGACAGAAGCTATATTTTCATCGGTTGTAAACCAATAAACCTGTTTAAGCGTTGCATCATCGGGGGATACGGTAACAGAAAGAGCCTTTTCTTCACCCTTTTTGAGAGAAATCTCTTTTTCATTCTGCTTAACTCCCTCAACGGGAACAATAACGTAAAATTCACAGGTATCCCTATAGGTCACACCCTTATAAGTATATTCAACGCTGACAGTAACAGGCTCTTCGCTTACCTTGTTTGCCTTGAAAAATCTTCCGTCAACGGAAAGAATTTCAGGATTTGATGAGGTAAAGGTGAGAACTGTCTCGGCAGGGGATTCATCACTGACGGTTTTTGTCTTGAATTCGTCGGATGCACCCTTTGTAACATAGAAAACGTCACCGGTGAAATACATTTCAACTCTTGAGAAATTGTAATTTTTGTTTATTTCAAGCTTAAAGGAAAGCGTGAGCGTACCGAAATCCGAATATTCACCGATAAATTCAAGCTCAGCCGTTACGGTACATACTCTGTTCTGAGAAACTCCCGTCATTATATTCTTTTCACGGTTGATATCGGCTGTCATAACAGAGCTGTCATAGGAAATATCAATGTTTTTGATATTCACCATTTCGGAAAGCTTATCCTTTACACCGTCAATAACAGCAGAGGAAGCAGACATTGAGAAAATTTCTGCAGTTTTTTCGTTTTCTGTGCTGAAGGTGAAAATGAAGCTTGCATTATTTTCATTCTCTTCATTTATAATACATTCAGCCGCTGCCGCATCTGTTGTGAAGTCGGTTTTATAAAGATATGAGGAAAAATCTGTTCCGTATTCGCCCTTTACTCTTTCATTCTCATAAAAATCTGAAATGAGAGATAAAACAGCAGACTTTATGTGTGAGAAAAGGGGAGAAGCACCTTCAGCCTTTTCTCCTGTGAGAGAAATACTCTCATCGGGGATATTGACACCAAGGGAAACATCCAGCTTCGTTCCGTCATATTTTTTTGTCTCTTCCGTAAAAGCCGCAAAGGCTTTTATTACAGCTTCCGCGTCTTCGGGAAGGGGAGAGTAGGTTTTCTCTGCCTCGGGAAGTGCCTCGGTTCCCTCGTAGCTCAGAATATACATACCGCCGAAAATTGTACCTAAAACGAAAAATGTTATAAGAACTACGGTAACGGCGGCAAAAATAAGCTTTTTTCGCGTGCTGTTGGAATCAAGCTTATCAATTTTAGCAAGTCTTTCCTGTTCTTTTTCGGAAAGATTTGAACGGATATCAATATCAGACATCTGCCGTCACCTCTTCTTCATTCATATTATAGGCCTCGGAAATAAGCTTCTGTCTTTCCCTTTTGTCTTCTTCGGATTCGTAAATGGGAGCGGGAATATCGAAAAGCTTTATTTCACCCTTCTTATATTTTCTTCTGTATTCAACACGAAGCTCGTCACCCTCTCTGAACTTGTAAACAGGGGGATTTTTCAGACAGAACACCGCATTTACCAAAGGAACGGCAAATAAAAGTGCCGAAACAATGAAAATAAATGAAACAGAAATATTAAGTGCTTCACCTCTTGCAAGGGAGCTCATTGAGGAAGCGAAAATTCCCGATGCAACCGTGGCGATAATTCCGATAGCAGAAAAGATAACCGTTGTTATCTGTACCTTCTTATTGCCGATAAAGCAGATAAGCTCTGAAAGAAGTATAACAACCGCACAAACGGCTGCCACCGCAAAAATAAGCATCAGCGTTTTAAGAGAAGCAAGTGCTTCGCCGAAAACGGGGGAGAGGCTCAATGCATCAAGCTTTCCGAAAAGTCCGTTGAATAAAAACGGTCCCATAAAAAGTCCTATAAGATTGAATGAAATTTCCGATGAATATACGGGAGTATTCACCGAAAAGCTTCCGAAGGGAATAAGAAGTGCAATAAGAGGAAGAAAAACAGAAGCAATTTTAAGCTTCTGTGCTTTGCCGGAAACATAAGCACTCTTAAGCTTCACAAGAAGATAGCGGAAATTCGCCATAGACATTTCTGCCAGTCTTCTGTCCTTCTGAAACTGCTCCTCAAAGGAAGCAAACATCAGATGCACTCCGCAGCTTTTACAATATGGACTCATCTGCCACACCTTGATGTGCTTGCCGCATTTTGGACAATCAGCCATAACAATATCTCCTTTTCTGCCGTATATTTTATGCCGTATCATAAATCAGCATAATATATCTCCATATTATATTAATATAATATTTATTAAAATTCAATATTTTTTAGTAATTTTCAACAATAAAGAAGAAAAAACACACCGATTTATCAAAAAACCGGTGTGTACTATGTATTTCTCTTACTTAAGGACGTGCATTTCCCGTATTATGAGTGTTTTTCATAATATCAATAGCGGAAACTCTGTCCTCCTTGAGTTCAATGTTTGTAGCTCCGTAAATATCGTTCTGAAGCTTCTGTGCGGCGGCAGGATAATCAACAATCCATACCCACGAATAGCCGCTGTAATCCATACGGTGCTCCTCAGTGGGAATTGCATCGGAAACTATTTCATAATTATACCATTTTTCTGTTAATGCCTGTGAGCCGAGGCTTATCATTTCAGCAACACCGCAGTCTGTCTTTACATACTTGAGAACGGTATTGAGAAGGGGAGAAATCTGGCTTATGCTTATGTTCTTTGTTTCATCAATAAGAGCATTCAGAAACTGCCTTTGTCTTCTTGTACGGCTGACATCCGCATCCGCATCGCAATATCTTATTCTGCAGAAGCCCAGAGCCTGCTCACCGTTGAGAAGAACTCCCTCTCCCGAGGGACAGTCCCCCTTGATTTCCTTTCTGACAGCCGCTGCCTCATATTCCTTGACATCAAGGGTAATTCCGCCCAGAGTATCAACAATGGCACTGAAGGAGTCAAAATTAACGGAAACATAAAAATCAATTTTTATCTTAAAATTATTCTGAAGCGTTTCAACAAGCTTTTTGGCACCGCCGTTTGCATAGCAGGCATTTATTTTTGCATATTTTCCGCCGGATGCCGTGTCAATGTAGGTATATGAATCACGGTAAACAGAGGAAAGATGTATTTTCTTGGTGCTCTTGTTGAGAGATGCAATAATAATTGTATCCGAATTGCTGTTTGTGGCATCAAGTCCGATAAGAAGAACATTTATGACATCCTTACTTCTCATCAACGAGTTTTCGGTCGTATTATCCGCCCAGTTTTTTAGAA
>JAZNRX010000248.1:0-3453 GCA_045590915.1 Acutalibacteraceae bacterium | reverse complement strand
CTTTTTACCGTTTGCGGTAAGAGCAAGCTGCTCTTTATCTTCAGGAATAACGACATTAGTTGAAAGCATATCATAAGCCGCAGATAAGACATACTCTTCACTTTTCTGTACAGTTTCAATAAGTGAGAAATTCTTCAGATGCATATCAGAATTACCTACTGCAAAAGAAAAAATTATTCTGATGTAAAGCTCTGTCAGATCAAGACCGGGATTAACGGAATATTTCGAAACGATTTTTCCGCATCGCTCATAAGAGCCTCTGTACTTATCTTCTGTTAATCTGCCGTCGAGCTGACAAAAATCCTCCATTGCAAGCATTTGACTGTTTTCTCGGTCAATTCTCTTTGTGATATATGCAAAGGCGCCACTTTGTGAAGACAGCTTTATAAGAGCAAAGGGTACTGTTTTTATACCACTCAACTTTGCCATTTGCATTACAAGATACACCATCTCAGGCAATGCCTCATATTCTTGAGTCTGAGGCTTGAGAATATATCCTGTGGGATAATTCACGAGTGTAAGTCTCGGTTCCTTATCTTTTGTCAGGTGCAATGACAGCTTTTTCTGTACACCCGGAACGGTAAATCCTTTGGTTGTACTGTCTATTGCAAGCTGATTGAGAATCTCTTCCGAAACATCAATATCCGGTAACTTGCTTGTTCCGAAAAAACTTTTTATACAGTTTTTATGCCATCCGTAAGGAGTGTCCTGCGTTTTAAGCTCTTTGCCGCAACATAAACAATTCATTCCTTAACCCGCTTGATACTTACGTTTCCGATCGGGTCCTTGCAGGCAACCAAAAGCAGGCCGAACCTATCTTTTCGGTCAATCTTCCAGTTATGACTTACAACATTAAGAAGCCAGCCTTCGGGGATAAGTCCATCAAAAAATGAAAACAGAATTTTTGATGTGTATTCTTCCTCCTGTAAAGGCAAGGTAAGGCTTACTGCCGTAGCGTCGGGCAATTTGAGATACTCTTTGTCATAGACAAAAGAATATCCGTAATCAGTTTCTTTCAATATCCCTGCAAAGGTTTCCCTTACATATACATACGCTGTTCTGTATGCTTCCATTAGTCATCCTTCCTTCCGGGAACTGCCTTCATGCCAAACATTGAGAGCGCCTGATTAACCTTGTCCATTCTTACGGTTTCTTTTCCTTGTTCAAGCTCACGGACAAATCGAAGTCCGAGTCCTGAACGGATAGCGAACTCCTCTTGTGTGAGTCCTGCTTCTTTTCTTTTTTGTTTGATAAATTCAGCAATCGTATTCATACCTACATTTTACACCCCAAAGGGTATAATGTCAAGAGCTTTTTGCAAATATTATACCCGATATGGTGTAAAATATTCGTTCAATCTCGGTTTATACCCGATAGGGTGTACTAAATTTATAAAAACCTAAATAGAATAACCCCACACACCAACAGATTCGAGTGTTTCACCCCAATAGATTTTAGGTTTCCAACCCTACAGATTTGAAATCTATAAATCTTGATTTCATCCTGAAAATGTGATATAATATAATAGAAGAAATATCCCTTGAAAGGTGGGTTTGCTGTGTCTCAGAATCAGAAATGGCAGTATGATTTAGAAGAATATATCCGTCAGGGAGAGCCTGAAAAATCCGAAAAAAGTAAGGCTTGGCAGACCGCAATCGGCTTGCAGGCAGTTGATGGGCTCAAGACTTCCGAATACTTGCTTGACACTGCCAAAGAACATATCGAGGGAAAAATCACCATTGATGAAGCACAGAATCGCATTTATAGTTACTACGAGCAAAGAGAAAGTCGCACCGAAGTCGAAAATGAAACCAAAGAAGCCGACATTGTTTCCACAAGAATCACAAAGCTGTTGGGCGAAAAGGCGTTTCAGTTTTCTCCTGCCGAGTGGCTCACTATCCACCGCAGATTATTTGAGGGAGTTTTCAGTCACGCAGGGCAGATTCGCAAATATAACATTACCAAAAAGGAATGGGTATTAAACGGCGAAACGGTTATCTATGCGGATTTCAACAGTATTAAAGACACTTTGGATTATGACTTTGCCACCGAAAAGCAATTTTCTTACGAGGGACTGTCGGTAGAAGCGTCGGTAAAGCATCTGGCGAAATTCGCCTCGGATATCTGGCAGATTCATCCCTTTGGCGAGGGAAATACAAGAGCTACTGCTGTATTTATGATTCAGTATATGAAAACCTTTGGTTTCCGCATAAACAATGATGCTTTTTGTGAAAATTCTTGGTATTTCCGCAATGCACTCGTCACAGCAAACTATAATGATTTGCAAAAGGGTATTCACTCTACAACGAAATTATTGGAATTGTTCTTCGGAAATTTACTTCTCGGAGCAAATCATGAACTGAAAAATCGTTATATGCACGTTGATTATGTCGATAAAACAGAATCCCAAAGTGCCAAAAACACATCTCCAAAGTGCCAAATTGACACTTTGGACTGTACTTTAGAAGAATTTGCCGTTCTTGAATCAATCAAAAAGAATCCATCTGTGAAGCAAACAGAGCTTGCAGAACAAACAGGAAAATCCATCAGAAGCATAAAGCGTATTGTTGATTCTTTGAAAGAAAAACAATACATTTGCAGAGTTGACGGGAAGAGATATGGCAAATGGGAGATATTGGTTTAATGGGCGTTGCTAATAATCAGCTTCCCCCCAACAAATCAACCCAAACAATCGGAGGTGCTTTTTTGACGCGAAAAAAAGTATTTAAAATTGTGGGCATTATTCTTTTGCTATGGCTTGCCGTTTCTGTTACTGATTGGATTGCAGTCACAGGCTTTAGCCGTCCGCCCATTTTTTGTATTAAAGCTTCATCCCAATCGCACTACTACGGTTTAGGTTATTCCTACTCTGCCTATGCGCATCCGATAACGGGGGATTTTGAGTATAGTATGTATGTTTTCGGGAATTTAGTCAAGTCTACGGTTACGAATTGATCGGAAGTCAGAGGTGTCCCGATGAACAACAAGGTCGGAGCATAGCAAAGGTCGTGAAAAGGCGTATGTTTTCACCGAGAACGGCAAACGCTATGCAAAGCCGCTGATGAAGTCGCTGTGTGCGGTGGAGGAAAAATCCGTTGTGCTTGCGCAGCTCATTCAAGCCTTGTATAACATCATCGACAGTATGTTTGTGGGAAAGGATTCCGAATATGCCTATCGCGTTTCTGACTGCTACAGACGCCTCGCCAATCCGGAATCCGGTTCACAATTCCACTGCGCCGCAGCGCGGAAAGGCTGTCGGCGCAGTTTTCTTTTTCTGACAAAAATCAATATGAAAAATAAAAAATGGTACTTGACAAAACAAGATGGCTGTGGTATAATCTGGATAAACCGATGAAGCGGAGAGAAACGGTGTGTATGCCCCACAGAGAGTTCGGGTTGCTGAGAACCGGACGGATACAGCGCATCCAATGGCCCGCGGAGGGCGCAGTCAAA
>JAZNRX010000247.1:0-3008 GCA_045590915.1 Acutalibacteraceae bacterium | reverse complement strand
TCATTTCGATGCCGAGAGATGTAAAATATTTAAGAGCCTCTTCAAGTGAGAGGTTGCTCAGAAGTGTAGTAAAAACACCAAGTTTCATTATATTTCCTCCGTAAATATAATTCAAAATTAGGAGTTCGGAATTCGGAGATGTCAGTCAGATTCACATTGTGCCTCTTGCAGACATATTGCAAGAAATGTGTGAAGCTGAAAACTCCCCTATCGAACAATTTCGGTTCTTCCGAAACAAAATTTATAAAACAGTAAAAGAGGAAAGCTGCCTTTTGCAAACTCCGAATTCCGAATTCCGAATTTGCAACTCCTCTGCCCTCAATTATACATTTTCCTTAAGCCACTGCATGCTTCTTGTGATGTCGGAAATTCCGTCGGGTACGGGATCGTCATTTTCAAGAATAAGCCATTCAATACCGTTATCCTTTGCGGCTTTGACAACAGTTGCAAGGTCGTTATTGCCCTCACCCAGAGCCATGGGATGTCCGTCAAGACCGTCCTTTATGTGAAGGTGAACAATTCTGTCCTTATATTCGGAAATAAGAGCGTAATTGTCCTTACCTGCATGGAATGACCAATAGGTGTCCACCTGCATATGACAGGCGGCGGCAAGTCTTTCAAAGATTGTGCCGGGAACCGTATTGTAAAGAGGCTCGCTGAATTCCTGTGTATGATTATGGAAATATACATTTATTCCTTCTTCGGAAGCAATTTTATCTGCATTACCCATAATTTCTATAACCTCGTTAAGAGAGGTTTCTGTTTCGGTGTCTGCACCGCCGATGCCCAGAGTCTTTGCACCGAGAACCTTACCTGTACGGATGGTTTCCGCAAGATTTTCTTCCTTGAAATCGTGAAGTCCCATATGGGCACCTACAGCCACAAGACCTATTTCATCAATAGCCTTTTTAAGCTCCTCGGGAGTATAACCGTGGAAGCCTGCGAACTCAACGCCGTCAAAGCCCAGCTCCTTCACCTTTTTAAGAATATCAATAAAGTTTTCTCCGTTTTCCATATGGTGACGAAGAGAATATAACTGAACTGCAAGTTTCATTTCATTACCTCTTTAATCAGTCCTCAAAATATACGGGAGCACCTGTCTTTGAGGATTCGTAGATTGCTTCAAGAATTCTTGTTACACAAAGAGCCTGTTCGGGAAGAACACAGGGATCTGTATCATTGATGATGGCGTTTATCCACTGATACATATCAAGCTCGGATGCATCACCCTTCTTGCCGTCATAGAAGGCAACACCGCCTGCATTGAGGTTAGGAGTTTCAATTATCTGTCTGCCGTGCTTAACCTTGTTCACGCGAAGGTCACCCTTTGTTGTAACACCACCGTCAACACCGCAAAGTGTATAGCAGGCTTCGTTTGCATCGGCAACATTCAGTGCCCATGAGGCTTCAAGCATAACAACTGCACCGTTCTTCATAACGATGTGACCGAAGGCGGAGTCTTCAACAGTGAACTTTTCGGGATCCCAGTCGCCCCATGCATTAGCTGTATTTGTCTGGTCTGCAAGCTTTCTGAAGGTGTTACCTACAACCATCTTGGGCTCGTAGTTGTTCATCATATAAAGTGTAAGGTCGAGAGCGTGTGTTCCGATGTCGATAAGGGGACCGCCACCCTGCTCATATTCGTTAAGGAAAACGCCCCATGTGGGAACTGCTCTGCGGCGGATAGCGTGTGCCTGAGCATAGTAGATCTCACCGAATTCGTTCTCACGGCAGGCATCCTTAACATAAAGGTTTTCTGTGCACTGACGGTTCTGATAACCGATTGTAAGCTTCTTGCCTGTTCTCTTTGCGGCTTCAAGCATAGCCTTGCCCTCTGCATAGGTCTTTGCCATGGGCTTTTCACACATAACGTGCTTGCCTGCTTCAAGAGCATCTATAGTGATAAATGAATGGGAACGGTTGGGAGTACAAACGTGTACTACATCAATGGTTTCATCCTTGAGAAGCTCTTTATAGTCCTCATAAACCTTTGCATCCTCTGTGCCGAACTTCTTTGCAGCAGCTTCGGCTCTTTCAAGCACGATGTCACAGAATGCAACCAATTCAAGCTTGTCGTCAAGCTTCTTGAGATTGGGCATATGCTTGCCGTTTGCAATACCGCCGCAACCGATGATACCGATTCTTAATTTCTTGTCCATAAAATTTCCAACCTTTCATTGTTGAATATTAATTTGTTTTCTGTATACAGCACAATACATAGCCATACAGTTTCATTATATATACTAAAATTTTTATAATCAACAATAAAGTGGGGTGCTGAAAAAAAATAAAAAACCCCTTTTTTGTACAATTTGCACAAGAAAGGGGCAATATTCAGGAATTAAAACCGCCGTTTACGGTTATTACATTTTTAAGCACAACACGGGTGGAGTCAACCTTTGCACCTGCGAAGGTGTAATCGGAAAGATTTATTTCAACGTTACAGCTCCATGTTCCGTTTACAATTTTACCGTCCTCACCCACAAGCACCTTTACAGAAGCATCACTGTAGGTAATAATTGCCTTTTCAACGGAAATTTCAATGGGAAGTCCCGCATCCTTCAGCTGAAGCATAATGCTTCCTAAATCTCCAACAACGGAAATTGCGTGGGACACACTGCCGTCAGGGCTCTCGGCGGCATTTCCCGACTGACCGTTGAGAGTAAATTCAAGCACAGTGCCGCTGTCCCTTGTCCTTGCCGATGCCGACACCACATCGGAAGCGGTAAGCTTATTATAGTCACCCGTAATTCCGTCGGTTACCGTTGCCTTTGCTGAAAGGAATTTTGAAAGCACGGGAGTTACAAAGCTGAACATTCCGCCCAAGGCACCGTTATTTACGGATATATCGGAAAGCTCCACAATCTGCTCGGATTTTACCGACATGCCGGTGTTTTCAGCCGCCGTCTTATAAAATGCGGCAATTTTTTCGGCATCCCAAAGCGTTACATCCTGTGAGGGTGCCTCGGTTTCGGCTTCGGTTGCCGCTTGCGTGGAAGCCTCTGTGG
>JAZNRX010000246.1:0-29809 GCA_045590915.1 Acutalibacteraceae bacterium | reverse complement strand
GTACAAGTCCGGTTGAACATTTTCAATCATTGCGTTAACAAATGATGTTGTTTCAGTATAGCCATTCATATTTGTAACTGTGATATGATTCATGCAATCCTTACTGATTGAACGATTTTGACAAATTTGTTCAATACGCTTATAAGTTTCAGCCGCACCATTTTCAATGTCACATATAAAAACATTGCCTTGTTCACATTTATGGCCGAGCCATTCTCCGCCGTAGGAAACAGCAACGGCAAGGTCAGCTGTAAGATATGATTTGCCTGCTTTTGCCGGACCGTACACAAGCATCTTGTGACCTCTGTGCAGCAACCCGTGAATAAGAACAGGAGCAGGCAAAACATAATCTTCAACCTTGTTAATCGGCATAGCATCAAAAAGATCGGTTTTGAAGTGAAACTGAGAAACATCCGGTAAATCGCACGGTTTAATTACCGGAACAGATTCTGTAACAAGGTTCATCATAAATTAATTCCTTGGAATAAACCTGTCTACCGAATTGATAGTTTTGAAGGTGAGCTCCTTCTTGATGATGTGGCAACCGCCCTCTTTGCCAACAATATCATCCCACGCAGGTGGTGTATCCTCGTCAGACGTCAGACCAATCGAAGCGAAGAAATCGCTGATCATCTGAATATTACTCTCTGTGAGGAACAGCTTTTGATTGATGACAACATTACCGTGCTCGTTGTCGATTTCCAGGCGAAGATTGGCTACTGGACAAGATGTGGAATCGTCCTCGTAATAGTCCTTCTCAAAGTGTACAACCTTGAAACGGTAGTGGCCTTCGCTGAGGAGAATGAACTCCTCTGTTTTAGCAAGCGGGCTATCCCAGCCCAGTTCTTTGTTTGCGCTCTCGTGAGCATTCGGAAAATCTGTCATTGAGATTTTCTCCTTTCTATTTTGATATTTGAGTAATAACAAACGAGTTGTTTGCTATTCTCAATGAAAGTATGTAAGACTGAAATGATTTTTTTGCGATATTGCTTGAAATCGTCGATAAAAGTTAACCCTTCACACACTTTCCAAAGAAAATATGTAAGATTGAAATGATTTTTGTGACATTTCTTAAAAGCACTGATAAAAATTCATCTCACGAACACACTTTTCGATGAAAGTATGTAAGACTGACAATTAAAAAGTGAAAATGTGATTTACATACTTAAATCAGAAGAAAATCGGTTTCAGATCTGCTGTCAATTTTGCTGTCAAAAACGGGAGTATATATAATATATAGTTAATAATTGATAAATAAAAAGAATGCAATTATATGCAAACCAATTGCAAGACCTGCTTTGCATTCTCTTCACAAATATAGAGCAAAGAAAAAGCAGAGCATAACATATCACGGCAAAGCTGTATAAGCCAATAGCAGCAACAAAGCATAACCAAACATTACCAAGCGTAGTCAAGTAGAACACAGCACAACAATGTAGGGCCTTTTCAGCACAAAGCAACCTCAGCAAAACACATAAAGCAACAGGCACTCATTAAGCAACATCAAGCAAGACGAAATAGCCGTAGAGGGGTCGAGCAAGACAAGGCTTGCTCTCGAAAGGGTTTAAAATACAAAACGAAGCAAAATCATTAATAATGACTTTGCCTCGTTTGTTTTTTGCTATGCTTATTTAATTTGCGATGCCGTTGATTCTAATATGTATAAATTATATCGTCCTTACTTTATACTACCGAACCTGCTTTGCTTGTCTGATTGTTTATTATAACTTATAGTACAGATATTTCTTGCAGATGCAATTCAATGTGCAATAATTGTTTACTGTGTTTAAAGAATGTAAGAATAGCTAAATGTTATAATAGAAAATGGTTTTTCCTTAAGCAAATTGTCATTAAAGATGAAGTTCTTGATGTTTTTAACACCCAAAAGAAAATGTTAGAAAAGAAATTTTTAAGGCAAATTTGCTTTAATAACTGTGTCGGTTTGGTTTAAGAGAAACTATTCAGATAAGCGCTCTTTAATTCTGTTAAGTGCAGTATCATCTGGTATGGGCTTAGGTTCAGTTAAGATAGCGCAAATTGCTGAAGCTCGTACTAAAGTTTCTATTACAGAGATGATTAAGGCTGTAATTTCCCAACAAGTCAAAATTTGAACGATGGTGTTTGCATCTATTTCACTTTGTTTATATTGAATTATAATTCTCAAAGAAATTGTTATAATTATATATAATCCAAATGTGAATCTTGAAAAGGCAGATAAAATTATACCAATATAATCAGTAATTTTTTCGCCGCGCCCGCTTATCTTTTTTACGGACCTTTTGGCTGTATCAGTGTCTTGGTTATTGGCCTTGGCGTCTTCTTCTTTTGTAATTTTATGAAACCAATTATCAATTTGAGGGATAAACTGCTTTATAATAAGAAAAATGATACCGCAAACAAAAGTGAGAGCAATAATTATTAACATTTTCCAGTTGCCAACCTTTATGTATTTATAGAAAAAAATCACCAAAACAGAGATGAAAAAAATTTCACAAGAAATTGCGCCGATTGCTTTTTTCCATTCGGGTACATTGATAATAGAACCATAGTTTTTAATGACAGTGAGATAGGATAAACAAGTAGAAATGGCAAGTGGTATAAAGAGAAAGATAGCCATCAAATTTTCATAACTTTCAAAAAAACTCATCAGTTTTGCTCCTTTCCGTCGCTTTGTTCATGATTTGGCTTGTTATTTACACCAAAATCAAGATTGAAATTTGAGCTTTTATGTCCAAACCAAGCAAAGCTATTATCATTCATCCATAAAACGAATTGACCTTTGAGCAGGTAATATCCAGCATCTATACTCACATCTTTAAGTTCTTTATCAGGTTCAGCAGACTTTTCTGTAGGTTGAATATTGTAATAATCACATTTGAGCAAATAGTATTCTTTTCTTGAAACAAATTTGATGTATCCCATTTCCAACAAAACAGAGGATATTTCGTTAAAAGTTTGTGGAGTTATTTTATCTTTTTGTTGGGTGCCCTGCAACTCACCTGGGAGTGAGTTGTCGGAAACACGTAAACATTTAGGATATCCTAACTCTTTTGTTGCTGGCGATGGTCTGAAAAGCTTAATATAACTTGTTAGTGTATCCATCATTCTTGTGTAAGTGTTTTCGTCGTCGCTTTCGTCAGTGTTTGCCGAATCATTTGATAAAGCACACGTTAATAAAAGGTTTTCTAGAACGTCTTCTTGATCATACAAAATATCTTGTGTTGATTTTGCAAACAACACAGATTCCCTTCGCTTTTCTACTAAAAGGGGTATTAATAGTGTTAAGCCGTCAACCAAAAGTGCGAAAAATATCATTAAAATAATTTTGAAAGCAGAGTTTTTGGATATGTTGGAAATGTGTGATATTGCATATGTATATGAGTCAGGTAGATTAATTTGAGATTTTTGTTTTTTTAAGTTGTTAAATAGATTATTGGTATCTTCTTTATTAATCATTTTAACGGTATTTTCTAGATTGGTATATTTTGTTTCAATTTCGTTTTTTGTATTTTGCAATACACGTTCTGACAGCTGTGGCCTTTCAGTCCCTTGAAGCAATAGATTGTATAAAGCTTCAATTTTTTGGGGTTTATCTGAATAAAGTGAGCTGATTTCCGAGTTGGAAATTTCTTTAATTTCATCAAATGTCTTTAATATTAAACTTTGTGTACTTAAATTTATTATTTGGTTGCCAAATAAATCGCTTAAATCTTCGCTATAAACTGAATAGGGAATTTGACTGTTTACATTAAAATAATTTACCAATCTATTGTAGTTTGAAATAATCTTATTGTAATTTTCAAAAACATCACTGTTTGTTTCTTTTATATCAAGAATTGTTTCTTTATAACTTTTTCCCGTGTTTTCAAAGTCAATATTTATGTTTTTTACTTGATTTTCCAAGTTGTCGACATCTGTTGTGTTATATTCTTTGATGATTGGGTCTAAAACTATAATGTTATTTTTGTGATTGGTGATGTCGGCTTCTATAGCTTCGTAATTACTGTTATAAATCCATTCTCCAACAGGATTACCATTTTCATCATAAATTCTATTTCCGTTTTCATCGTATTTGGAATTAAACTGTTTTTGAGTGTTGTTTTTATTATTATTAACAAATGATTTAGATATATTCAAGTTCTTGTTTGCATAATCAAATAAATCTTTAATGTCTTTACAAATTTTGCTGATTTCTTTGTCGACATTGGTGTTTCCTGATTTAAGTTCCAAGGAATCTAATACACTATTGTATGATTCGCTAAAGGAATTGTATACAGTTTTGTATTCATCGGTTGGTGGTAACGATGAATTGGCAATTCCAACGTAAGAAAGGAACGCAGAGATCAAACAGACGCATACGACAAAGGCTACTCTTCCTGCGTGCCTACGCCGTTTACTAAATGCAACATTTGCAAGAACCCATAGCAATAACTGTAGAATGCCAGTAAATAATAAAGGAGCAATCCAGTGAACGCCCTCAAAAAAAGTTAATGAACCTCTGAATGTAGTGAAAAAAGATATAATTTGCAATCCAAGAGTAGTAATAAGAACGATTTGATAGATATTTGAGTTTAAAAAAGTTTCATTTTTGGTAAAAAACAAACGTCTCTTATATTTTTCAAATCTTTTTCTATTTCTATCAGGAAATAAATCATTATATTTACTTACTATACTTGATTTTATTTTAGAGGCAAATTTTTTTACAAGGATGTCTAACTGTTTTATGGTTTCCAACCAAATTTTACCTATAATTATAATAATTGATACAGGTGAATATAATATTTTTGCAAACCATTTTAAATCATAGTATAGTTTTGATATAACGGATTTTATTTGGCTACCAATAAAATTTAAAGGACTGCGATTAGTGTAGTTGCGAACAGCGTTAGCTATTGAATTACCAACACCAGAAAAAAATACTATAGGTGAATAAATAAATTTAAGCACTTTAATAAAGTCTTTATATATTATTTTCAAATACTTCTTGATTTCTGAAAAAACAAATCGAGATGATTTTTGATTTTTGTTAAAAGTTTGTGGCGCTTTGTTTTTCATATATTAATACCTCCAATATAATTGTCCTAACTAAAAAGTTTGTTTTATTTATGAATAATTTTTTGCGATGGAGCTTTGATTTAAGTAGTTTTTTTGTTTTTTATAAATACAAAAAATAAATTAAGTTGAAATTATAAAATCTATAAACGATAACAAAAAGCATATACCCTTTTAAATTAATGCCAAATTTATAAAACTAAAAAACAGTTATGCACCGGAGTTTCTGAGTATATGGTTTTAACGGTTTCAAGCAGTGTTAAATTTCAACTGAATATTCCTTTCTGAATTTTCATCAATAGAAGAATTTAGCCCATATGCTTTTCAAACCGAATCTTTCGTACTTCCTGCAGGAGTTTTACCAACAGATATGTATGAGTGATTATAGATTTTAGGGGGCTAAATCGAACAAAAATATAAATGTTGCAAAGGTTATATACTTATACAATTCAAAATATAAATTACATTTTTTATATAAAAGTAACACTCTTTTTCGACAAATTTTTACTTTTTATACTTTTCACAAAAACAAAGGCAATTGTTTGGGCGAAATAACAATAAAAACTGCCTGCAGTACATTGCTGTACCAACAGGCAGTTTCAGTTTTATGATTTAGTTTTGATACGATATAGTATCGATGTGATTGCAAATATTGAATTTAGAAAGTTAAAATGTTTGAAACGTTATCTATTTTCTGAACAGAGAAAATGTTTTTCTTTGCGTAGTGAATACAGGTTACACGGTACTGGTAACCGGTAGGAACGGTGAGGCTTTTGGTTAATATGTATGCAACATCATCAATATACAAATCTTCATATGTTTTATAATCAGACCAGGATGCACTGCTGCTTGTTCTGCGTTGAATAACAACCTCTTTAAAACCAGTTTTTACGACCTCTGTTGTGCCGGTGGTTCTGCCGGCGATATAAAGAGTATTAGTCCCGCTTTTGGAAATTGCTAATGCCCATGCGTTAATCAAGTTAGAGGCTCGGGTGTCGGAACCGGTGGTGTGAATTGCACCGTTTGATATAATGTCGTTGAATTCATTTTCCGTTAAAACAAGATCTTGCCATTCATTCAGTGTTTCGGTTGCAGCCATTGCTGTAGGTACAGTCAGAAAAGCGACCATGCAAATAGAAATTACTTTAACAATAAATCTTTTCAAAAAATCAACCCTTTATTATTTAATAGTTTTCGCAATTGAAACCGCAGTTTCAAAAGTGCAATTTAGCATAATTTCGTATCCAGTATTACCTTCTATATAATTTATATATATCTGCTGATCATTACCAAAGACAACAACGTCTATATTGTTGATCAAAAGTTGCTTGAAATATTTATGCATTTCCGAAACATCACCTAAACCATTTATAGCTTCCACATTAGAATCGTTGTATTGGGTAACAACCAGATTTCCGGCAAAATCATTTGATTCATTTGTTATGGAAATATAAATCGCATTTTTATATTCGTCTTTTATAATGTTGGTTACGGATTTTTGGTACTCATCGCTCAATAATTCTTCGGGCAGCATAAGTGAATCCAAGCTTTCAAGGATCATTTGATTAACCAATTCGTTTTGTGCAGGGGACGTTGCTTTTTCTTTCTTTAGGTTTATTTTAAAATGATCCTCACAGAACTCAATTATGCTGTTTGCAGCATCGCCACTAAACAACGCCGCACCTGCCGGGATTGCTATCGCAAACACAAGTACAATAACCGCTGCAACAAGAAACAGTTTTTTGAAAGAAACTAAACGTTTCTTTTTGAGCTGTGTGGGCTTTTGTTCTTGCTGTTTTGTTTCTTCTTCCCACGGACAGAACATAGGTATTTCCGGTTCGTTTTTTAGTTCCGGATAATATTTTTGTACTAAAGCGGTCGCACACAAATCTACGAGTTCTGTATCCATCTCTTCTTCGGGCTTGGCTGTTTCGGCGTCCATTATTTCTTCAATTTCTTTTGCCGTAAGCATCATTCCTTTTTCATTAAGTATTTTTGACAATAAAGTTTTATCGATATTATTCATGTTTTCTCCTTTCACCCTATATATGACAATTATTTGAAAAAGTAACGCATTATTTTAAATAAATCCCAAATCTTTTTTTGTTTTTTCTGAAAATTGGTGCAGTTTCTTTGATGAACGAAATTTTTTCTGTTTAACAGCCGTTTTTGTTGAGTTCAATATATCGGCTATTTCTTCGTATGATTTTTCTTCCATATAGTGATAATGCAATATGGTTTTTTCTTCTTCGGTCAGGCCTTCGTTAGCTCTTGAAAGGCGTTCCTCGTTTAACTGATCCAGCTCATATTGTTCAGCTACGTCTTTTGTATAAGGCATATAGATTTCATCGTCGGGAGAATACGGAACACGGTTTTCGTTGTTTCTGCGGATTGTTCTGTACTTGTATTTTAAAAGGTTATCTATGGTTTTATATAAAAATGCCTGCGGATATTTTGGCACATCATCATTCAAAATCTTTTCCCAGAGGATGGTGAAGGCATCATTAAGTAAATCTTTGGCATCTTCTTCATAGTGATTTAGCTTGCTTTTGCAATATCTTAACATTGCGGGCTTGTATTTATGCCATATTTGTGTGTATATTTCTTTTTGAAAATCGCTCATGAAACAGACCCCATTTCAAAAGTTGTTGTTTTATAATTATACACACAAAAGATAATAATTGCAAATATTGTTTTGTTGTGTCGAAAGTTTTGTTCAGGTGACGGTTTTTGCTGCTTGAATTTAAATTATATTTTTAATTAATTAAGCTACCAGCCGTTAATTATAGTTTCGCTGTTTTCATCAATATGTGAAACGAGTTGGTATTCCTCCCTTGAAGATCAAAGTGCCGTTTCGTTCTCATAATTAAATCCAATAAAGGTTGGAGAAATTTTATGTCTGGCCTTGTTAACAAAACCATTTTGTAACCATATTTATTTGCATAAACTAACTTTAAACAAACTCCACTTGAAAAAAGAAGTCAGTATATAGCTTAATTAAATATTTCTGCCATAGTAGCTATTTGAACTGCCCGCACAATTTGGGGCAGTTCAAATAGGATAATCATTTTATTGCAATCATAAAATGTTTGATTAACTATTTACACATTAGTAAACTGATTAATTTAGAACACTCTATTTAATGTAGTTATGGTGAACCCAACCATCAACATCATTATCGACTATTACGTGACACCATTTCTTATCTTCGCTGTACTCTATAAACAGTACACGAGTTCCTTTTTTTAAAACCTTCAAAGAAGGATATGAAGTTCCCGGACCCTCTCTAAAATTGACATCTTTAATAATTTGTTTTTGTTCAAGCGATGGTTCTTCTGTGATTTTATCTTCGCCTTTTGATTCAATAATTATTGGTTTATAGGTTGATGCAATTTGAAGTTGTTCATTTTCAAACTTATTATATATATTTGAAACGGCAGAAATCATATCAATATATTCCTTATTGACAACGGAGTTCAACATATCAGGTAGGGATACTAAAAGAGTTACAATCAGATAAAGTAGGATGAATTTGCCTATATGTAATTTCTTTCCGAATTTACCTTTAATTTTATTGATGCTCAAAAAACATCTTTCCATAAGCGAGGAACATTTGTTTGCGACCTGTATATAATTCTTCCTGAAAATAATTCGAAAAATACAATCAGACAAAATCACATAAAAAATTTTCACAGCTTTTTGCAAAACAGCTAAAAATATTTTTATTATTTTCGGGAATATTAACACCACAGCAATCCATGTTACTAACACCAATACCGCAATAACCAAAGCAACCCTCGAAAACTGAGGCCAATCGCTTATTTGTGACCATAATCCGTAATAAAAATCCTCTATTTTTCCCATTTTTTACACCTTTTATTCATCAATAGCCTGATAAGGATTGTTGTCATTTGTGATTTCCTGCAAGCGTTCGCTATTAGTGTTTTTACTATTTTCTAAAGGTGAAGCAGAAATTGCAGGGAGTTGACTCTTAAGCGCCGCTGTTGCTTGCTCCTCTGTAAGCATTCCATCATCAACAAGTTTTTTAAATAAATCGCTTAAATTATTAAATTGTTTTATTTTTTCTTCAAAATCATTACTTCTTATTTGCTTAAGTTCGCCATATGCTTCTGATATTGACTTTTTTCCTGATACAACATCAGTAAGAATAGCTGTCGTATCAGAAATTGCGTTATTGGAAAGGTCTGCAGCTGCCTCTAACTCTAACCGCTTGAGTTCAGCTTCATTGTCAATTGATATTTTTTTCTTCAAATGCCCTCTATACAATTCATCATTTTCGATTGATACTTTTATGTTAGTAACTTTAGCACCAATAAGATCTAATGTAAGAGCTGTCAGTTTTGATTCCAAATCGCTCAGCAAAGAAGCTAATTCATCTGGATTATATGTGATGGCTGTATCTCTAATAGTATTCTCTATACTTGAACTGACAAAAGAACACATATCGCCAATTTTTAATTTATATATTTCAATGGGGTTATTGACCAAACAAGAAGCTCTAACAACTAACTTAAATTTGTTTACCATATTGGCAGAAAATGCCTCAAACGAAAATTCAATATTGTGCGCTGATATATCTACTCTTATTTGCTTGTTGTATTTTCCGTTTCGTATTTGGCCGATTGGAATCGAATTACAATTTTGATTATTGATTTCAAGTATTCCGGTTTCTCCTGAAAGCAGAATCACTTCTCCGTTTGAAGGAACTGGAAGTTTTACAAAAAATCCGGTTGTATAAGGTGACTCACTAATTATAGGGTTATAAGTTTTTATTATTGACATATCAATTTCTCCTTTGAATTATTTTGTATGAATAACATATTGTTTAAATAGGCAATCATATGTGCAGAAAAATCAGGCAAGCAGTCCCTGCTCTTAGTTAACCAAGACATCACTCTGTCGAAATCTTCTTTTTTTCCAGTAAACGCCAATTCTCTGATAAACTTTTCTGTGCTTGCCCATTCTCCAGAATTAGCATTGTATTCAGCAAAAAAAGAATTTAGTATTTCCAATAGGTTCTTTCGCATATGATGATAGCCCAATACATAATGTATTATCGGTCGCATTTTTTCTCTTGTATTTTTTGAGTTTGAACTGTTTACAAAAACAAGCAATTTATGCATTTCATCTGTAGTGAAATAATCAAAGAGTAATAACCATAAAAATGTTTGTGCAATATAATCTTTTTCATTTTTTTTACTACAGTTAGTAAAACGAGAATTCAGAATATTAATAATACTATTTGAAATAAATTCAGAACGATGAGCAAAACCCATAATGTACATAAAATACTTTTCTTTCCTTCTTTCTGAAGAAAAAAGACATTTGTTAATTACATCGAGCATTTTTCCTTCGCATTTTTGAGCATACCCCTTTGCCCAAAGTCTAAAGCTTACCATCCATAAATCATTTTTTTCAGTTATCCACTGAAGTAGCAAATTCTCAACATTATCTTTGTTAATGTTTTTTTCGTAAAAGCGTTCTATAATCATAGAAAGCGTAGATATATTGTAGTTATTAAGATTTTTGCGTAATTTGGTTATAATTTTTGATATCGTATAGTCAAAATCAATGGTAGCATACTCAGCTACTCCGTTTTGAGCGGTTGCACTTAAAAACCAATCATTTGAGTGACCAATATGTAACAACCAATCTATCACTACACTTCGAAATTGAGGATACATAATCCATAGCCAATTTCGAATTCTTTCGGCCATAGTTTCATCTGAAAAACAAATACAGTTAGTATCTATCAATCCGGTGTGTGTATTACGTTTGACAGAAATAGGTCTCATAAATGCTGTTTTCAGCAAACGATATCTTGACTCGAAAGGAGAATCAAGCTTTAAGTCTTCCTGTGTTGGTTGAGTCAACTCATCCAACCGTGATTTAAGTTCATCACATACATAATCAAAATTTCTTTCTTCAATTCGTTCTAAAGAAGCTACTGCAATAAGTGCCGATAGCGTTTTTGTGTTCTTGTATTGATCAATAAATTTTTCAAAATCATCTTCACTTTTAAGCTGTGATTTTTCTTTAGACATTTTACTTGCTAAAGCATTTGACTCACTTCTTTGAATATTACTATCATTAATTGTGTCTGCATTAATCACATTGGAATAATCACCATACATATTGATCGTTATGTATGGCAGATTTTTATCACTATTTTTGTTTAATGTTGTTATTAAATCAATAAGTTCTTTGGCTTTTTCTTCATGCTTTTCATCTGTTTTATCAACGGCATTACTTTCTTCTGAATATTCTTCATAAATATTTTCTATAGTATCAGTCATGTGCTATCCTCAAGATTTGTTAGTATCAGTTGTTCTTGGTTGTATTTGAGAATTCGATATATTGTTCACGTAAAGGACATTATTATTGTTGCCAAAATTATTTACTATTGATTTATGAACAGAATTTGAAACATTTGATGCTTTGTTTGAAAAATCTGTTTTATCTTTTTTTATCTTTTCGTTGATATAATAAGCAACTTCGCTTTCAACAGCTTTGTCTGCCGATAAGTATACTATGTCCTTGCTCAACCAATCCAATCTGGCGCTTCCGAACACAACCGGAATGATAAAACGTTGTTTTTCCGTTGCTTGCCTTAATTTAATAATGGATGCTTCTTGTCGTGTATATTCCTTTGATAAATATTTTTCAGAAATAAAAACTACTACATAACAACACTCATCATTATACACTTTATTAAGGTATATCAATAAATCTTCACCGAGCATGTTTCCTTGTTCTGCAGGTGCAAAAAACACTTTTAATTGATAACGCTCTTTTAAAAGCTTTATAACTCTACCAACGTATTCTTCATCTTCTGTTGCGTAAGATATACCAACATCATATTTGTAATCTGACACTGAAACCATCCTTTCGTATCTGTTTGTTGAATTTTTAATTGAAAATTTCTTTAAGTTTAGGAATAATTAAACACTCGTATAATACATATGACAAAAAACGATAAAAGTAACGCAAAATTTGTAAAAAAGTCAAAAAAGCAAGATTTGGGAAACTTTTTGGCTGTAAATACATAGTAAATAAAGAAAGGGATAGCTCCCGAATTAACGAAAGCTATCCTTTTTGATTTTAGTGTTTATCGGGGTCAATCATAGAACCGTCCCCTGATTGGTGTTGGCTTTTAGTGCTTGTCGGGGTTAATCACAGAACTATCCTCTGATTGGTCTTTTCCGTGCATTTTGTTATGCAATATAATTGATGTGTAAAATACACATAACTTTAATAATAAAGATGCTATTATATAACATCCCACTGTGAATATTAGCAAAATACCATCTGCATCATTAAGTTGACTAATAGAAAAAAAAGCAAACGGAAACTCCATGTGTATTACAAATAGAACTATTAAAAACAAAATGCTACAAAACGTACTACTAAGCGAAAACAATATTTTTTCTCTCTTTTTATGCAATCTAAATATAGTTATTGAATAAAAAATTGCGGACATTAGTGCAACGAATATACTAATAATCAACATATGTTTAAGCAAAAAAACTACAACGTACTTAGAGACCAAAAACGAGATAAATATAGCTATAATTAACGCTTGCATAAATCCATAACACAACGCTAATTTATAAACGCTTAACTTTTTCATTATAGTTCCCCTCTAAGGTCGTAACCAAATTGTATTGCCCACTGATCTTGAGGATCGTCAAAATTACAGTACCAAAAAGACCAAGAACTAGTTTTTGATACTAATTGAATCAATCCTCCAGCCATAAGTAATATTGTATCCTCAAACAAAACTCCACCAACATATCCATAGTGTATATTGCCTATATCATCGTGCCTTAATTCAATGCCATCATACATATAGGTTGTTGTGGGATCTAAATTCCAATCATCTTGATTTTTAAAATCCCAATCTCCACCAGTTCTTACTTTTTCAACAAAAAAACTAACAGTATCTAAATAGCTGTGTTCTTTACTGTACTCTCTCAACGCTGCTGCATTTGTTTTCATTGCGGCATTTAGTTTTTCGGTAATATCTATAGTACGTGGAAATCTAGCATGCAAAGCATAGGAGCCACACTTAATGCCATAAGGCTCACCAGAAAAAACTGATTCTAGATTAGGGTTATAGGCATAACCATAACAACGCCCAAAATAATCTGAATATCTCACCGGATTATTCAGGCAATATGCAAACATATTGGTGCCTTGGAGTGCGTTGCCTGCAACGAGGTAGGAATCGGCGCTGATGAAGCGGCAGAGTTCGGGGTCATAGTAACGGCTTTGCAGGTAATAAAGCTGAGTTTCATTATCGTAAACATAGCCACGGTAGCGCAAAGGATTGAGCACAGCAAGGTTATCGAAAAAGCCATCTGCACCCCATACAGAAATGAGCTTACCCCACGAATCGTAGGTATAGCGGACAACAACTTCGCCGGTGTAATCGTAAATACCGACAACATCGCCCTGCAGGTTGAGCATATAGTAATAAGCCCAATCGGCATAGTAGAAGGCGTAGGGATTTCCGTTCAAGTCATAGGCAAAGGTTAAATCGCCGTTGTTTGTTTCCATAGTCAGCAGCTTATCGCCTACATAGAAATACTCGGTTTCAACCCCGTTAACGGTTTTGCTTGTTCTGATGCCGTTTGCATCGTACTTGAACGAAAGCGTTTGCTCCCCCTTGGTCATTTCCGAAAGCTGTTTACCCTTAACCCAAGTCATAGTGTAACCACGGTAGGAAAGCGGATTGCCCATATTATCATAGGTTATTGAATCCGTACCGTCGTAAAGCGTTACACCGTTTTTCCAAACACTGTCACCGTAGGTGTAGTTTATTGTGTCTGTCGGTGTGCCGAGTGTTTCATCAAAAGTTAAAGCATACTCAACCTTAGAGAGTATATCCCCACAACTATCATAATTATAAACTACGGTTTTGTCAATATTTGCGTTATCTTCACGAATCAGTCGGTTAAGGCTGTCATAATAATATTTTACCGTTTGAACATCGTTTTCATAGACACAGGTTACGTTGCCGTTGGCATCATATTCATAGCTTATGTTGGATTTCGGTGTAGCCGTGCCTTCAGCATCGTATTTGATATAGTCAATTGATTCAACCATACCTGTCTGGTTACCGTTCTTTGTAATATAGCTGTAATTGGTAACCATTTTTTCGCCCGGAAACTCTAAGCTGTATTCACTTTCGGCACTCGTGAGTCTGCTGAACGAATCGTAATTATATGATAGTACAGGCTCGTCATAGGTGAAATGCGGGAACGATGTCTGCGAAACTCTGCCGAGTTCGTCATAAGTGTATCGGGTATCCGACCTTATGTAATAATAATCGCTGACATAGAACCGTTCAAGCTGATTTTTATTATTGTAGTTATATGATATCAGCTGGTCTTGGTCGCTGTGCGCAGCGGTCACCCTTCCTGCCATATCATACTGATAATTCCACTCGACATTGTTCTCATTATCGGTGAGCTTGCTAAGCTGACCTTCATCGGTATAGTCATATTCATATGTTTTTACACCGTCATATATTTCGGCTGTAACACGGTTATCTTCATCGTATTCAAATGAAGCGGTACTGTTATTGCCATAGGTAACTGAGGACAATGTGCCGTCGGAGTTATAAAAGTTAGAGGTCAGATTAAAGTTTGCACCCACATCAATGGCGGTTGTTCTACCGAAATTATCGTAGGTGAAGCCGTAGTCCACATCCTGATTTGATATACCGGAAAGTTTTCTGAAAGAATCGTATGTGTACTGTGTTTCAACATCACCAAGCGATTCATCGGGATTTGAAATTGACAGTAACAAATCGCTGTTTGTATCGTAGGTATATTCGGTTACGTTACCGTTGGGGTCTGTAACCTTGGTGACAAGACCTTTCATTATACTGCTTCCGCCACTGTATGAATACTGCGTAGTTGCACCGGTTGGGTCTGTGACACTCGTGAGGAAGTTCAAATCGCTGTGGTAGGTATAGGTTGTTGTCGCTTTCTGACCTGCCGAATCCTTAATCGTAACTGTTAGCGGCAGACCCTTGGTATTATATTTATATGTTGTTTTTAATCCGCTTTGACTGTCTGTTGCAGAGGTTAAGTTATGATTGCTGTCGTAAGAATACAAGGTTTCCTGCATAATGTTACCGTTAGCGGTTGATGTTGCTTTGGTAACATTTATTCCCGAATAAGTATAGGACACTTGGTTACCGTTGTCGTCTTGTACCGTTGAAACCGTTCCGTTATCGTTGTATTCATAGCGTGTGGCATAGGAGTCTCGATAAATGAAAACATCGTCAAATAATGCCTCGTTTATTTCGTAGTCGTAGTCAATTGATACTTTCACACAATAATAATCTTTCGACACAGTTAAAGCGCCCATAGCTGTCTGCCAAGTATTATAAACATCCTTTGAAAACTTAAGCCGTCCGGTTAAGCGTTCACCATCCGTAAAAAATATAACTATGTTTATTTGGAAGGTTCTATAATCCGTATTTCCGGAAGATGAGCATAATGCTTTAGCAGATGCACCTAAAATCAGAGTATCACCGGCTTTGCCATTGATATAATTTATTTGCTGTGATGCACCGGCGTTACCGTTTCTATCGCCTACAAATTTTAGGGCTTTATTTCCATTTGAAACATTGGGCACCGAAACTAAATCTCCTCCGAAAGTCAGCCATGAATCCGGTTTGCCTGATGTTGTATTAGAAAATGACGAATTTGAAACCAAATTATATCTGTTAGAGGTTGTTCCTTCTTCTGCCCAAACGGTATCAATGTAGAGAGTACCTCTTCCATCGAACACACCGCAGCTGATGTCGATAAACTCGGAATTTTCGGGAGCTTCGATTGTTGCAGATATAATTTTCCACTGACCGTCAGTATCAATGATCGGTGTGCCCACAATTTCAAGCAAAGAAGCATTGTTTGAATTTCCGGTGGTAAGTTTAATCGCAGCTTCCCCATAAAAACCATCACCGCCAATTTTAACATAGGCTGATACGGTATAATTTTGTCCGGGCGTTATATTATCCAAGCGATAGGTTGCATATGCATCCTCCGTATGTGTTGCATCTACACACAAAGAAGTATCGCAAATATTAATTATATCCGTTGATTTAGAATTGGTACCGTATTTTGTCCAATCAGATCCTTTAGCAGGATGAGGATTCATAATCAGATTTTCAGTTGCCGAAAAAGCATTTGAAACAGATTTTACGGTATTGTTTAAATTACCGTCCATATTATATCTGGTAGCAACTGTTGTTTTTCCGTTGAGCGTTTTATTTACAGCTCTGCCGGAATTGTCAAATGCAATTACCAGTTCGTTGCTTTTATTGCCGTTAATATCGCAGCTTTCAACTAAGGTATCATTTGTACGATAAGTGAATTTCATTGAGCCAAACTCTTGATTAGCAGCGTCATTACCGTGATATGAGAGTTCGGAAACCTTATAAAACATAGTGTTGTTCACATTGTTTTTTATCGGGTTGTAACTCAAACGCAATTGCGATGAATCAATAGTAATTATTTTGCTGAGTATTGAGTTACTGTTGTACTCAAACATGGTTTTATTGCCGTCAGGATAAGTTATTGTTGTTAACAAGCCTGTGTTGGAATAGGCAAATCTCACTCTGCCACCGGCGTTGTTGTGAATATAATTCAAAGTGTTGTCGGAATTATATGAAAAATATATATTGATTGCACTGCCATCTCGCATTTGATAAAGTTGACCGTTGTTATAGAAAAAAGTTATACAGTTTCCGTTTGTGTCGGTAGTTTTAGTCAAATAGCCATCGGTATTAAATGTTTTTTTGCTTCCGTCGGCAAAAGACATCGTAAATCCGTCAGTATTGGTGGTTAAAACAATATCTGAACCAAATTCATAAACATAAGTGTTTTCCGATTGTTCTATAAAGAAGTGAACTGTACCGTCACCGTCTATATATTTGTACGGATAGTCTGTAAGCTGATCAGAATCCACCGCTTCAATTTTTTCTATCATATTCAACTTGAAGCCCTTGCCAAACTTCATGTTTCCAAAAACGCCGGATAAATTTTGTTCAGACGTAGAGTAAACGTGAGAAACCTGAACAGGCATTACCAGACCTTTTGTTACAGCATCATTATGTATATAGGTTAAACCACCGTTATATGTATTGACGTAGGCAGTTCCTGAGTCACCAAGAGATACTGTTTCATAGTCCCAGTAATCTTCAATACCTGCGTTATTAACATACTGAATCATAACTGTGGGATAGTTTGAAACCAGGTTTCTCGAAGAATAAAAGGATGTTTTATCTTTGACTGTTTCGTCTGATGAAGCGAATATAAGTCCATTGTTCACACCTTCTTCGTACCACTTTTTAACAGCTCTTGTGATATTAAGTGTGTAAACCGAACTCATACCGTCAATGTAATCGGTGTAATCTATAAGATCAACTGTTGATAAATCCGTTACAGGCTGTGTGTTCCAAGTTATGCTTTCATAATCCCATGCTGAATCACACGAATAAACCAGCAAATCGTTTGTGGAATCGCCAAAATTACGCAGCCAGTTTTGAACAAGTGTTATTTGTGCATCAGTAACAACGCTGCAATCCGGCAGTTCCGGAAGGTTGTATTTCAAATAAATTCTGAATATTTTATCATTCTTTCGACCAACTTCAATTTGATAATCAAGACGGAAATTACGATTAGGGTATCCGGAGTTTACATGAACATCATATACATCGGAGCGCTCGAAATCCAGGATTAATGTTGGGTCAATAACAACGGGGAATTTGCGGTCACTGCTGTTTATCCATTCTTTATCAGCTTCTACAACAAGCGTATATTCGCTGCCTGTTGAAACAAGCTCCATGGTTACATCTTCCGATGTTTCAGCATTAGCGTCAAACATATATGGCGGAGCAATCGCCATAAGCGGATCTTTGCTATCCGCTGTTTCGTAAATAAATATGCCGCCGGTTAATTCATCATATACCGGAACATATGAACCAAAAATCATAGTAAACTCATAAGTATAGCTATCTGACTTTTTAGGAATAACTATACTTTCTTTTATCATTGAGGCAGATGCTTCATATGTAAGATATGCATTGTCAAAAGCATCATTATAGGTTATTTTGCTGTTGTTTGTATTAACTGCTACCTTATTGTCGATTTGTTCATTAACAAGCTGAGGTTCTATTTTTGAAACAGAAACCTTGTTATCAGTAGAAGACAAGGCGGACAGCTTTTCTGTATTTGTGTTTTTGTTGTTTTTTACGCCAAAAGAAATACTTTTTCCATTGTGGCTAACAGAGATTTTTCCTGTTTTAATATCCGATGGAAAAGTAACCGGATTAGCAGTTTTGCTGATAGTATAGATTGAATCCGATTTATCAGCAGAATTAACGGTTGCGTTAGATGAAGCAGTGTTGTTAGTTACCATAATTGTATTATCTACTTCTTCCCAAACACCGTTTTTCTGATAATGTACAGGCTCGTTATATATAGCTGCAACAAACGAACCATCCTCACGTCGGAAATGTTTTGTGTATTCTCCTCTGAGCGAAACAACCTCTCCGACAATTTCGGGTTCTGTTTCACTTGCATTCATATCGATTATTTCTGTTGTCTCTTGGGAATGCTTTTGAGTGACGTTTGCAGCGATTACCGAAAATGGTACAATCTGCAAAACAAGAACAACGGATAAAAGTACCGAAATTGATTTTAAAACCCATCTTTTTTTATTCATTAGATAATCACTGTTCCTTTCTGTTAATGTTCAAGTAAACTTATTTGTTATGGCAAGAGTAATGATTAAATCATTTTAGGTATACCTCCTTTTAATTTGAATCTGCCAATGAGCTGTGATGTAATAAACAAATATTTATCAATATATTTATTACAACAAAATATCCAAAGTAACAAAATTTTTATAAAACAAATAAAAATCCACTTATTTCACATATATGAAGTGGATTGTTTGTTGAATTTCACTATGAATTAAACGGCTTATCGAAGCGGTAATTTGTCTTAATACAAAACAAAAGATAGCTCCCGAATTAACGAGAGCTATCCGCTAAGTTTAGTATTTGTTCGGTTAATTTTAGAATCGATCTTTTGGGGTGTAAATAATTTCTCTTTTTTCTTTTCTGTTCATTAGAATAGGGGTAACACAATATGTTTTATTCTCTTCGTCAGAGATTACTCGAATAATCGCACGATTTGACGATATGATGATCGGATCATCGCTGTTACCGTAATGTCTCCGGATCACTTTTTGTGATGTCTTCATAATGGCTTTACGCAACTGTTTCATCAGATGTTTCCTCCAGAGCTTTTATAGTGTATACATAATTGTTTTCAAAAAGCTTATATAACGAATCTGCAAGTGCTCTTGCTACGTTAATGCCGACCAAGAACTTATCGGTATTATTATCGTATTTCTCTAAAGAATCTATGCATAAAAAACCTATGATATTATATGTTATTTCTTGGTTTTTGTACTTCTCTTTGATGAACTTATTTGCATTTTCAAAAGAAATACGTATAGGAACAACAATAGTAGATTTGTAATAATCAAGATAATTTAAAGTGGAGTTGCTGTACTCAATTTGGTATTGATTTTTAAAATCTTCGCATATTTTTTCCATATTGGGAGAAGCAAAAACTGAATCTTTGAATTTAGGAGAAGCAATGACATAGAAATCCTTGTTATCCATAATTCTATAGTTATTGTTGTCCAAGTCTTTTCGATCTTGTTTCGAGTTAGAACTTCGTGCTACAGTCTTAATATTCCATTCTTCGATGCTCTTGTTTTTTGTGTTTGTTGTTATTCTTTTCATACAAACAGAAACATTTTTGTCATCCCAAAGTTCTGAAAATACTTTTTCTATATCATTACATATATTTTGGCATACCGAACAAAAGGTCTTGTTACTGGCAATATCTTCTTCGTAACACACATAATCTTTTATCTGATGAAGACATTTATGGAATTCTTCTCCAAGATTAATTAAATATTTTGAATGTTTAATTTTTAATTGCTTGCTCAATGAAAAATCGTTAATAAAAAATTTTGCTACCAAGAAAACAGTGCGAATTATAAAAGCTAACAAAAATAAAAACCAGAGTATTCTAAACCACAGGGGTAAATCAATAAAATATTCTGCCAACGCTATAATGGACGATATAACACCCAACCAAAAACCCACTTCGTTTTTAATATAAGCAATTCTTTTTGAATATTTCGTTTTGCTCATTTTATTTCACAGCCCTTCAAAAATTTGTTTTATTTTGCGATACTGTTAGATTTTTTAAAAATCTACATCTACAATATATTAATGACAAAATTCGACAAAAGTAACACTGATTTTGAAAAAATTAATTTTTTTGTGAAATTCAAGAAAAGATAACAGAAAAAAACAGCGGATAGTGTCCTCTGTCAGAGTACTATCCGCTGTTTAAAAGGAGTTTTGATTGGTTTAATATATCAATAAAAAATTTGATTCTGTTCCATTATTAATTCTCCGTCTTCATTAATATAAAGCGCAAAATCATTATAAAAATTAACATCCTCCCATTCTTTGCCCGATATTTGAAACACTCGGGAGCCCGGAAGAGGGATAAGCACGTGGTTGTTTTCTTGTGTTGCCAATTTGTAATACGAACACAGTAATACTTGATATAAGCCTGCTAAAGCAAGCAACACATATTTTTGGTTTGCAAACTTATAATACTCTTTTGTTTGCCCGTCAATAGTTCCTGTTTTTGTTCGGCAATGCTTAACCTTGTTATATGCTTTCCACCAAAACGGACTCACAATATTGCCGGATTCGTCTGTGTTCAGCCACGGCTTTAGCGTTATAGAATTGTTCTGTACCGTTATATTATGTTCGAAGAAATCCGGATAATTGTTGATTATAAAATCTAAGTAGTGTGAAATTTTTGTACCATGGAATCCGGTGCCTATAAGTGAACAATACAATTTCATGGTTATATCTACTTCACTGCCAATTTCCAAAAGCAGTTTTAAATACTGCTCGGAATATGTTTCGTAATTATCTTCAGATAAAGAAACATAGGAAACTGTTTTTATAAACTCTTTTTCGATTGATATATAATGCGCCCAGTATGATTTTGCAAAGCTATCACAGGTCATTTCTTTTTCTCCTTATTGTTTAAGTTTTGCTCTCGTCCCAACAAAAGATTGAACAGCAAGTTTTAAGTATTTACAAAACCAATTATCATATCAAGAAAATGCAGGATAGCTCCCGGATTAACGAGAGCTATCCTGTTGGATTTTAGTGTTTGTCTTGGTCAATCATAGAACCGTCCCCTGATTGGTATGCCTCTTCCAACTTAAGTGGTGTTTAGAAGGGGTGTGGGATTATATAACTTGATTATCTGCGAACAATAAGAAATAGAGAATACCAAAACTTATGCCACTTATTATCTGTATTAATCGTACAAGTACTCTATGTTGCTTTTGGCTTTTTCCAATATAAAAAGGTGCGTTTTTTCGATGTTCAAGATATGAAAAAATTGCTTCTTCTGAAAGCAAAACAAGCGTTGCAAAATCCAAAGAATAAAAATACAAATCATAATCATAAATAGGTAAATTACCCATTATTATATGAAAGATAAGCATGACAATTGATACAATAAATTCTATTAGATTCAATTTGGCACATTTATTGTACTGTTGCTGCCTAAGGAGAATATCTTTTTCAGTAATTGCATTAACTTTCTTTCTGAAAATCATTTTATTGAACTTACAACAAACATATTCAAAACCATTTTCATAATAGGTTTTTTTTAAAGCTTTTTTCTCTTTTTCAGAAAAAAAGAGGGTTACAAAATATTCATATTCTACAGGTTCATCTTTAATATAATTCGCAAAAATTAAGCTGCAGTCTTTCAAATGAAGTCCTTGTAATGAGTATTTACGATATAAATCCTCCTTGTGCATATTGTTTTCATTCCAGAACAATGATGGTTTTATTATAAGAATCATCTCCATTAATTGGTAAGTGTAATAATGAATTCAAAATTCGAACTGCCTTTATTAGTTTCTGCATAAATCAAAGCAACAATGTAATAATTTCTATTTTTTCCATATGGATTAAAAATCTCAATATTAATAATAATAATTTGATAATCACCTGTTGCTACATTCTTTGTAATAAGCAAGCCGGTCGCAATATTAATTGCCCCTTTAAACACTCCGCTCCCCATAACTGAAACCCAAGGTCCTATAAAAGGTATACCTGATGCTAAAGCTATTAATGAATGAACGCCTTTTTTGGCCAGTCTTTTTAATATAGTACGCTTTGCAAAACTAATATGAAAACTATATACAGAATAATCTATATCAACAATTCTTCCATTACCTTTAGTTATTTCAGGTATATCTAAATCATAGTTAAAATACTGCAATAATCCACCTAACAATAATATTTCATCAAAACTTTCTTTTAATTTAGTGGAGGCAAATCCAGTATAGTCCGCATAATTGATAGGGTTATTCTCGCAATATGCAAACATATTGGCACTTGCGATAGTGTTACCAGTATGTATAAACTCATCCGCATTAATAAACCTACCCCAAAGCGGATCATAGTAGCGGGACTGGAGGTAGTAATAACCCGTTTCGGTGTCGTAGTAATAGCCACGGTAGCGGATTGGGTTGAGGGCCCCGAGCGTTGTTGCCTGCGAGCCTGTGGTTTCAAGCAGATAACCCCACGCATCGTAGGTGTAGTTTACAACAACAGTACCGATGGAATCGACTATAGCACAGACATCACCCTGCAGGTTCTTAACGTAATAGTACATCTCGTTTGATGAAGCTGTCAGCTTCGAGAAGCCTATTATATCGCTGTTTTCATCATAGATAAAGTACAGCGTAGTAGTGCCGTCAGATTGTGAAATCAGCCTGCCGTCCTGCGACCAAGCGTAGGTATATGTTACGGTTACGCCGTTTTGAGTAACTGTTTTGTGCGTTCTCAAGCCGCTGTCGTTATACTTGAAGCTCAGCGACATATCCGCACTTGTGATGCTTGCAAGCTCTCTGCCCGACGTCCAGGTATAAGTCTTGCCGTCATAGGACAAGGGATTACCTATAACATCATAAGTAATTGCTTTGCCGTTGAACTTTGTCAGCTGGTCCGGCCAGTTTGCGTTACCGTATTCATAAGTATAGGTTTCGCTCTGATCAAAAACAGTAGTTTTGGAAACGATGTTACCGCCGTTGTCATACAGCGTAAATGTTTCGTATTGTCCATTTGAAGCATCAATAAGCTGACCGGCTTCATCGTAGAGATAATATGTTGTGTCACCCAAAATCGGGCTGTACTCGCTGATGATATTACCGTTAGCATCATAAGCATACTGCCAAGCATAATTCGCAAGCGGATTACCGTTCAGCGTAATCTGCGTTGAAATCTGTTCGGGCTGTGCGGTGGTGTTCGTACCGACAGTTTTATAGGCATAAGATGTTGTTATTTTGCTCGCATCATCCCAACCGTTAAAGCGTGTGACTGTGCTTTCTTTTCTGCCGAAATAGTCCGTTACGCTTGTGTGGGTGAGTGAATCCGAGCCACTGCCGACGGTAAAGGTTGAGGTTGTTTTGCCTGTTGTTTCGCTGTAGCCGCCGTTGGTTAATTCGGCATAATCGTAGGTGAAAGCGTAGCCGTGGGCGGTTTCGACAAAGTTATCATCCTCATCATAAGATGACTGATAAACAACGTTACCCGAAGAATCCTTGACGGTATAGGTTGTTTCGCCGTAAGTTGTGACGAAGCCCGTTTTCTTATCCGTTGCGGAGGAAAGCTCACCCTCGTGGTAGGCATAGGTGTACTCATAGCCGCTGTGAGACGAATCACACTCAATAGCGGTTATATTGCCGTCCGTATCGTAGGTATAGCGGACAACCTGACCGTTGCCGAAGGTAACAGAAGCCATACGGTGGCGGTTTGCCCCCGTGCCGTATGAATAGGAAGCAAGGATCTGATTGCCGACCTTTACACGCTTTTGGTTGCCGAACGGGTCGTAAGCAAAGGTATAGTTAACGCCGTTACCTGTTGTGATAGAGGTAAGCAAATCGTCCGTATAGCCGTATGTGTTGCTGATTTCGGTTTCGCTGTCTGCCAGGTCGCTGACAGCCTGAGTAACCTGTGTCAGCCCGAGCATTGCGTTATAACCGTAATTAACTGCATTGCCCTCAGCATCCTCAAACGAGGTCAAGGTGCCGTTGAGAGTGTTGTAGCTGTATTCGACGGTATTGCCGAGCGAATCGGATGCGGTTGCAAGGAAATTATTATCTTCGGTATATGTATAGGTTTCGGAAATGGTGTTTATGCCGTCCGACGTTGCGGAATAGATAAGGTTGCCGAAAGAATCGTAGTCAGTGGTTGATGTTGCGTTACAGCAGACACAATTGCATACCTCTGCGCTTTCACAAGTGCAGGGACAATTTTCGCCATATTCGCAATCCGAACCGCAAACACAGGATGGTAATTCTATCGTTCCGTTTTCTTCTATTTCAACATCCGAATTATCAAAATAAATAGAAAAATCGGATTTATAGAAATTTAAGTCTGCATAGTAAAGCGGCGATACCTGATAATCGTTGAGAACGTAAACGTTTATATATTTTGTTCCCGCAGGTACGGTTATACAGCAGAGCATATACTGCCAACCGCCAATAGCGGTATCGATTTGATAAGAGGTACTGACAGTCGTTTCACCCTGTGCATCAACAGCCTCAAGCATTATACCGCTGAAGCGTGTATCGTTCAAATGAGCTGCTGTAGGCGCTTTGAGCCAAGCCTCTAAATTAAATGTAACATCATTTTCGCCAACAGTCAAGGAGCCGACATCAATTTGCTTGTATGCTCGGCTGAGTTCAGTATTAGAGCCGTCTATTTCGTATACGGTTTCACCTGTGCCGCCTTCAATTGGTCTTGCGTTGCTGATTGCAAGCTTGGGCGAAGATACGGCAGATGAACCCGTAAGCGTTTGTGAAGCAAGGAGATTTGTGCCTTCTCCCGTACTTACACTTGCCTTGAGTTCGCCGTCGGAATAGTAATACTCCGCTGAGCCTTCACCGTCAGAATCAAGTCTGCGTTCAACTTCAAAATCCTTGTTATAGTAAACCGTTTCAGTATAAACAGGTGTACTCTCGTCACCGTCATAAGTAGTGAAAACGTGCTCATACGGCGTAATCATTGAAAATTCTACTCTTTCATCAAAGAGATATTGTTCATTTGCAGCATCATAAACTCTCTTTGTGTAAGCAGACACTCTGCCGTTTGTGTATTCAATTTCAAGACGAGAGCCGTCAATGTTTTCGATAAGCACAAGGTCATTGTTATCGTTATACTCATACCTTACTGTTTCACCATCTGCATAGGTTGCCGTTTTGAAAAGAGTTACACCTGCAACCGATGTGTCATAAGTATAAGTCATTTCGATGTTTGTGGGTGTTTCTGAACCGGGTGTTGTAACGGTAATTTGTTCACCCGAAGAAGTATAAGCACCTATTTTGCTTGTCTTTCTCGGACTGTTTGCAGGAACTTGAACACTCAGTCTAAACTCTCTGCCGACGCCATCCGTTACCTTACCGATTGTAGCTGAAGCGATATAAGTAATATCAATAGAAGCATTACTGCTCTTTTGAATTATTTTTATAATCCTTCCTGTTGAATTGAAACGGTATGTGTATTCTTCATCCTCAAAATACATATTTTCAAAATCTCTTAATGAGCTTGCATCCGGTTCAACCCAAAGTGTAAATTTTTCATTTTCAGAGCAGGTGTATTTCTGTGTCCCATCTTCAAGCGTTTCCGAAATATCGAAATACATCCAAGTTCCGTCAGCACCGTAATATCTGAACATCTCGGAACTGTAAACCAATCTTCCGTAATAGTTCCACTGCCAATTTGTGCCTGCACCGTTACTGAGCGGTAAACTATATTCTTCAGAATTAGTGAGCTTACTGTCATAAATTCGACCAAGATTAACGGGCATAACATTGCCGGCAAGCCCTAATTCTTCACGAACTACTACAAGAGCGTTTGTTACATCGTTAACATAGGCTGTGCCTGCTCTGCCCATATCAATGCTGTGATACTCAAAGTCATCTCTTAAACCGTAAACATTCCTATAATTTACGGTATAATACGGTCTGTTAACACTATATCCATCTTCACCGCCAACTCTGACATTACAGCTTTCACCCTCGCCCAATATGGGTTTTACGACAAGTCCATTTTTATCGCAAAGCCCCATTGACCACATATTAAACGCTTCAGTAATGTCAAATTCATAGAATGCCGCCTCAGTGATAGTATGAGCATCGAGATAATCACTGCTGCTCTGCGGAATAACGGTTGTTGTTTCCTCTGCCCAAGGCTCATTTGCAAGGCTGATACCTATGGTGTTGGTGAAATCTCCGCCAGTTGCAAGAGGCTCACAACGCAATCTAACTGACGCACTTGAGATAAGAATTTCATCCTGCAAACGGCTATATACCAAGTTCAGAAGTGCTTGCGAATTATATGCTGCTCCGTCTTTTTCAAAGTCTTGAACATACACATAACTACCTACTTCACCGTCACAGTTACCTGCATTAGCGGTAATAAGAAAACCTCTGTTGCACGTTTCAAAGGTGGGGTCAACGGTAACGGGATAAACTCGTTTCTTGTCTGACAGCCATTCAGAAGAAGGTGCATATTTAATAATATTACCTTCTCTGCTACGGTAGACATCTACCTTTATATCTTCACTCGTAGCACCAGAATCATCAAACATATACGGAGTTAACATAGTGAATACTTCTTCAAGCTCGCTGTTAAAGAAGCTGATGCTGTTATCATTGTTCACATTCCAGGTCATACCGGGTGCTGTGAATGTAAAGCTGACAAAATATCCCTTTGAGGGAGTAGCGTTTAATATTATGTTTTCTTTAAGTCCTGTTTCGGTTACAAGATATTCAACATCGGTATTCGCAGCGATATCGTTGTATCTTATTTGGGAAAGGTTATCGTCGACAGACAGTACTGTTTGTTCTTGGGTTAATTTTTGTTTGGAAGAAGCAATAACCTTTGCTTGTTGTTCTGCCTCGACACCGTTAATTCTAAAACTGATTTTATTCTTACCATCTTGAAGGGAAACAAACGAATCAGATTCTATAGTGTCGGGAAGATTTACGGTAAAACTGTTCTCTTTGTTTTGCCATACCACTTGTCCGTCAACATTCTTTTTTACAAGTGTGTTGTCGATATCTTTCCACTCACCGTCTTCATAATAGTGGACAGGTTCGGAGGATATAATATCCACCATTGAACCGTCTGCACGACTGAATGTTTTCGTGAAGGCATCTTGCTTTTCTTCGGTTTCAGGAACGATTTCAGCTTGCTCTGATAATACATCTTGCACTACCGGAGCACTGCTCAATTTTTGAGAGGTCTCAACTGCTTGTGCAACCAGTTCCATAGGAATTATTTGCAAAACAAGAATAACGGATAATATTGCCGAAATTGTTTTTAAAGCCCATCTTTTTTTATTCATAAGATAATCACTGTTCCTTTCGTAAATGTTCAAGAAAACTAATTGTCTTAGGGCGCAATATATAATTAAACCATTTTAGAATACCTCCTTGTAAAGTAGAACTGTAAATAATCTGTGATGTAATAAATGTTCTTCAATACATTTATTAAAATTAATCTTCAAAAGTAACAGAAAATTTTGCGAAGCAAATAAAAATCTACTTATTTCACATATGAAAAGCATATTGTTTGTCGAAAATTACTATGCAGTATTAGTAGAAAATGATATATGAAATTTGTTTGTGTACTTAATCTTACATAATTTATATGAAAACAGAAGAGATGCTTGGAGCAGGTAAGCACCTGTTTCAGGCGTCTTTCTTTTTGTGTTTCGTTCAGCGCTTGAAATAAACCGGTAACTGAAAAGAGGTGCATAGTTGTTACCACATGAAATTTATTAACAAGGAGGATGATAAAAAAGTCAAAAGCCGAAATGTCTTTTGTGTCTTTGGATTGAACTTTCTTTCAGTAAAAAATAAAAGGAGGACTACTCACATGAAAGAAACATAGCAAAAAGGCCTTGAAATAGTAAGGCAAAAGCGAAGGTGAAGCCTTCGCAATTCATAACCGACGGGATCCATATAGTGATTTTACAGGTCGGTTATGCGTGGCAAAACAGTCATTGCAAATATAGGCAAAGGCTGTTTTGTCACACCGTCGGCAGATAATGCAGACGGTTACTAAGGGGTTATTTCAACGGTTATTCGGGGAAATAACCTCTTAATAAGGGGATTTTTGGTGTTACGGGAATGACTCAACCGTAACGGACAGTATGTCGCTTCGCAAGAAGCCCTGAGTTGTTTAACGGCGAATTATCGCAGGACGGAAAGGAAAATGCCGTGTTCAGAAAAGGTTTTCCAAACAAATAATAAGGAAGTGTATAAATGAGTAACAAGAAAAAGTTCAAGAAACAAAGCATAGCTCGCATAATGTTTGAAGAGGCAAAAAGCTTTTTTGCAAAGTACCCGAACAACGTTACGAGAAGCGCTTATGTTAAAAATTACCGCAAGTTCATTGATTATTGCAGAAGAGAATTTGACTGCAAAACAACAGATGAATGTAAGGCGCATATTTCGGATTATGTAGATTACCTTGTTCAGAAAGAACTTACTCCGAGCACAATTCACACCTACATTGCGCCTGTTGCGATTTACCATGGGATACCTATGGAGCAGATTCAAAAGCCGAGAAGATGTGCTGCACACAATGTTCGCTCCCGCAGCAACAACGGCAGGCAGTACCGCAGCGACAATGATGAAAACAATCCGAAATATGCACGTTCGGTAGATTTTCAGAAGTGTGTCGGCATCAGAAGAAATGAGCTTGCCAATCTTCGCGGCAACGATTTCACACAAGATGAGAATGGAAACTTTTTTGTAATCGTGAGAAAAGGAAAAGGCGGAAAAAGACAGCTACAGAAAATCCTTCCGGAAGATGTTGAGTTTGTGAAAAGCTATTTCTACGGAATGGAAAGCAAGGTATTCGATCCGAGCGAGCTTAACAACCAGATTGACTATCATTCACTCCGTGCCGCACAGGCGAAACGAGCTTACAAATATTATCTCGACAGAATAAATAACGAAGAAGGCTACCGGGAGGAACTTGAAGAATTGATCTGTAGGCATTGGAATGAGCGCTGTCTGGATAAGAGAACTAAGAAACCAAAGCCGATAAACAAATCTGATTTTACCGGGACATATAAGCTCAGGGGTGAGAGTAAAAAGCACGCGATAAAAAATGGCCTGCCTACCGAATACGACAGACTTGCCGTTCTTGCTACGAGTATATTCCACCTCAGCCACTGGAGATTAAATGTTTGTGTATCAAATTACTTGCTCTCGGTGTAAAAACAATAACAATTGATTTAAAACTTAGTTCAATCTTACATATTTTCTGTGAGAGTATCAAACGTACTGTTTGCAACTTCTCAAAAAATAATTAAAAGGAGAAAAATTATGAATAACTATAAGGAAAAAAATTACCCGATGATCGAAGACGAGTTTAACCCCGATGAGGATATCGTTTCTTGTGTAATCATGGAAGATGAAAATGTTGATATGGAACTTCTTTGGGAAGACGACGGTATATCTGATGAACCGTTTATTATAACGGATCATTATCCTCCCGGACATATCT
>JAZNRX010000245.1:0-6688 GCA_045590915.1 Acutalibacteraceae bacterium | reverse complement strand
TGTGCTTCAATTTCATTGATGATGTTCTCGGACAGAATGAAGGATATTGAGCTTGACTCCCGTTATGCAGATATTGTTGAAAGAGAAATCTATAACGGTATTATTTCCGGCATTTCTCTTGACGGTAAGGCATTTTTCTATGAAAATCCCCTTGAAATCAATCTTTCGGACAGAAGTCGACATACTTCAATGAGCTCATGTAATGAGAGGCTTCCCATCACACGAAGGCAGGAAGGTTTTTCATGCTCGTGCTGTCCGCCTAATCTTACAAGATTTTTCCCGAATATCGGAAGCAGAATTTTCTCTGTGGGTGAAAATTCAATAATTCTTCATCAGTTTATTCCCTGTGAAGCTGCAATCGGTGATGTTAAAATCAGTGTTGAAACAAAATATCCCGCTGACGGAAAAATTACCGTAAATGTTATAGGCGGCAGAGGAAAGGATATATGTGTCCGTATCCCCGGCTGGTGCAGAAAATACAGCTTTTCCGAGAACGGTGAAATCATAAGCGGCTATAAAAAAATATACGTAACCTCTGATGATTTTTCTTTTACAGCCGAGTTTGATATAACACCTCGTTTCTGTATGAGTAACCCTCTTGTCAGAGCCGATGCAAATAAGCTTTCCGTAATGTCAGGTCCTGTGGTTTACTGTATGGAAAAAGAGGATAATCAGGACATAAACCATTGGAATATAAGGCTTGATGTAACAACAGCTCCGAAAACAGTCTATGATGAAGCATACGGATGTAATGTGCTGACAGCAGATGCTTTTGTAAACGAGGATTGCAAGTCACTGTATACAGATGTATTCTGTTGTTCACAGAAAAAAACGACGGTTAAACTCATACCCTATTTTGCATTTGCCAACCGTGAAGAATGTGATATGGCGGTCTGGCTCAACAGATAAAATAACAGGAGAAGCTCCTTTTTTCAGCGGAGCTTCTCCTTATTCATTTTCTTTGTGAATTATATAATGCCCTGTTCAAGCATTGCCTGAGCAACTCTCTTGAAGCCGGCTATATTTGCACCTGCAACAAGGTCATAGCCCAGTCCGTATTCCTCGGCACACTCTGCTGAAACATCGTGAATGTGCTTCATAATATCGTGGAGCTTGTTGTCAACCTTCTGTGCAGACCACATATATCTTGCAGAGTTCTGGCTCATTTCAAGTGCGGAAACCGCAACACCGCCTGCATTTACTGCTTTTGAAGGTGCAACTGCTTTACATTTCATCTGTAAATATTTGAGAGCATCGTTTGTTGTGGGCATGTTGGAAACTTCAATATAATATTCAACGCCGTTGGCAACAATCTTCTTTGCCTGATGAATGTCAACCTCATTCTGTGTTGCGCAGGGCATTACAATATCTGCCTTAACTCCCCAAGGCTTTTTGCCGGGGAAGAATTCTACTCCGAATTTCTTTGCATATTCATCGACTGTGAGATTTTCCGCTCTCATTTTAAGCATAAAATCAAGCTTTTCCTTTGTTGATACACCGTCGGGATCATAAATGTATCCTGTGGGATCGGAAAGAGTGAGAACCTTTGCACCAAGCTCTGCCATTTTTGTTGCAACACCCCAAGCAACATTGCCGAAGCCTGAAATTGCAACAGTTTTACCTTCAATAGAGTCCTCAAAGTGCTTGAGAACCTCCTGAAGATAGTAAACAGCACCAAAGCCTGTGGCTTCGGGACGGATAAGAGAGCCGCCGTAGGAAAGACCTTTACCGGTGAGAACACCGTTTTCAAAGGTAGCCTTTATTCTCTTATACTGACCGAACAGATAACCGATTTCTTTTCCGCCGACACCGATATCACCTGCGGGAACGTCAACATCGGGACCTACATATCTGTAAAGCTCTGTCATAAATGCCTGACAGAATCTCATAATTTCTGCATCGCTTTTTCCGATGGGATCAAAGTTTGAACCGCCCTTTGCACCTCCTATGGGAAGACCTGTAAGTGCATTCTTGAAGGTCTGCTCAAAGCCGAGGAATTTGATAATTCCCGAATAAACACTGGGATGGAAACGAAGACCGCCCTTGTAAGGACCGATTGCGGAATTGAACTGGTAACGGTAGCCGCGGTTAACCTGAACATTACCTGCATCGTCAACCCATGAAACACGGAAGGAAATAGCTCTGTCGGGCTCTGTCATTCTCATAAGAATATCATATTTTTCATATTCTGGATGAGCATTAACAAGAGGTTCAATGGAAGAAAAAACCTCTTCTACTGTCTGTATAAATTCAGGCTCGTGAGCGTTTCTTGTTTTAACATTTTCGATAACTCTTTCAATATAGGGATTCATAAAAATACCTCCGGAAAAATACCTATAAAAATTTTTTATAGGGTGTCTTAAATGCCATAAAATTAATTTATTAAAAACAGTAAATCAATGACAAAAAGAAATTAATAAATACAATACTACTATATTATCGGATTGTCAAGTGTGGATTTTGAATATTTTTTGATATTTTTGATTAAAAATACTAATTGAGTATATGATGATTATCATTTGATAGTTAAGGATTATCAGGGGTATAAGCAAATGCTTATATGATGACTGAAAAAGCATACATATTGACTAAAAAATCAATATCAATCCTAAAAATTGTGGTTATTTTATCTTTTTTGTGTCAATACTTCAGTTTGCATAAATTGTGAAAGGAAAAGGTATTGATGCAATATAAAAAAGTTGAAATTACTTCTGTAAACACGTCGAAACTGAAGGTGTTGTCTGAAGAAGAAAATAAAGAGCTTCTGAAAAAGGCTAAGGAGGGTGATAAAAAAGCAAGGGAAAAGCTTATTTGCGGAAATCTTCGTCTCGTTCTTTCTATTGTTCAACGCTTCAGAAACCGAGATGAAAATCCTGATGACCTTTTTCAGATCGGATGTGTAGGACTTATAAAAGCCTGTGATAATTTTGATTTATCCCAACCTGTTAAATTCAGCACTTATGCGGTACCGATGATAATCGGAGAAATTAAGAGGCACCTTCGTGATAATACCTATCTTCGCGTATCGAGATCATTGCGTGACACAGCCTATCATACTATGCAGGTTAAGGAAAGGCTTATGAGGGAATATAACAGGGAGCCCACGCCGGATGAAATTGCAGGAGAACTGGGAATTTCCGTAAGGCAGGTTGTTATGGCTCTCGAATCAATCGTTACTCCGATGTCTCTGTATGAGCCTGTCTACAGTGATAACGGTGATGAGCTTTATGTGGTGGATCAACTGGGGGATTTTCATTCGGAGGATAATTGGATAGGTGAAATTAGTATTAAAGAAGCAATACGAAATCTCAGCGACAGAGAAAAACTGATTCTGAGTAAGCGTTTTTCGGAAGGGAAGACTCAGACAGAGGTTGCTCAGGAACTTTCAATTTCTCAGGCGCAGGTTTCAAGAATTGAAAAAAATGCAAGGAAAAAAATTAAAGAGTGAAACACATTGAGGCACCTTTTATGACATATGATGTAAAGAGGTGTTTATATGAATTGCTGTATAGATGAGCTTTGCAACAAAGATGTGATAAATATTGAAAACGGCTGTAAGGTCGGATATGTATATGATGTTGAGGTGGATATGTGTTCAGGGCAGATATCCACTCTTCTTGTGTCTGTTAACGAAAAAGGATTGATGCTGAGAAAGCCCGAATGTTTCAGAATTCAGTGGAGTGATATTGTGGTAATGGGCGAGGAAACAATACTTGTCAGAAATGTTCCGCAGGTTAAGGTAAAAACGCAAAACAGCAAGAGTATTTTAAATATATTTTCCAAGTAATACTTGAAATAAAAAAATTTTTAAGGTAAAATATATAAAAATTTCCTTAACGGAGGAGAGTATATGTTAAACAATAAACAGCTTGAACGCTTTCTCGGAAAAATGGGTTCTTTTATTGAAAGAATGGAGCCTTATATTTTCGTAAAAGTCGGAGAACTTGAGAATGTAGAAAAATGTCATGTCAATGAGCGTTACCATAAAGAACCTGACCTGCCTTTTACAAAAGCTCAAAAGGGTGAGTATTGGGAAGGCGAGGGTACATATTGTTGGTTCAGAGGAGAATTTACCGTTCCCGAAGAACTTGCAGGTCAGACTCTTTTTATCAAACCCCACATTGGCGGTTATGAAGCACTGCTTTTTGTAAACGGAAAGCCCTTCGGTACATTTGCTTCAAAAATTGTTGTTACCGCACACGGCAACCACTATTGCGATATGGTTAAATTCAACCCCGTTGCCGGTGAAAAGCTTAACATAGCACTTGAATATTATGCAGGTCATTTCGTGCCCGGCTGTATGCCATTTGAAAATTCAGGCAGAACAGAATTCAGGTTCCTTTATGAAGGTGCCGATATCTGCGTAAAGAACTATGAGGTTCAGGAATATTACTTTGACCTTAAAACTCTTCATCAGATGACAGAAGCTCTGCCTGCTGACAGCTTCCGGAGAGCAAAGGCAGTCAATGCACTTCTCAAGGTTTATGAGAATATCCCCACTGCAACCGAGGATGTGCCATTCTCTGCTGTTGTTGAGGCTCTTCGTACAGTGAAGCCCGTCATCAAGGAGGCTCTTTCCGCAAAGAACGGTGACAATGCTCCTGAGGCAGTTGTTATCGGACATTCACATATGGATACCGCTTGGTTATGGCATGTAGGAGAAACAGTCAAGAAATGTGCAAGAACCTATGCAAATCAGCTTAATCTCATGCAGCAGTATCCCGAATATAAGTTTATTCAGTCCTCTGCTTGCCACGGTGATATGATAAGAAAGCACTATCCCGAGCTTTTCGAGGATATCAAAAAGGCAGTAGCAGAAGGCAGATATGAGCCTAACGGCGGTGTGTGGGTTGAATGCGACTGCAATATCACCTCCGGTGAATCAATGATAAGACAGTTCTTATGGGGACAGAGATTTACCCGTAAGCACTTCGGCTATACATCAAACTGCTTCTGGCTTCCCGATACCTTCGGTTATTCTGCGGCAATTCCCCAGATTATGAAGGGTTGTGCGGTTGACTATTTCCTCACAACAAAAATCAGCTGGAACGATACCAATGAATTCCCCTATGACACATTCTATTGGCAGGGAATTGACGGAACAAAGGTATTTACACATTTCAATACAACTCACCATCATCCCGATGTTCTTGATGTTACCGCAAACATCAACGGCGGTATCAAGCAGAAGGGCGTAACAAGCAAGCGTATGCTTACCTTCGGCTTCGGTGACGGCGGCGGAGGACCTCAGTTCGAAATGATAGAAATGGCAAGACGTATTGAAAATCTTGACGGTGTTCCCAAGACACGCTATTCCCGCGTAGGTGACTTTATGCAGGAGCTTGAAAGGGACTGCGTAAATCCCAATACATACCGCGGCGAGCTTTATCTCGAACTTCACAGAGGAACTCTCACAAATCAGCACACCATAAAGAGAAACAACCGCAAGGCAGAAAATGCTCTCCGTGACCTTGAAATCGCTACTGTAAATGATGCAGTAAAGAACGGTAAGGTTGCAGACAGTGAGGAAATCGCACCTCTTTACGAAACACTTCTTCTCAATCAGTTCCATGATATTCTTCCCGGCACCTGCATTAATAAGGCACATCTTGAAAGCCGTGCACAGACCTCAAATCTTATAAGAGAAGCAAAAGAAAAGACAGCTTTACTTATAAAGGGTAATGAAGATAACACCGTTACTGTAGTAAATACACTTTCATTTGAAAGAAATGATGTTCTTTTCCTTGAAATTCCCGAAGGCCTTATGGTTGAGGGCAGATATAAGCAGCAGAGATACACCGATCTTGACGGCAGAAGCCTTCTTCTTGTCAGCGGAGTAAAAATTCCCGCATTCTCAAGCGTAACACTTAATCTTATTGAGGATGACAAGAGATTTAACTGTAATTTTGTCAGAGAGGGAAATCGTCTTTCAACTCCTCTGTATGAGGTTACATTAGCCGAAAACGGAACAATTTCCGAGTATTATGACAAGAGAGTGGGAAGACAGATAGTCTGCGGAGAAAACTTCAATACTCTTCTTGTTGCAGAGGATGTTCCTGCTGCATGGGATAACTGGGATGTTGATTCAGACTATGAGCTTAAGTTCAAGAATGCATCAAATCTTATTTCAACCGAAACCGTTTCAATAGGCAGAGTGGCTTATATCATCAGAAATAAGTATCAGATTACTGAGAATTCAACAGTAACACAGGATATGATGTTCTTCTGTGATTCTGCGGAAATCCGCTTTGACACGGTGATTGACTGGAACGATAATCACAAGTTCCTTAAGGCAGCATTTGATACCGACATTTTTGATGATTTTGCACGCCATGAAATTCAGTTCGGTTATGCAAAGCGTCCCACAACAAGAAATACTTCCGTTGAACAGGCAAAGTTTGAGGTTCTCAACCACAAATATTCAGATATTTCCGAGGCCCGTTACGGTTTTGCGGTTCTTAATGACTGTAAGTACGGTATCAGTGCAAAGGACGGCTGTCTCAGACTTTCACTTCATAAGGGCGGTAACCGTCCCGACCATGAGGGTGACAGAGACGGACTTCACAGATGTGTTTATTCGGTTCTTCCTCATGACAGTGCATTCGGTACAGAGAGTGTAATCAAGCCTTCATATATGCTTAATATTCCTGCAAAGTCGGATCGTAGCCATGTCGTTCTGTGAGCCAAG
>JAZNRX010000244.1:0-3391 GCA_045590915.1 Acutalibacteraceae bacterium | reverse complement strand
ACAGCCGAGAAGAAGCTCTTCAAATTCGAAGTTTGTAAGTCTGTATTCCTTACCGGAACCGATGTTATAGAATCTTCTGAAGAATTCCTCGGGAAGGTCTTCCGTAACGAAGTTTCTCATAAGACGGCCTGAGTCTTCAACTGTACACCATTCAAGCATACCGTTAAGAGGAACGTGATACATAATGGGTTCCATATTGTGAAGTATTGCAGGATAAAGGATGCCTGACTGACGCATTACAACCCAATGCTTAATTCCGCTTTCAACGAAAACTCTTTCAGCCATAACCTTTGAAATTGCATAGTGGTCATAAACAGAAACCTTGATGGGATCTCCGCATCTGCCCCAATGGATAGGTGTGTTTCTATCACCTGTTTCAGCAACTGAGCCTATGTAGCAAACCTTGATATCGTCTGCATTGGGCTGTGCAAGAACTGCCTTACAGATGTTTTCAGCTGCACCTACATTAACCTTTCTTGTTGAATAGGGCTTGTAGTCAGCAGCGGGAGAAACCATACCGCCGATATGAAGAACATAATCTGCACCTGTTATACCCTTGAGGATTGAATCATACTCAAGGAAGTCACCCCAGATGATTTCTACGTTCTTTTTGCCCATATAGGGAGCAAGAAGCTCCTTGTTCTTGTCACTGGGACGGGCAAGGAAATTGATTTTTACATCACCGAGCTTGTAGAGCTCCTGAAATGCAGCCCAACCCATATTACCGGTACCGCCGGTAAGGAATACTGTTTTCATTGAATATACCCCCTGTTAATTTTTACCTAATTGATTTTATATATTTTAATATCAGCAGTAAATACTTTTATCAATAATTTTACTGCAGGTTCACAAAAATTTTACAATTACTCAGAATAAGAAAAGCAAGTGCACAAGATTCACATAAAGATTCATAAGCATTTCCTGAAGCTTTCCGAAAACTGCTTCTATCTTTGTGATTTCTCCGAATTCGAGAAGATGCTCGCCGCCGTTGAGGATGTAATTTGAAACAGTGAGAACCTCTGTTGTGTAAACAGCTGTATTTTTCTCATTTAATGTAATAAGACGAAGACCTCTTACGGAGTTGTCACCGTAGGACTCGAAGCTTGCACCGGGTGTGTTTACGATGTCAACGCCCTTTTTGTTTACTGTGTATGAGTTGGGATGATCGTGACCTGAGAAAACTGCAACCACGTCACCTGTTTCAGCAAAAGCATCGAGCTGACCGTAGTTATAGTAACCGGGACAGGGAGGCTCAAGAACAAAGCCGTCAACTATATCGCGTACAAAGGGAAGATATGTATAGGACTTTCCGTCGAAATTAAGAGTGAGAGGTCCGAGATTGAAGGGACTTTCAATGAAAAGCTCTTCAAAGGCTTCCTGTACAACGATGTGCTGGAATGCCATAGCATAAACTGTGTTTCCGCCGTTTGCTTCCTTTACAGCAGCGGAAGTGCTCTTATACCATTCAATCTGATCCTCATGAACAGCATCATAGCCGAGACGGTTGCCGTCCTCATCATATGTGTAGGAGTTTGAGTCAAACATATAGAGATTATAAGCTATCTTGCTGCCGTCAGAGCTCTTAACCAAAAGATTGTGTGTACCCACACCTGTGAGAGAAGCATCTGCATCGTAAGCAAGGCAATATTCTCCGCCGTACTGCTGATAGAGTTTGAGAAGGTCCTCACGGGAAACGCCCTGTTCATCATCGTGATTACCGAAAACAAGAGTGAAATATGTTTCGGATTCAACGAAAATGTTGCAAATCTCTTCAATAGCTTCCGCCTTGGTTTCCTTAGGGCCTGTAGTATTATCACCGCCGAGAATTACGAGATCGGGATCGTGAATTTCAATCATATCAGCGATGAACTGTCTGGCTGTCTTGTGCATAGGATAGTTATCCTGAATGTCACAGATGTTGAAAATTTTGAATTCGCCGTTTTCATCAAATTTAAGAACATCGTTCTCGCCTGATACTGCGGCAAAGGACATTGCTGTAAGAGTGAAAATCATTACAACAGAAAGTAAAACAGAAATAAGTTTTTTCATAAGATTTCCTCCGTTCATAATTTAACAGGATAATTTTACTACCAAAAATGAGTTATGTCAAACCATTGCAGAATTTTCGTCAAACTAAACTAATTACAAACACAAGAATTGTAGATATTGCAGAATTTATTTTTCTTGTTGATATTATATTTTCATTGTTTTATATTTAAATTAGAAATAACAGCGAAAGGATGTTACATATGAATAAACCCGTACTCGGAATACAGCTTTACACATTAAGAGATTTCTGTCAAAATGCTGAGGATTTTGATGCTATCCTCTCCTACCTCAAGGATTTGGGGGTAAAGGATGTTCAGATTTCCGCAATAGGTCCCATTGAGCCTGAAATTCAGAAGGAAATTCTTGACAAGCACGATATGAAGGTCTGCGTCACTCACAAGAGCTTTGACAGATTTGTTAATGATACCGATGCACTTATCGAGGAACATAAAATAATAGATTGTTACACACTTGGACTTGGCGGAGCTCCCTCAGAATCAAGAGGCACAAAGGAAGCTGTTGATGCATTTATTGATACCGTAAAGGTTTTCTCGGAAAAGCTGAAGGCTAACGGTATGACGTTTAATTACCATAATCATGACTTTGAATTCCTTGCACTTGATAACGGTCAGACAATGATTGATTATCTAATAGAAAACACCGATCCCGAGGTTTTCCATTTTATCCCTGATGTTGCATGGATTCACTTTGCCGGAGCAGATCCCGTTCAGTATCTCCATAAAATGAAAGGCAGAGTTAAGGTCTGTCATTTCAAGGATTATAACATTGTGGACGGTGAAAGAAAATTCTGTACTCTCGGTGAAGGCAGAGTTGACCTCAAGGCTTGCTATGATGCATGCAAAGAGCTTGGCATACCCTATATTATGTACGAGCAGGATATAGATTGGGTTGACGGCGATGCAAAAAAAGCCACAAAGCTTTCCTGGGAATATATGCAGACACTGGAAGGCTAATCACTAAAAGCCAACATCCGAGCTTTATTCGGAGCTATAGAGGATAACCCTTAAAACACAATATTAATGCCGTACTCCTTAGACTGATGTTTAAGGAGTATTTTTTTGTTGAAAATTGCTGATTTCAATGTGTTTTTTTGTAACTGCAAAAAAAATTTTAAAATTTTTTGTTACTTCTTCTGTTTTTTGACACTAATATATTGAACGGATAAAATCCGGTCAAAATATTTTTCAGGAGGGACACTATGAAGCGAACAGCACAAATTCTTGCTGTGTTTATGAGTTTACTTCTTGTTTTTCAGAGTATACCCATAAGCTCGGCGACCGTTGAAAATCTATTAACATCACAACCTGAAGAAACAGAGACT
>JAZNRX010000243.1:0-5281 GCA_045590915.1 Acutalibacteraceae bacterium | reverse complement strand
AAGAACTGTGATAGCACTTGCTTCAAATCATCCGCAGACATGTTGTCTATGGTATCAAGCACCTTTTCGCAAAGTTCCTCAAATTCTTGTTCTCTTTGTTCCTCTTCGGCTTCGTATTCTTCAAGCTGTCTTTTATAACGCTCTGCTTCATCAGGAAACGCCATAAAATATACCGCCATCATATGTTTGCATATTCTTCTGCCGTTTGCAAAAGGACAGTCACAAACTGAAGTTTTAGGTTTGTCGATATTAAGATGTACTTTATACGGCTTTTCTTCGCTGCCTTGTACCAAAGCCTTATATTCAATATCGCTGATTTTAACAAGGTTGGAAACCTTATCATGAAGAAAATAGTCGTATCCACGATAAACTGATTTTCCGCTTGCGCTTGTGAATATACTCATAACTTTCTCCTCTTAAATCGTTTTCTCATATATGTATAAATTATTTTCAGGTGATTTCTCTCCGCTGTTCGTAAAATCAACCGCACTCCAAAACGGCTCACCTGTTACAGGATCGGCGGTCAGCCAAATATTATTGACACCGTGTGATTTAAATATGTTTTCAAGATGAGAGTACATCTCTTTTCCATAGCCATTTCGTCTGTATTCGGATTTAACATAAAACTCCATCACATATCCCCAGCCGGGACGTACATAACCTCTGTGCTCCTCTCGGTCAATTTTGCCGTAAGCAAAGCCAATTAAATCCTCACCAAGATAGCAAAACTCTACAAATCTGTCTTTATCCTCGGACATACTAACTATGCTCGCTATAAACTTTTTCAGCGTTGTTTCGGGAGTTTCTCTGCCCACATTACTGTCAAGTTCATGACAATAGGGCAGCATTATGTTTTCAAGTATTTTGTTATATTTTCTCTTGTTTTTAACTGTTACAAATTTTAATTCGCTCATTACTTTACCTCTTTCATAAAATTTAAAATGCGTCTCTGACTGTGAAATCAGAAACGCATAAATCCGTATAAAAGAAGTATTATTCGCAAACGGACAAAACGGTAGCTGATTTCACCAAGTAAATTCTTTTCATCATTTTGTCCACCTGCCTTTCAAATGTTTTTATCAGTATAGCACTGACAGTGCGAAAAGTCAATATTTTGAAAGCGGTGTTATATATAAATTAGTTCGTTTGTAACAACCTCCCTCGCCCTTGCTTCAATATTCCCCATTCTCTGAACCCACTCCATTTGCTTCTCCTCTTTCAGTTGCTCGGTAACACCTTCAGCCTCTTTCATCTGCTCAATGAGAACGTCATACATTTCATTGGCCTGTTTTTCAATTTCTGCACAGTGCTGATACAGTTTACCTTGCATAAGTAACGTATTGAAAAACACCTTCTTATTCTTTTCAAGATGTGATTTGTAGAGCATTCCCCATTTGCCGAGTCTGATATTTGCCTCTTCTGGTGGCAGTTTAAGATTCGGAATAAGATAACCGTTTACTTCACGGTATGTAATTTTCATTTGTTCCATCCTTTCATTTTTCTTTATTGTAATAATAGTGCTGATTTTTGTGTCAAAAACTAATTGTAAATAAATTGTGAACAGACAGTTTTTGACGATTGCTTCAGCTGCAAATTTTCGAGTTCAAAAATGCCCGTAACCCCAGTAAAATAGGGCGTTTTCACCACCTTTCGTGTCGAAATTTGTGTAAGATTTTGTGTTGCTTTTCGCTTGATTTATGGTTCTATTTTATCATCTACAGGTGCCATTGCCGCTCCCATGTTTGAGGCATCGGTTACTCCTGTATCGATAACTTTTCCGAAGCAGACTCTCGGAATATTGATTTTCTGAGGTGAATTCTCACCTATTATGAATGCACCTGCACCTGTAACCGTTCTTTGTGCTGAGGGCGGTCTTTGACTTCCGTATTCAAGAGGATATCGGAATTGTTTTTCTGCTGAACAAAAATGTGAGGAGGTTGCAGCCAAAGCAAAGTTTGCAGCTGCACTATTCACCATAATTGATGCAAGTGCTATTGAATATGCCATTGTCGAACAAGCACCAAAAAGACCGCAAAACGCAACATTCCGTTCTCGGAAGGTATATGAACTTGCAGTACATTGATTCAGCAAATCTCCTGCAAAGGAAAGACCGATATCATCTTCCGATATTCCGGCATTGTTCAGTGCAAATGAGATTGCATCACTCATTAATCTTCCCTCTGCCTTTTCCCATGAAGACGACTCTATACCGTCATCCGAATAACACTTATCAAAATGCTTTCCTAACGGTCCTTCGCTTTCATTTTTTCCTACACAGCTTCCGGTTCCGTAAACAGACGGATGTTTTTTTAACTCAATTACTCTGCATCTCTTATTGTGCATTACCCATTACCTCCAAGAAAGAAATAATATATCATACCGTAAAATGAAGCTAATGAACACCCGTAAACAATAACTGCACCTGCAAGAAGAAACATTTTTTCTGATGTACCGAGAATATGACCTTCAACCGTATATTCAATAGCCGGCGAGCAAACAGAATTGGCAAATCCGCTGATGGGTACTGAAAGTCCGGCTCCAGCAATATTAGCAATTTTGTCATATACACCGATACCTGTAAAAATTGCAGTAATAATTATAAGAGAAATAGAAACCGATGTTCTTGAAAGCACTTCATCTGCAGAAAAATTCATAAACACTTGGAATAATAACTCGCCAAAAGCACAAACAGAGCCGCCAAAAATAAACGCCATAATACAATTTTTTACTATATCAGATTTAGGTGAAAATTCATCAACACGTTTAAGATATTCTTTATCCTTTTTCATTATTCTTACACTCACCTTTCTCTCTCAAGTATTTTGTATCTTTGAAATTAAAATATACCCTAAAAAAGAAAAAATCCGCATCATAATGATGCGGAAAAGCAGTAATATTAATTAATCACTGATATAGGGTAACAATGCAAGGTGACGAGCACGCTTGATTGCAACAGTGAGCTCTCTCTGATGAGCAGCACAAGTGCCTGTTACACGACGAGGTAAAATCTTTGCTCTTTCAGACATAAAACGGCGAAGCTTCTGAGTATCTTTATAGTCAATAAAATCTGACTTTTCTACACAGAAGTTACAAACCTTTTTACGGCTCTTTCTATTCATGGGGCGACCGCCCTTGTTGTCTTTCTTTTCAAAAGCCATTTCTGTAATCCTCCTTAAAAATTTTAAAAGGGATTAAAACGGTAAATCTTCGTCATCAACCACGGATGAAAAATCATCTGCAGTACTGTTATTGTAAGATGAAGCGTTATTGGATGCATTATTAAATGTTCCGCTTTCAGACTTCGAGCCACAAAAGCTAACCTGATCTGCAAGCACTTCAAAACCAACACGCTTATTTCCGTTCTTATCCTCATAATTTCGGGTCTGAAGAGAACCCTGGACAGCAATCATTGAACCCTTACGAAAGTACTTTGATACAAAATCTGCAGTACTGCGCCAAGCTGAAACAGGAATAAAATCTGTTTTCTTTTCTTCGCCGGGCTTTGCATAATTTCTATCAACAGCAACAGTAAATGTAGTTACTGATAAACCGGAGCTTGTAGAACGAAGCTCGGGATCTGATGTTAATCTGCCCATAATAATGATTGAATTCAACATACTGTTAATCTCCTTATCTTGCTACGATGAGAGAGCGAAGAACGCCGTCTGTGATGTTGAAAACACGATCAAGCTCTGCGGGGAAAGCAACATCAGCTTCATATGTGTAAAGCACATAATAGCCGTCTGTTTCGTAGTTAATAGGATATGCAAGCTTGCGATTACCCCATTCATCTACTGCCTCCATTGTTCCGTTAGCTTCAATAAGAGCCTTGAACTTTTCTACAAGTTCTTTAGCCTTCTCTTCTCCGTTTTTAAGTGAGAATACTGCTATGGTCTCATACTTTGACATTTGATGCACCTCCTTCTGGACTTTGGCCCTTCTTCAGGGCAAGGATAGTTGTACAGAATTACAACAGTGGGATTATATCAAAATAAAAACCGTTTGTCAACAGTTTTTATTAAGAAAAACTGAGACAAACGGTTAAGATTTTATTTAAGATCTATTGTTACATTATGTTCAGGAAGATATTTTCCTAAATTGAAGTCTCTTGCAACAAAAACAACCTTGTTGTCATAAACTTCCATAATGTATCCTGTACCGGATTCGTTGTAATCACCGTCAGCATTGTTGGGACCGATACCGGGAAGATTTACACCCGTAAAATTATCAATAGCGTGAATTGACCACTCAGGATCAAATCCCATATGAAGATGACCTGTGATAAGGAAAACATTATCATACTTGTTCATAGTTGCCTGAAGGGCATCACTTTGAGCACCAACAGTACCTGCATTGTCATCAGGAGAATTCCAAGCATCCCAAACCTGATGTGTTTCCTTAAGAGGCTGATGAAGAACTACAAAAACAGGCTTTCCGTCTACAGTTGCTTTTGCAAGTTCACCGTCAAACCAAGTGAGACACTCATCAGAAAAATATGATTCCTCAAACACCGACTTATCAGTATTAAGCACAATAAATGTATAACCATTTACTTCATAAGTATATGATATCTTACCGTCAGCATAAAATTTTGCATTTTCGTCAAACTTTTCATTAGCCGAAGCACTGAATTCCTTAAAAGTGCTGACAACCTGTGAATATGCTCTAAGTCTTACATCATGATTTCCTACAGCTATAATGTGATTATCAACATTATCTGCCGCAGCAAGATAATCAAGAACAAGCTGATACTCAGCACCTTTACCATTTTCTGCAATATCTCCTGCAATTACAAGTGCATCAAATGTACCGTTTGCATTAGCAAGGTCAAGTGCAGCATTCCTTGTATATTGATGTCTTTTTGCATCATAGTCAGAAAGCTGAGGATCGCCCCAAAGAACAACTGTCATATTAGCCTCATCATTTACAACTATAGGCTCGTCAACGGATGGTCCGGGAATTGTAGCTCCGAAAAGTGTGGTGAATGAAATAAACCACAGAAGAAGCTGATACATAAACGCTGTGAAAACTGAACTCATAATTAGATGTACTCCTTATTAAAAATTTTATTATTATTGTATTTTATCTAAACAAAATAATATCTGACCAACCTTTGCCGCCAAAGAAACGAAGCATTATTTCACTCCAGAACTTAAGCACTTTTGTGAGGAAAGAGAGAAATGCATCAGGAGTCTCTTCTGTCTTCTCCTCACCATTCGAAATTTTGTACACAACTGCCTCAAATCTGTCTTTAGCAACATTAAATTCATCAGTAGGCATA
>JAZNRX010000242.1:0-7873 GCA_045590915.1 Acutalibacteraceae bacterium | reverse complement strand
GTCTTATGTGCGGTATCTGTAACGGCTTCCAGGCTCTTATCAAGCTCGGTCTTGTTCCCTACGGAAAGATTATTGATACAGACGAAAGCTGTCCCACACTTACCTTTAACAACATCAACCGCCATCAGAGCAGAATTGTGCATACACGCATTGCTTCCGTTAAGTCTCCGTGGCTGAGCCTTATGAATGTGGGTGACATCGTAAATGTTCCCATTTCTCACGGTGAAGGTAAATTCCTTGCACCCGCATCTCTTATTGAGAAGCTTGCAGCTAACGGACAGATTGCAACACAGTATGTTGACCTTGACGGAAATGCAACCTCTGATATAGACTTCAATCCCAACGGCTCACTTTGTGCTATTGAGGGTATCACCTCCCCCGACGGCAGAGTATTCGGTAAAATGGGACACTCCGAAAGAATAGGCGACGGACTCTACAAGAACGTCCCCGGAGAATATGATATACAGATGTTCAAGGCAGCAGTGGAATACTTCAAATCATAAATTATCGGTCAACGACTGATAATTTATGATAATTCGGAATTTTGATTTCGGAATTCGGAGCGGTATCATACAAGTATTGATTTATGCGTTCTGTAAAAAAAATTACAAAAAAAGAGTATAAATGCTAAAAAATTAAGTATCTTTCTCCGAATTCCGCATTCCGAATTTTTAACGGCTCATACCGTTAAATTATGATTTTCAGGAGGGATATTATGGAATACAAATCCGATATAGAAATTGCCCAGAGCTGTCAGATGAAGCACATCACTGAGATTGCAAAATCTGCTGATGTTGCCGAGAAATATATTGAGCAGTACGGCAATTATAAGGCAAAAATTGATCCTGCACTCTTAAAAGAAACAGACAAAAAGGACGGCAAGCTCATTCTTGTAACTGCAATCACTCCTACACCTGCAGGCGAAGGCAAAACAACCACAACAATCGGTCTTGCAGACGGTCTTAAGAGAATAGGCAAGAATGTCACCGTTGCACTTCGTGAGCCCTCACTGGGCCCTGTTTTCGGTGTTAAGGGGGGTGCCGCAGGCGGCGGATATGCTCAGGTTGTTCCCATGGAAGACATAAACCTTCATTTCACAGGTGACTTCCACGCCATAGGTGCGGCAAACAATCTTCTTGCCGCTATGCTTGACAACCACATTCAGCAGGGAAACGCTCTCGGTATTGATGTGAGAAAAATCACATGGAAGCGTTGTGTTGATATGAATGACCGTCAGCTTCGTTTTATCGTTGACGGTATGGGCGGCAAGGCAAACGGTGTTCCGAGAGAAGACGGCTTTGACATCACGGTTGCCAGTGAAATTATGGCAGTTCTTTGCCTTTCAAATTCAATTACTGAGCTTAAGGAAAAGCTTTCAAATATCATTGTAGGCTATACCTATGATGACAAGCCCGTAACATGCGGACAGCTCAATGCTCAGGGTGCTATGACTGCACTTCTCAAGGATGCAATAATGCCCAATCTTGTGCAGACACTTGAGGGGACTCCCGCATTCGTTCACGGCGGTCCTTTTGCTAACATTGCACACGGCTGTAACTCCATTATGGCAACAAAGGTTGCTCTTAAAATGGGTGACTACACAGTAACAGAGGCAGGCTTCGGTGCTGACCTCGGTGCTGAAAAATTCCTTGACATCAAGTGCCGTATGGCAGGTCTTACTCCCGATGCAGTTGTTGTTGTCGCAACAGTGCGTGCCCTTAAGATGCACGGCGGACTTCCCAAAACTGCTCTTGGCACAGAAGACCTCACGGCTCTCGAAAAGGGTATTCCCAATCTTCTTCGTCACGTTGCAAACATTAAAAATGTATATAAGCTCCCCTGTGTTGTTGCAGTAAACCGCTTCCCCACTGACACAGATAATGAGATTGATTTCATTATAAAGAAGTGCAAGGAGCTTGGCGTAAATACAGTTCTTTCAACAGTCTGGGCTGAAGGAGGCAAGGGCGGCGAGGAGCTGGCACGCGAGGTTGTCCGTCTTTGCGAAGAGGAGCAGGGTGACTTCACTTTCTCATACGAGCTTGACACATCAATCGAAGAAAAGATTGAAGCAATCGTCAGGAAGGTATACGGCGGTGACGGTATTATCGTTCTTCCCGCCGCAAAGAAGCAGATTGAACAGCTCACAGCTCTCGGCTTTGACAAGATGCCTGTATGTATTGCAAAAACACAGTATTCCTTCTCCGACGATCCCACAAAGCTTGGTGCTCCCGAAGGCTTTAAGGTCACAGTCAAGAATGTCAAGGTTTCTGCGGGTGCAGGCTTCATAGTCGTTCTCACAGGCGACATCCTCACAATGCCCGGACTTCCCAAGGTTCCCGCTGCAGAAAAAATCGACGTAGACGAAAACGGCAAAATTACAGGACTTTTCTGATCTGTTCATTCAGAAGATATTTCCGAATAATGCAAACAAATTCATCAGATAAAACGGAAAAACCACGGCATAAAAACCGTGGTTTTTCCGTTGTGGAGATTATTTATGAAGAAAAACGAGTAAAGCTATTTCATACAGTATTTCTACTGTGGCTTAATTCTAATACCCCAAACTGAAATAAAACTTAAAGCTTTTATCTATTCAAAAAAACATATTTTTTCTGATAAAGCTTATACTTTTTTGCAATTAAGACTTATTTAAGCATTGAGACCTATACTTAAGGCACAACAAACAAATGCTATCCCGATTTCTTCATAAAATATCTCCTCAAAAGCAGAAACACTCCGTCCCCCTTCGGAGTGTTTCTGTTTTATTTCCTTGACTTTATGTATTTTTGGATTATAATATTAAAAGATAAATTAAGAGGTGTTTTATTATGAGTGAAAATTGTACGCATAATTGTGAAACCTGCTCTGCTAAATGCAGCAGTAAGGATAAGAAGGCTTCTATGCTTGAGGCACAGAACAAGATGTCTGATATAAAAAATGTCATTGCCGTTGTCAGCGGTAAGGGTGGTGTGGGAAAATCTCTTATCACTTCCCTTCTTGCTGTAAATTCGCAGAGAAAGGGCTTTAAGACGGCTGTTATTGATGCTGATATTACAGGTCCTTCAATGCCTCAGAGCTTCGGCATACATCAGAGAGCCGAGGGCAGTGATCTGGGCATTTTCCCTGCAAAGACCTCAACGGGAATAGAGCTTATGTCCCTTAATCTTCTTGTTGAAAATGAAAGCGATCCTGTAATATGGAGAGGCCCTGTTATTGCAGGTGCAGTAAAGCAGTTCTGGACAGATGTTGTATGGGGTGATATTGACTATATGTTTGTTGATATGCCTCCCGGAACAGGTGATGTTCCTCTCACCGTTTTCCAGTCCCTTCCCGTTAAAGGAATTATCGTTGTCACATCTCCTCAGGAGCTTGTTTCAATGATTGTGGGCAAGGCTGTAAAAATGGCAAAGATGATGAATATTCCCATTCTCGGCATTGTTGAGAACTATTCATATTTTGAATGTACAGACTGCGGCAAAAAGCATTATATTTACGGTGAAAGCAATATTGATGAAATAGCAAAGGAATACGGCATCGAAAATATTGCAAAGCTTCCCATCAATCCCAAGCTTGCAGGTGCCTGCGACAAGGGCATGATTGAGCTTTCCGACTGCAAGGAAATTGAAGCCCTTGCCGATGCAATAATCAAATAATTATGGCGTGTGAAAGAGCTTTTAAGGGCAAATGTCTCACTGAATTTCCGAAAAGCTTTACCTGTATAGATATTGAAACCACGGGACTGAGCCCCTTATATGACGACATAATAGAAGTTTCGGGAATAAAGATAGAAAACGGCAAAGCCGTGGACACCTTTTCCGAAACAATAAACATAGGAAGACCTCTTCCGCCTTTTATTACGGCACTGACAGGAATTACCGACCGAGAGCTTTCAAAAAGCAACTCGGCAGAAAATGTGCTCACCCGCTTTTGCAGCTTTGTGGGCGGCGATATACTTCTGGGGCATAATGTCAACTTCGATATAAATTTCCTTTACGATAAATGCCTTGATAAAACAGGAATTTTATTTGAAAATGATTTTGTCGATACTCTTAAAATAGGCAAAAGACTTCTTCCGCAGTTAAAGCATCATAAGCTGGACGATCTGGCGGAATATTATCACATTCCACCGAGAACGCTCCACAGAGCCCTCGGCGACTGCGAAATGACAGTAAATTGCTATTTCAAGATGCTTTGTGACATAGAAGACGAGATTACCTTCTACACCGCAAAGCGCAGATAATAAGGCAAAAATCAACCTCCCCTTTCCTTTCACGGAAAGAGGAGGATTTTTGTTTGGTTTGAGGCGGCTAAAAAGGGGCGTTACCAAGCCTTGATGTTTGAATAAATATCCACTCTCTGAACAGAGAAAATGTTCTTTTTGGCGTAAAGAGTAACCTTAACCCGATATTCATAGCCGGGAGCAACCGTTACTGCTTTTACAGTGGTGTATGAATACAAATCAAAATAATCATCATCAAACTGATAATAGCTTGACCATGAATATGAGGAATTCTTTCTTTGCTGAACAGTGATGTCCTCAAAGCCGCACCTTACAACCTCCATAATACAATTAACTGAACCTACAAATTGAAGCAGTGAATAATCGTCGTTTATTGCGGCTGAGCCGTCAAGAATAAGCCCTGTGGCACGGTCTGTTGCCGTATAATGATTTCCTTGAGCAAGAATTTCGTTTATTTCATTTTGAGTGAGGAAAATGCTTTGCTCTGTAATTTTTTCTGTCTCATAAGCCTGTGCATTTACACTGAAAAGTGTGGTAAAACATAAGGTGAATATAAAAACTAATTTTATAATCTGTTTCATAATTTCAATCTCCTTAAAAATCACTGACTAATTTGCAAGCAATTTCAAGACCTCTTCAAAGGATGAATTTCTGAACAGTATTTTGTAATTGCTGTTCTGTAAATTATAATAAGCAAAAACATTAGAATCGCAAAAAGAAGCTATTATTACACTTATACCGTTTACACTTATTTGTTTTATCTGCTCAACATCCGCTAAAAGCTGAATACTTTCAAGGTTATACTCGCATAAACTGTTTTTACGAATATTTATATAGCCCGATATATCGTTTGTTATAAAATTGAAATTTATATTATCTTCAAAATTCTGCAATGATGTATCATAGGTCAATTTGCAGTTATCTTCAAGAAACATCGGAAGCAGATTGATATTCTCCAAATCTTGCTCGCTGAGCTCTTCATTTTCATTTATATGTCTGAGCTGTTTGATATTTAGGGAAATCTGCTTCCCGAAGATACAAACTATTCCGGTTTCAGTATCAACACTGAAAATTTCAGCACTTGCAGAAACAGTTAAAACAGACAGAACAGCAACTACCGCAGCTATAAGAAAAATTCTCCTTATTGAATTCCTTTTCTTTGTATCATCGGTGCTGACCGTTTTTTCTGTGCTTTCGCGGCTGAGTACTTCGATACAAAGGTCAATGAGGTCCGTATCCATTTCTTCTTCGTTTTTTTCTAATTCCTCATCAAGCATATTTTGTATTTCCTCATAAGAGAATTCTGCCGACGAGGTTTCGAGAATACTTTTTAATATTTCTTTGTTCATTTTAACCACCTCACTATATTAGTATCAAAATATCAGGAAAGTAACACGGAAATAAAAAAAATTTTTTTAGCCGTCAAAATTTTCAACAATAAGCCTTCGTATTCGCTTGCATAGTCGGTAATTCTGTTGCTTAACCGCACCTTCCGTCTTCCCGAGCATATCTGAAATTTCCTTGAAGCTCTTTTTATCTTTGTGAAACAATTTCAGTATTTCTGTCTCTTCCTTCGATAAGGTTGAAAGAATTTTATCTGCCATATTGTCAATATCATCATCTGTTATGAGCAGATCGGCAAAGTCAGGGGTTATCTGCAAGTCGTAGGTATTGTCCTTGACAGCATCAAAGCTCACAAAATTCTCTCTTTGATGCTTTAACTGTGTATATTTCTTTTTTATGAGATTGTTTGCCGTTTTGTAAAGCCATGCTTTCGGATAATCAATTTCTCTCCCGCTTTTCACTGCCGTGACAAAGGCTATGTATGTTTCTGAAAGTATATCTTCAGCCGCATCAGGAAATGAGTTTAGCTTTATTTCACACAGCTTTCTGATTTTATCCCGACATTCATCCCATATTTTGTCCACATCAATCATCAAAACCCCTCCTTTCACCAAAATTCCCAATTTGTCCGTAATAATTGTATTGGTTATATTTTATAATGTCAAGCAAATAAACTGTTTTTGATAAAAAATGACAAAAAAACAAGACAGGGAGCACACAGCACAATGTGCTGCTGTGCTCCCTTTCAATAGCTTGTGGGGTTAACAGGAAATCGTAAATATTCATAGTCAATATTCCGTATTCATCCTGTCTGAAATTAATTCGGGCATTTCTGAGTCCGAGGTCTGAAAACTCGGTAATAATATCTTTAGATAAAAACTTAGCATTACTTACCGTTACAAATACATCAAACTTATCATTTCTCAGATAACCGTTTAACACAGCCTCAAAGCAATCTAACATCTGCACTTCATCCAGAAGAAAATACTATCCGATGTTTGTTTTTTAGGATTTCTTGTTGAAAAAGAATAATATTTTTGCTATTATATAGTAAATTGTTCGCAATGTGAAAAATTTCCTTATAACAAGAAACACTTACAGTACACAAGATTGGAATAAATCGTAATTTTTTTCTAATATTGATATCAAAATATAGTAAAAGGGGGTTTATCGGCTTATGAAATACAAGAAAATCGGCAAGCGAATATGGCAAGGACCTCCTGCAACTAAAAAATTCAATATGGAAGAGAAGCCCCACGGTCAGTGGCCCATTTTTATCGGACCTATATGGGCAGGTACAAAGCTGAGAAAGGATTTACACCGTGTCAAAGCAAATACAGTCGGTTCTACCGGAGTAAAGCCTCCGTATATCCTTTTCTGTAACCATAACTGTTTTTACGATTTTTATATTATGACCTCTCTTCTCATCGGACACAGAGGTCATTTTCCCGGTGCTGTTGATGATTTTATCGGCAGAGAATGGATGGCAAGAAGAATCGGTATTTTCCCCACCCGAAAATTTACAACCGATATGAACCTTGTTTTCGTTGCCCGAAAGATACTGAAAAACGGAGAATTTTACGGACTTTATCCCGAAGCAAAATACTCTCTTTGCGGCATCACCGAAACTATTCCTGATTCTGCGGGTCAGCTTATCAAGCTTTGCAGAGTTCCCGTTGTAACAATGAAAATGAAGGGACATCATATATACAATCCCTTCTGGAATACAAAATCTTTCCGTTGGTTCCTCAAAACCGAGGCTGAACACTCTCTTCTTCTGACTGCAGACGAGGTAAAACAGCTCTCTGTTGAAGAAATCAATCAAAAGCTCCGTGATGCCCTACAGCATGACGATTGGAGATGGCAGAGCGAAAACAGGGTTGAAGTAAAGAAAAAGACTCGAGCCCAAGGACTGCACAATGTTCTTTACAAATGTCCTGCCTGCTCCTGTGAAACAAAAATGTCCTCAAAGGGTGCCGAACTTTTCTGCGGTGAATGTGGAAAAAGATGGACACTCAATATTTACGGTGAGTTAGAGGCGGCAAATGGCGATACCGAATTCAAATTCCCTTCAGATTGGTATAAATGGGAACGGGAGGAAGTAAAAAAAGAGGTTTATGCCGGCACTTACCGTACGGAATGCGATGTTAAGGTCAACGACCTCCCCAATGCAAAGGGCTTTATATATATGGGTGAGGGACACCTTGCCCACGATTATGACGGCCTTAAGGTCAAGGGCATACGCGATTATGACGGTGAGGAATTCAGTATGGATATTCCTGCTCTGCA
>JAZNRX010000241.1:0-2640 GCA_045590915.1 Acutalibacteraceae bacterium | reverse complement strand
TCTGCCCGAACCGTCGTTGAGGGCAATTGCAACAGCCTTCTGATCGTCGAACACACCGTTCACCTTCTGGGTAAAATATCCGCCGGTGTAGTATTTTTTGCTTCCGTCACGAAGATTGTCGGGAACAATGCTTTCCTTGCCGAAGCCGAGAGACCATTTTGCTCCGTCTGCAGCATTGTCAATAAAGCTTTCAGTTCCTTTATAGAAATTTTCACTGTCTGAAGCAAAGTATTCTTCAACCGTCGGGTAGTCAGGCGTGGGAGTAAGAACACCCAACAGTCTGATCAAGCTGTCAATAAAGCCTCCGAGCATATTTGAAACAAAGTAAATGGGATTATTGTCCTGTTCACCGCTTGCGAAAGCAGTTATTGAGTTTACAGAAAAAAACATAGTAAATACAAGAAGAATTGCGATAAAAGAACGGGAACGCATTTTCATTGTTGACATCTCCTTATAATCAATTGTAAACCGATCTGATCAGCTTTTCAGTTTCTTCAAGAATAATTCTGCCTGTCTCAGGTCCGGTTGAGTTAGTTTCTTCGTAGTGGTCTCTGTCCATATCATCAGTAGCCTTGTTGATATATGGCAGGGTCTCATTAAGCAGAAAATCATTTTCAGCAAGAATGTAGCCCAACTCATCGTTGCAAAGCCCGACAACAAATTTGTGCTTGCACTCTGTCATTTCGGAAAGGACCGTTTTATAGCTTGCCCTTCTGTGGTTTGCACTGTCCTTTTCTGTCAGGAATTCACCGTTATAGAGCTCGGGGAAAAGCTCGCCGGGAACAAGAAAAACAGCAACATCCTTATCACCCAATTCCATATATCCGACTTCCGAATAAATACAAGCACTGCTCCTTTTTTCGGTTCGTCCGATATCGTTATTGAGAACCTTAAGATATCTTGCAAGAATCAGCACAGTATTTTCACCCGGAATAATAACACCCTTGGATCTTATATTAAGAATCGGCTTCAGCTCTGTTTCATTTCGGATTGAAAGAACTGCTTTGCCCAATTGTCTTCCGAAGTCCTTCATATAGGCTTCACAGTCGATAGAATCTCTGTAGACCTTTTTTATTTCCTTAGCAGAAATCATACCGCCTACGGCACCGTTGAAAAAAACAGCATCAGCATTCGGAACATTGTCCTCAATTTCCCTGATAAGATATGCGGGGAAATCGGCACTGACAAGCGATGTTGTTCCGAGCAGCTCTGCGTGAGAAGCAAAATTAACTATGAAAATGTCACCGGATTTGTCATACGGAGAGAAGCGGATTTTTGTCAGGTTTTTGTCATAGGTTACGGGAGTTCTGACATCAGCCTGCATATCTTCAACAGGAGCGAAACCATAATAAAGCTTCCCGTCTTTTCTGTTCTCAAAAGCTGTTATGACAGCCTGAACCGCGGATTCTTTGAGTTTATCCATAAAAGCTTTGTCTTTACCGCTTTTATAGATCTTTTTACCCCAAAGCCCCTGAGTATCGATTCCTGCGTGCGTATGAGTTGAAGAAATGTTGATTGATTTAACCTTTTCGAGCCTTCCGCTTTCAACAGCAAGCTTTCTTATGTCATTTATATCCTTTCTGCTGATTCCGACACAATCAAGTGCACAAAAAATCACACCGCCGTCACCTGTATTATCATCAAGATAAACTGCTCTTGCATACAGGTCATCAAGTACCCCTTTTACGGGATTATCAGAATCATAGCCGGCAATATAATATGTCTTATGGTTATAATCATCAGGGGTGTATGCTTTTTTACCGAAACCGACAGTCCAATTTTTACCGGGTACGGAACGGAATTTTTTGTCTCCCGTAAGCATAAATTCATCCGAGCGTTCCTGTGTTGTAAAATACCTCTTCGGCATAGTTGAAATAATTAAATTTATCAAGGATTTTACTGATTTTTTTGTCAAACTATCCTTAAATTTCATAGCAATTACTCCCAAAAACTGTATATCTTAACTATACACTTATTTCAAAAAAATTTCAAGTAATTTGTTGCTTTTTTTAATTCATTATGATAATCTATTCCTGTAAACCGGATTGAGGGTGGTGATATATAATGGTATCTATCAGAAAATATGAGGAAAAGGACCGTGCTGATATGCATTTCGTGTGCGATAACAGTGAAGGGCCCGAGGAAGTGCCGAATTATTTGACCGGACTGTTTTATCATAACACATTCTGCGATTATTACATTGAGCATGAACCTGAGAACTGCTTTGTGCTTGAAGATAAAGACAAAGTGGTAGGTTATATAATCTGTGCAGAAAACTTTGACAGATTCAAAAAGATCTTCGACAGTGAATATCTTCCTCGCTCGGACAGTTACGGAGATGACAGATACGAGTGGGCATCGACAGCATATAATGTTCCCGAAAGATTCAAGGAAGAATATCCTGCACATTTTCATATAAACATTCTTCCCGAGTATCAGAGACTGGGGCTGGGCGGTAAGCTCATTGACACTCTGTGTGACCATTTGGCAAAAAAAGGGGTCTGCGGAGTCTGTCTTACCTGCGGACCGAGAAACGAAAGAGCGATGGGCTTCTACAGAAAATACAATTTTACACTTTTGTCTATAGACTACGACGATGCTTGCTTCGGCAAAAAAATTAATGTTTAAGTATTTATGAAC
>JAZNRX010000240.1:0-31370 GCA_045590915.1 Acutalibacteraceae bacterium | reverse complement strand
TTCGGAATGAGTGATATTTTTGTCTTCGACAAAAGTTGAGGAAGGCGTACACGCCTTGTTCCGCTTCGCTCTAAAACGCTGGTGCCTTCGGCACATTGCTGAAGTTTGATTGCATTTGTGTTGGGTTTCTCCGAATTGGCGAAGCATCCGAACATCCGAATTTGCAACGCATTGAATGCAAACCGCAGATTCCGAATTTTTGCAAAGCAAAATACAACTCGGCGAAGCCGAATAACACTGTGCAAAGCACAATAGAACTCACACCGAAGGTGTGAATAAAACCATCATAATTTAACGGCTCACGCCGTTAAATTATGATTTTGTTCCTTTTGTGCCTTTGGTTCCTTTTGTTCCCTTTGCGGAGAAATTTTTGAGAATATCTGAGGAGAAGGAGAATTCAAGTGCTTCTTCCTCACGGCTTCTTCTCAAGGCCAGCTGTATCATTGCATCAAGCACAGTCCCGTAATTTACACCTAAGGGTGCCCAAAGATAGAATGAGAGAGAGCCGGGAATTGTGTTTATTTCGTTGAGATAGACCTTATTTGTTTTTCTGTCTATCATAAAGTCAATTCTTGAAAGTCCGTTACATCCCAGCACGGTATATGCCTTAACTGCAAGAGAGCGGATATATTCTCTTGACTCTGCTGTCATATTGGGGGGGATAAGTCTTGAAAGGCTTGCCATACCTGCGGCGGCCTTTGTAGGTCTTCCGGGATTTACACGTGCAAGCTTCTGGGCTTCAAAGGTTTTGAGAGCAACCGATGTGTCATATTTCACAACGCCCTCGCCCTTTCTGACAATTCTTCCGTCGGCACTGCAATAAATTGACTTATCATCCTTATACACGTTTTCAACATCAATGGGATTGTTTATTATGTTATCTATACCCTTTTTGAATTCAGTAAGCTCCTCCTTGGAAAGAGAGCCTCTCTGATATTTTGCGGTATAGTCAAGCAGCTTTCCGAAATTCAGAGGCTGTTCAAGCTCTGAGGCTTCTGCTGTTTCGGTGTTTCCGATAACCGAGCAGTTTATTTCCGTAAGGTCCGTTATTGCCTGCTCAACAAGCACAACGGTGGCATAGCGGAAGGCATCCGAAAGAGATACGGCAAGCTCATCTCTGTTGAAGGCAAGACTTATTCCTACGGAGGAGCCGAGATTTGATGGCTTTACAACCACGGGATAGCCGATTTTTTCTTCAACCCTGTCAAGACACCATTGGGGCTCACTGTAGTCTGACGAAGAAAGTCTCACACAGTCAAGCACGGGAATATCATTGTCCTTGAGCACGGTTTTCATTACATATTTATCCATACCAACGGCAGAGGCGGTAACATCACAGCCGACATAAGGCACGCCCATAAGGCGAAGATACCCCTGAAGAGTGCCGTCCTCAACATTTGTGCCGTGAACAATGGGGAATGCCACATCAATTTCGGAAATCACATTATTACCCGTCTTCTTGAAGGGATAACGCATAAGAAAAACTTTGCCGTCAACATTCATAAAGGTACAACGGGTACTCTTTTTTATGAGCTTCGGAATATTACTGTATTCTTCAATGCATGAGCACTCGAAGCTTGTATAGAATTCACTGTCCTTTGTGATATATACAGGTATTACTTCATACTTGTCAGCAGGAATTGAGGCTATTGCCTGAAGTGCGGAAATTACGGAAACCTCATGCTCAACACTTTTTCCGCCGAAAAGCACACAAACTCTTATTTTCATAGCACCGTCTCCTTTCTTAATAGTTATCTGGCAAGTCGTTTTCAAGGAGAATTATTTTCTTCTTGTCGGTTTTCATATTGTAAAGCATATTCATAGCATCGGTAAACTGCTCGAACACATAAAGATTTTCCTTGTTGAAGCCCTCATTCTCAACACCCTCTTTAATGGCAAGAGTCTGTTTTTCACCGATGAGAACAATAATATCACAGCAGGAAGCAGCTTCCGCACCGAATTCACGGTTAAGTTTATATTCCTCTTCACCCAGTTCTACCATACCGGGAGTAACAAGAATTCTCACGCCGTCCATTCTTTTAAGTGTATTAAGTGCCGCACGGCAGCCTGCAGGGTTGGAGTTGAAGGCATCGTCAATAATTGTAACAGCACCTCTGGGAACAATCTGCATACGGTGAGGCACGGCTTCAATTCTTCTGACATATCTTCTCATTTCATTTACGGGCATACCGAAACCGTGTGCGGCTGCTATGGCACCTGTTATATTGATAACATTATGAGAGCCTAAAAGCTTTGTATCAAAATCATATATTTCACCGTCGGGAATCTTTACCTTAAAGGCAGTACCCGAAGCGGATATTTTTTCGTCAAATGCATAATAATCACAGTCGGGTGAGGTTCCGTATGTGATAAAGTCACGCTTGGGAGGATTTTTTCTTATAACCTCATTATCCCAATTCACATAAAGTCTTCCGTCTTCAGCCAGTGCATCTGCCAGCTCATATTTGGTCTTTATTATGTTTTCTCTTGAGCCGAAGGATTCAAGATGCTGTTCACCGAGAGCGGTTATAATACCGTGCTTCGGATGAACTATGTCGCAAAGCTCCTTTATGTCACCAACCCATTTTGCACCCATTTCGCAAAGAAAAATCTTATGCACCGCTTTAAGAGATTTTCGGATTGTAATGGTAATGCCCATGGGTGTATTGAAGCTTGAAGGTGTGACAAGCGTGTCTGTCCACGCACGGAGAATTGTATACAAATAGAACTTAACACTTGTTTTGCCGTAGGAGCCTGTAATTCCTATGGTTTCAAGCTCGGGCATCATTTTAAGCATTCTTTTTGCATCATTGAGATAATAACGGTTCACACCCTTTTCCATAGGTGTGTTGATGAGATTTGCAAGAGGAATGATTACGGGGCATAATGCCGCAATAAGACCGACAACAAGAAATGAAAGATTTTTGTTTTCTGTTGTGAGAATAAAACATGCACCAATATACATAACAGCAATGATTATTCCCGTTGTAACAAACATTCTCTTTACTCTGGGTGTATATACAAGAGGTTTTTTCTGCGGTCTGTTTCTGTTTTCCACTGCCTGTGCCATAAGTGCAACAAGAAGTGACAAAGCGGCAAAAAGCATCAGAGGCTCATAGGAGATAAGTCCTGTAAATGAAAGAGCAAAAATTATATATTCTACCGCATATCTTCCCGCATTCTTCCTGAACCAGCCGAAGTGAACGGAAAAACGGTAGGAGTTAAGCTGGAACATATGCATGTTATATATAAGAGCCTTAAAAACGGAATAACAAGCCATAAGGCTTATTGCACCGAAAAGAATCTGTAAATAGGGTGCCATAGTGTAACCTCCGCAAAAAATCAAATCTCAAGATAAGCTTCCATAATGGAATTGAAAAGAGGAGCATTTTCAAGGAAAGAGTAGTGCCCCGCACCCTCAATTCTCGCAAGTCCCGCATCGGGAATAAGCTCTTCCATCTTTTCGGCATCCTTTATGGGAGTTGCAGTATCAAGAGTACCCCATATGAGAAGGGTTTCCTGTGTTATTGAGGGAAGAAGATGGGACAGGTCTTCATTTACAACATTTACGAGAACCTCTCGCATCAAGGGAGTGGCGGCTTTATAATCGGCAGAGCCCACAAAGCTCTGGAATATACCGAGAAGCTTCGGGGAAACGGCAAGAAGCTTCTTTCCCAGCTTCATAAGCTTTTCCTTTTGCTCCTGCTTTTTTGTTTTCTCGGGACGTATACCCGCCGAATCAACAAGAATAAGTCTTGTTACCGTAAAAGGCAGATTTTTTCTGTTTACAAGCTTTATTATTACTCTGCCGCCGAAAGAATGGCCGAGAAGAATAACCTTTTTAAGACCGAGTTTATTTATAAACTCAATCACAAAATCCGTATATTCGTCCACATTCCACGGATGCGAAGGCTCGGGTGTATCACCGAAGCCGGGCATATCGGGAGCAACAACATTATAGCGAAGAGCAATAAAATCCGCCGCCGCATCAAAAAGACCGATATTTGAGCCCCAGCCGTGAAGCATAACAACGGTTTCTTCCTCGGATGAATTTCCCTTCATAAAATAATTGACAGAAATGTCACCAATCTTTATCTCCATCTGAAAATACCTCAAAAATTTTTTTCTCTAACATTTTATGCAGACTTCAGCTCCCGCGTGCAAAAAAACAGTTTTACCTGATTTTAAAGACGAAGGCTGCTTATCCGCCCTTGATTTATCAGTCGGTTACAAGACCGGATATATCAATAGGTGTTGCATCTGCCCAAAGCTTTTCAAGGTTATAATACTCTCTCTGGTCCTGTAAAAAGACGTGAATTACCACATCGTGATAGTCAAGAAGAATCCAGCCGGTAGCCTTTCCTTCAATCTGTCTCGGCTCAATTCCCTCAAGCCCCAGCTGATATTCAACCTCATCGGCAAGAGCACGGACCTGAGTATTTGAGGTACCTGCGGCTATTACAAAATAGTCCGCAACCACTGTCAGTGAGCCTATTTCAAGAGCTGTTATTTCAACTGCTTTTTTACTGTCCAATGCCTTTACGGCAATTTCAACCTTTTTGTTCATATATATTTTCCTTTCTGAATTAACTGAAATGTTAATTCCGTCCTTTCAGAATTAATATTTCATTATAGCAAGCAACGGTTTCGGGATGAATGGGGCGGTTTTCCCTTGCAAGCTCTTCTATGGTAAAGCGAAGTCCTTCCTCCATACAGTATTCAAGAGAGCTTTCAGCTCTTTCTCTCATATCCTCAACACCGTTATAGCTTCTGTCTGCAGATATAAAATCGGCAACAAAAATTATTTTTTCAAGCTGTGACATATTTTCTCTGCCTGTGGTGTGATATCTGACAGCAGTGATAATTTCCTCATCAAAGCCGTATTCATCCTTCAGATATCGGGCACCTGCTATGGCGTGCCACAACTTCGGTGCATTTTTTTCAACAGGAGAAAGCACAATACCGCAGGTCTCCCAAAATTCAGCATATTCCTCTTTTGAAAGCTCCTTGAGTACATCGTGAGCAAGTCCTGCAATATAGGCTTTTTCCGTATCAAAGCCGTATTTTTCTGCAAGATATACCGCACTTTTTGCAACCTCAAGAGAGTGAGTGTATCTGAAATCAGACAATCTGCTTCTTATATCCTTTAACAGTTTTTCACTATTATACATTTTTATAAAGTCCTTTTCGGTCAATATAATCCCTTACTGCTTCACTGATATACTGCGAGGTATCTTCCCCTGAATTTATCTTTTCTCTTAAAACGGTTGAGCTTATTTCAAGGGGTGAAAAATCGAAAATTTTCACCTCGCCGTATACACGAAGCCGGTTATCAGAAAACTCCTCAAGAGCGGCAAAGCCCACATCCTCTTCTCTTGAAACACTGACAAGTGTTACAAGACTTAAAATATCGGCAAACCGATACCATTTATTAAAGGATAAAAGCTGATCGCTTCCGATTATCAGATAAAGCTTTTTATCGGGATATAATTTTTTTACCGCACTTACGGTATCTACAGTATAGCTTTTTCCGCCTCGGCTTATTTCTATATCACTTATTTCAAAATGGCTTTCAGGGAAGGCAAGCTCACACATACGGAGTCTGTCACTTTCGGTTGCTCCCGAGGAATTCTTGAAGGGTGACATAAAGGCGGGGATAATAAGCATTTTTTCGGGAGAAAGCCTCTCAACAATAAAATCTGCAAGCTTTTTATGTCCCTTATGAACGGGATCGAAGCTTCCGCCGAATATACAAATTCCGTTATTCATTATTTATCATTCTTCTTGGGAAGTCTTTTGTCTCTGCCCTTTTTATCCTCAAAGGGAGATTTTTTCTTCCCCTGAAGCTTTGCAAGTCTTTTTCTTTCCTTTACGGGATTGACCTTCTTCTTTGCGGGCTTTTTCTTTTCCTCATGAAGCTCGGGATTATAGCGGTATAAAACCATAACACCGCCGATAACCTGAACCACCTCACTGCCTGTTTTTGCGGCAAGCTCTTCGGCGGCTTCGCGGGGAGAAAGAGGTGAGGTCTCAGTAAGCACACGGAGCTTTATAAGCTCTCTTGTGCGAAGAGCACCGTCTGTCTGTTCAATAAGAGTGTCTGATATGCCGCCTTTCCCTACCTGAAAAAGCACATCAAGTGTATTTGCCTGACCGCGAAGTGCGGCTCTTTCTTTACTTGTCATAATTTACCTCTTTATAAAATTTCCGTTAATTTTTCTTTAAGTGCACGAAGTGAATTTCCTCTGTGGCTTATAGCATCCTTTTCGTCGGCGGGAAGCTGAGCAAAGGACTTATCCCCTACCATAAAAATCGGATCGAAGCCGAAGCCGTTGCTTCCCACGGGCTCATAGCCTATTTTTCCTTCACATGTACCTGTCACAGCAAATTCTCTTCCGTCGGGGAACACCACAGCCGCACAGCTTACAAATCTTGCGGTTCTTTCATCGGGTGAGACACCCTCAAGCTCTTTTACAAGATATGACATTTTTTCGGGATAGGGTGTTTCCTCTCCCATGTATCTTGCGGAATATACCCCCGGTCTTCCGCCGAGAGCATCAACCATAAGTCCGGAATCATCGGCAATACACGGCATTCCCGATTCCTTACAGCCTGAGCGTGCCTTGAGAAATGCATTCTCCTCAAAGGTTTCTCCTGTTTCCTCAACATCTGTGAGAGTAATTCCCTTTTCATAGTCAAGAAATACATTTATTCCCAAAGGGGACAGAATTCTGTGAAGCTCCTCACGTTTTTTCATATTATGAGTGGCGATTAAAAAATCCAAACAGTCCACCCCTCTTCTTTTTCTTGCTTTCCTCTTCCTCGCGTGCCTTTCTTTCAGCCTCTGCTTTTTCGGCGGCAAGTCTTTCGGCTTCTGCCTTTTCAGCGGCAAGTCTTTCTGCCTCTGCCTTTTCGGCGGCGAGTCTTTCTGCCTCTGCCTTTTCGGCGGCGAGTCTTTCGGCTTCTGCCTTTTCGGCGGCAAGTCTTTCGGCTTCTGCCTTTTCGGCGGCAAGTCTTTCTGCCTCTGCCTTTTCGGCAGCAAGTCTTTCTGCCTCTGCCTTTTCGGCAGCAAGTCTTTCTGCCTCTGCTTTTAAAGCTTCAATTCTCTTTTGTTCCTCATCGTCTTTGCCTTCATCGACGCTCTTATTTTTGCCTTCGGGTGCTTCTTCAGATACGATTTCGTCATTTTCGCTGTCTGTGCCGAAATCTCCCTGCTCTGCTTCAGCTGAGACTTCTTCATCTGTGAGGTCTTCCTGTCCCTGAGAAGCTCCTTCTTCGCTGTATTCTTCACTGCCGTCTTCACTGTGGGCAATTTTCCCGAACGCTTCTTCAAATAGAGCTTTAAGAGCTTCGGTGCCGTCTTCTTTGTTTTCTTCAGGAGTGTAGTTGATATAGTCTTCAGAGTTAACAAGTTCACTTAATGAATCCCCTTCCTGTTCATTATCCTTTTCGGTTGCGGTTTCAAACAGACTCTTTGCGAATGCCGAGGGTGAGAAGGGCTGTAAATCGTCAATGCCTTCACCCACGCCTATGAACTTAACAGGCAGCTTAAGGTCGTTCTTTATGGAGAGAACGACACCGCCTCTTGCAGTACCGTCAAGCTTTGTGAGAACTATGCCCGTAAGCTCGGCAACATTCATAAATTCCTTTGCCTGATTAACTGCATTCTGTCCTGTTGTTGCATCAAGAACCAGAAGCACCTCACGGTCGGCATAGGGAAGCTCCTTATCGCATACACGGTAAATTTTTGCAAGCTCATCCATAAGATTTTTCTTATTGTGAAGACGGCCTGCAGTATCACAGATAATAATATCGCAGTCTCTTGCAATACCTGCCTGAATTGTATCATAAACAACTGCGGCAGGATCTGCACCCTCCTTGTGCTTTATAATATCAACACCTGCACGGCCTGCCCACACATCAAGCTGGTCAATAGCGGCGGCACGGAAGGTATCGGCGGCACCCAGAAAAACCTTTTTGCCCTGTGCCTTATACATAGCCGCCATTTTACCGATAGATGTGGTTTTACCTGCTCCGTTGACACCGATTACAAGGATAACCGAGGGAATTGTAACAAGTCCCATATCCTCTCCGCCGTCAATAAGCGTTGCTATAATATTCTGTAATTCCTTCTTGACATCGGCGGTGCTTTTAAGCTTTTCGCTCTTTACGCGGGAGCGAAGCTCCTCTACCACCTGAACTGCAGTATTGACACCCACATCGGACATAACGAGGATTTCTTCAAGCTCTATAAAAAGATCATCCTCAAAGGTATCAAATGCATCAAGCATATCATCAATGGCACCCGCCATTTTGTTTCTGGTCTTTCCCAGACCAAAATTTATTTTACTGAAAATTCCCATAATTTGCTCCATTCAGATCATAATTCAGCGATGCAGAATTATGATTTATTCATCTAATTTTAACTTTTCCACCATTTCGGCTGTTTTGAGTTCAAGAAGCTTGGATACACCGTGCTCCTGCATTGTTACACCGTAGAGCATATCGGCTTCTTCCATTGTACCGCGGCGGTGGGTTATAAGAATAAACTGTGTTTCGTCGGTCATCATTCTCACATACTGTGCATAACGAAGCACGTTTACGTCATCAAGTGCGGCTTCAACCTCGTCAAAAATACAGAAGGGGGACGGTCTGACCTTAAGAATTGCAAACAGAAGTGCAATGGCAGTAAGTCCCTTTTCACCACCCGAAAGAAGTGAAAGTGATTTGACATTTTTTCCCGGGGGCTGTGCCTTTATTTCTATGTTACATTCGAGAATGTCTGTTTCATCCTCAAGAATAAGCTCTGCACTTCCGCCTCCGAAAAGCTGTGTGAAGGTTTCCTTGAAGCCGTTGTTGATTGCTTCAAAACGGTCACGGAACTGCTCGGACATTTTACCTGTCAGCTCCTCAATCATACGAAGAAGCTCTTTTTTGGACTTTTCCACATCGTTTACCTGTCCCGAAAGGAATTCGAAGCGCTGTGACACTTCCTTATATTCCTCAATGGCGGCAACGTTTACGGAGCCTAATGCCTTTATCTGTGCCTTTAACTCGGAAAGCCTTTTCTGTGCCTTGGGCACGGAGTCAATTTCGGGGGATACCGCCTCTGCTTCACGGCGTGTGAGCTGATATTCCTCATACAGCTTTCTTTCAATATCAAGCTGTTCCTTTTCAAGATATGCCTTCTTTTCTTCAAGACGGATAAGCTCACCGCTTATCTTTTCTCTTTCCTCCGTCTTTACTTTTTCAAGGGCTCGGTTATCCGTTACGCTCTTTTCGAGATTTTCTCTTTCCTTTATAAGCTCGCGGATATTATTTTCGTCGGCAGATATCTGCTTTCTTATCTGAGCCGCCTCGGCTCTTGTATTTTCCGCATCAAGCAGAAGCTGTTCATTTTTCTTTTCAAGCTCTGCCTTTTCCTGCCGGAGAGCCTCTTTTCTCTGAGCCGCATCTTCAATTCTTCTTAAAAGAGAATTTACATTTTCCTTTTTAGCCTCTCCTTCTTTTACGAGAGAAACAATACGGAGATTGACCTCTGAAATTTCATCATTGAGACTTTCTCTTTCACGAAGAAGTGAGTCTCTGCCGCCTGTGAGACGGGAAAGCTCCTCTTCCTTTGCCGCTTTTTCACCCGAAAGGTTTTCTTTTGCGGTATTGGCTCCGTCTGCAAGCTGCTTTACGGAGGTAAGACGGAGAACTGCTCTTTCTTTTTCTTTTATAAATTCTTCCTTATCCCTTATAAGTGCGGACTTTCTGTTTTCAAGCACCGTCAGTGAGCTTTCAATTTTAAGCTTTTCCTCCTGTGCTCTTAAAATTTCACCCTGTGCACCCTCAAGGTCTGCTCTTGCCTTTGAAAGTGCTTCTGCGGCATTTTTAAGCACGGAATAGCTTTCACTGACCTCATTTGCAAGCTTGTCACATTCATTTTTAAGCTTTTCAATTTCGGTTCTTCTTGCCAAAAAGCCTGCATTATTTATCTTCGAACCGCCCGTCATAGAGCCGCCTGCATTAATAATCTGTCCGTCAAGAGTTACTATCTTGAATTTATAATTATACTTCTTTGCAAGAGAAATTGCACAGTCAAGGTCTTCGGTTACTGCAATTCTTCCGAGAAGGGATTTTATAATTTCCTCATATTCGCTGTCTGCATTTACAAGTTTATAGCAAAGGTCAATAAAGCCGAAATGGTCATCAAGATTTTTTTCCTCAAGAATTCTTCCCTTTATGGCATTGAGGGGCAGGAAGGTAGCCCGTCCGCCGTGGGAATTCTTAAGCATATTGATAGCCTTCTTCGCATCGTTTTCGGTTTCGGTTACGATGTCCTGAATTGCATTTCCGAGAGCCGTTTCAACTGCAGTCTGATACTTTTCATCAACCTCAATAAGACTTGACAGTGTTCCTCTTATGCCTGTGAGAGTGCCTCTCTGATATTCTTTAAGCACTGCCTTTACGCTTCCCTGATAGCCGTCCATATTCTTTTCGGTATCCTGCAGGAATTTAAGCTTTGATTCCTGTGAGAGAAGCTTCAGCTTTATCTCATCATTATCCTTTTTGCATTTTTCGTGTTTTTCCTCGGACTTGCGAAGACGAAGTTCAAAGCCTGCGGCGGCATTGGAAAGCTCCTCACTGTGCTCTCCCGCCTTTTTCAGTTCATCTTTTACGGAAATTATTTCATTATCCGTGGTGTCTATGCTCTCATCCCTGTCCTTTATATCGGACCGGAGAGCTTCTATTCGGCTTTCAATTTCACCCGACGAAGACAAAGCGGATGCCAGAGCGGTTTCAGCCTTTGATATATCAAGAGCCAGCACTGAAAGCTCTGAATTTATGCGGTTATATTCATCAGCATAGGTTTCGTCGTTCTTTTTAAGGCCCGAAAGCTTTTCCGAGAGACCTTTCAGCTCCTCATTTTCAGAGGCAATCTTTTTATCGTTTTCGCTTATAAGCTTTTCGGTATCCTCAATTTCCTTTCTTATATCGGTGTCGGCACAGTCCTCTGCCTCAAGGTCCTTTTCTATACGGAGAATTGCCTCATTGTTATGAGTCACACTGTTTTCGAAAACAGCCGCTCTGTTGTCAAGAGAGGATGCCTGCTCTTCAAGAAGTGAACGGGAATTTCTGATCTTCTCCATTCGGATATTGATTTCCCTTGTGCCCTCTGCGGCTGAATCTATGCTTCTTGAAATAGCCTCAAGTGTTTCTCCCGCATCCTCATACTGTGCACGGGCAACCTCAATTTTATGTCCCTGCTCCTTTATAAGTCCTGCGGATTTGCTGAGTGTATTTACCCACAGACCTATTTCAAGCTCCTTTTTCTCCCCTGCATACACCAAAAACTGCTGAGCCTTTATGCTCTGCTTTTCGAGGGGACCCACACGGGCTTGCAGTTCGGAAACGATATCACGGAGTCTTACAAGATTTTCCTCTGCCTGATCCAGTCTTTTTACGGCATCTGCACGGCGGTAGCGATAGGCGGAAATTCCTGCGGCTTCTTCAAGCATATCGCGGCGGTTTTCACTTTTTGCGGAAACCATCTCCTCAATTCTGCCCTGACCGACCATCGAATAGCCGTCTCTGCCCAGTCCCGTATCCATAAACAGCTCGTGAACATCCTTGAGTCTTACGGTGTTGCCGTTTATAAGATATGCACTGTCTCCCGAACGGTAATATCTTCTTGTTACGGAAACCTCCTTTTCCGGACGGGCAAGTGCACCGTCGGAATTGTCAAGCTTCAGAGTTACCTCCGCAAAGCCTTGAGGACGGCGGTCCTTTGTACCGCTGAAAATAACATCCTCCATTTTTGAGCCTCGGAGTGATTTTGTAGACTGTTCACCGAGAACCCAACGCACCGCATCGGCAATATTACTTTTACCTGAGCCGTTGGGACCGACAACAGCAGTAACGCCCTTGCCGAAATCAAGCTCAATCTTATCGGGGAAGGATTTGAATCCTTGCATTTCCAATGCTTTAAGATACATTTTCTTTACCTTTCCTTATCTTCAAAACTACATATCAATAATAATTATAATATTTTTACATCATATTGTTTTATATGCTCATCGGGAACAAGGCGGATTTTTTTGCCTTTTTCACCGAAATGGTGTATGTTGCTCCTTTTGTGTCCGCCTGCTTTTGAAATATCCGATGGGGACACTGCAAGTATATATTCACCGTCGGGATAACCCGTCAGCTTATTTTCGATTATGTTTTTATAAATTTCATTTTCGCACAATTCTCTGAAGGCAGGATGGTATACTCCTGCAACAAAGCCCTCCTCAACATTGCCGCCAGAATGAAGCCCCAGTCTTATGACCTTTATATTGTTTTCATTGAAAAGCATAAGAAGCCGAGCACAAAGCCTTACGCTGTCGGAAAGTGATGGAGGGGTGTATTCCCCTTTTTCATAAAGGGACTCAAGACAGGTATCATGAAGCACTACAGTGGGATAAATTCTCACCGTATCAGGCTTCATTTCAACAAATTTACGGGCGGTAAAGCTGTCTTTTTCAGCATCACTGCCGTAAAGTCCCGTCATCATCTGAAGTCCCAGAGAAAAGCCTGCTTCTTTTATAAGTGAAGCCGCCCGTTGTGTGTCCTCGGGTGTGTGTCCCCGATTATTTTTTATAAGCACATCCTCACACATGCTCTGTGCACCAAGCTCTATTGAGGTGACACCGTAGCTTTTAAGCAAGGAGAGGATTTCTTCGTTTATGCAGTCGGGACGGGTGGATATTCGTATACCCTTGAAATATGTATTTATGTAGGGCTTCACCGTTTCAAGATAGGAAACCATAAGCTCTCTTTCTATAGCGGTGAAGGAGCCTCCGAAAAAAGCAATTTCGGAATTTTCTTTATCGTAATTTCCTTTTATTGCCGTATTTACCGCCGAAACAATGTCCTCTTTTTTCAGCGGCTCGGTTTTTCCCGATATGGTTTTCTGATTGCAGAATATACAGTCATTGGGGCACCCCAGATGAGGCACAAACAAGGAAACATTTATATGCTTCATTCCTTTATCCCCATAAGCTCAAGTGCTTCCTTTGCCGCCGCCTGCTCTGCCTTTTTCTTGGACGGGCCCACTCCCGAGCCTATACAGTTGGAATTAAGATATACCTCAACGGTAAACTCCTTGTTGTGATCGGGACCGCTTTCTGCAACAAGACGGTATGCCAGATGCTCGTCGGGATTTTTCTGAATTACCTCCTGCAGAAGCGTGTTATAGTCAGTTGCTGTTCTTGTGTCGGTTGTAGAGGTGGAAACAAAGCGAAGCACGAATTTTTTCGCCTGCTCAATTCCACCGTCAAGATAAATTGCGGGAATAACCGACTCAAATGCATCGGAAAGAATTGATGGTCTGTCCTTTCCGCCTGTCATAAGCTCGCCTTTTCCTAAAAGTATGTAGTCTCCGAGATTTATTTCATTGGCAAACACCGCAAGGGATTTTTCGCAAACGGCATTTGCACGAAGCTTTGTCAGCTCCCCTTCGGGACGCTCCTTAAGAGTGGAAAAAAGATATTCGGCGGTGATAAAGCCTAAAACGGAGTCACCCAGAAATTCAAGCCTTTCATTATTCTCCTGTCCCGCTCTTTCGTTTGCGTATGACGAATGTGAAAGAGCAAGCCGAAGGAGCTCCTTATTCTTAAATTCATAGCCAATATTTTTCTCAAGCTGATTCATTCTTTTTTCCTTTCTTTTCAGGCGGATATTCAAAGGTTATTTTTTTCTTTATATTCCGTCAGCGACAAAATTGCCTTGTCGCATATTTTCTTATATCTTTCTCTTTTATCCCTGATCTTTTCATCAAGGGGAGGAAGAAGTCCTATTGCGGCACCCATAGGCTGATAGTTTTTCGTTTCGGTGTTTTCAACATATCTTGAAAGTGCACCCAGCATTGTGTCCTCGGGAAGAAAAATCATTTCCTCACCCTTATAACGCCTTACGGCATTTATTCCGGCAATTATACCTGCCGCCGCAGATTCCATATACCCCTCAACACCCGTAATCTGTCCCGCAAAGAAAATGTCGGGATACTCCTTCATATTGAAAAAGTGTGTCAATACATTGGGGGAATTGATGAATGAATTTCTGTGCATCACGCCGTAACGTACAAACTCCGCATTTTTAAGTGCGGGAATAAGGGAAAACACTCTTTTTTGCTCTGGGAATTTAAGATTTGTCTGAAAGCCCACAAGGTTATATAGGGTGCCCTCTTTATTTTCCTTGCGAAGCTGAAGCACTGCCCACGGACGATGTCCCGTTCTCGGATCCCTCAGTCCCACAGGCTTCATAGGGCCGAAACGGATGGTGTTTTCTCCTCTTTTAGCCATAACCTCAATGGGCATACAGCCCTCATATATTTCCCTGCCCTTTTCGAAATCGTGAAGAATAACGCTTTCGGCATTAATAAGCTCATTATAGAAGCCTTCATATTCCTCTTTATTCATAGGACAGTTGATATAGTCATCCTCTCCGCCGTTATCGTAACGGGACTGACAGAAGGCACTTTCCATATCAATGCTGGCGGCACTTACAATGGGCGCCGCCGCATCATAGAAACTTAAATTCTCATCGCAAAGTCTTCTTATGTCCTCACTTATTTTGTCGCTGGCAAGAGGGCCTGCGGCAACAATAACAATTCCATCACGGGGGATTTTTGTAATTTCCTCTCTTATAATTTCAATAAGAGGCTCGTTTTCGATAATGCGTGTGACCGCCTCCGAAAAATCGTCACGGTTTACCGCCAAAGCTCCGCCTGCGGGAACGGCAGTCGCCTTTGCACATTTAACAGTAACACTTCCCAGAAGCTCCATTTCATTTTTCAGAAGTCCTGCCGCCGAATCGGGACGGGCTGCCTTAAAGGAATTGGAGCATACCAGCTCACACAGCTTTTCACTTTTGTGGGCAGGAGAAAATTTCACAGGCTTCATTTCGTAAAGACGGCATTTTATACCTGCCTTTGCAATCTGATAAGCCGCTTCAACACCTGCAAAGCCTCCGCCTATAACCGTAATATAATCAATCTTCATCTTTATCCTGCTTCTTACTGCCTTTTTTCTCATAACCGCATTTTTCATCAAGGCACTTCAATATATTTCCTCTTGCCCTGAAAAGTGTCTTCTGACAATCGGGGCATTTATCCTTAAGAGGCATATCCCATGTCATAAAGCTGCATGAGGGATAGCCTGAGCAGCCGTAGAAAACATGTCCCTTCTTTGATTTTTTGCTTATGAGCTTTTCATTACATACGGGACAGTTGCCTTCAATTTCCATAACAAAGGGCTTTGTGAATTTACATTCGGGATAGTTGGGACAGGCAAAGAATTTTCCGAATCTGCCAACCTTTACAACGAGATTTGTTCCGCATTTTTCACAGGGGATGTCCGTTTTATCCTCTTCAAGACTTATCTTGACACCCTCCATTGAGGATTTTGCCTTTTTGAGAGTATCCTCAAATTCATCATAGAAGCCGTGAAGCATTTTTATATAATCATAGCCGCCGTCTTCAATCTTATCCAGATCGGCTTCCATACCTGCGGTGAATTTTGTGTTTACTATTTTGGGGAATTTTTCCTTAAGAAGCGTGACTATTGCAGTTCCCAGCTCCGTGGGAGCAAGAAGCTTCTTTGACTCTCTTATGACATAGTCACGGTCAAGAATTATTGAAAGAATTGAAGCATAGGTACTGGGTCTTCCTACGCCTGTTTCCTCAAGAGTTTTGATAAGCGATGCTTCCGAGAAGCGTGAGGGAGGCTGTGTGAAGTGCTGTTCATTTTTTATTTCACGGTTTTTCAGAACCGCACCCTCCGAAAGCTCGGGAAGAACGGATGCACTTTCCTCGTCATCGGAATTGTTATCATAAAGTGTGCTGTAGCCGTCAAAACGAACAGTATAGCCCGATGCGGTAAAAATACAGAAGCTTTCGGAATTTTCATCCCTTGAAGCCTTGATTTCAGCCTTTGTGGTATCCTGCACACAGTTTGCCATAAGCGAAGCTACAAAACGGCTCCATATAAGGTTGTACAATTTATACTGCTCTGATGAAAGTGAGGACTTCACCATATCGGGAGTGAGGGTGACATCCGAAGGTCTTATTGCCTCATGTCCGTCCTGTGCAGTGTCTCTTGTTTTGAAATAACGGGGCTTTTCGGGAAGATATTTTTCACCGTAATTGTTCTTTATGAACTCATTGCCCTGTGCACGCGATTCCTCGGAGATACGAAGGGAGTCTGTTCTCATATATGTTATGAGACCGAGAGAGCCGTGACCTGCAATATCAACGCCTTCATAAAGCTCCTGCGCTACCTTCATGGTACGCTTTGCGGTAAAGCCCAGTCTTTTTGATGCCTCCTGCTGAAGCGTAGAGGTAATAAAGGGAGGTGAGGGCTGTTTTTTTCTTACGCCCTTTTTGACCTTGTCAACACGGAAAACTGCTCCGTCAAGCTTTTCAAGTATTTTATCCGTACCTTCCTTGTCGCAAAGCTTTATTTTTCCTGTTTCGTCACCCCAGAAGGATGCCTTGAAGTTCTTTTTTGAGGGCGGAGCGGACAATACTGCATCTATTGTCCAATATTCCTCGGGAACAAATTTCTTTATTTCTTCTTCTCTGTCAACAATAAGCCTTAAAGCAACGCTCTGAACTCTGCCTGCAGAGAGACCTCTTCTTATTTTCTGTGAAATGAAAGGAGAAAGCCTGTAGCCTACAAGACGGTCGAGAATTCTTCTTGCCTGCTGTGCATTGACGAGATCAAGGTCAATTTTAGAGGGATTTTTTATACCTGCAGTGACACTGTTCTTGTTGATTTCGTTGAACTTCACACGGTTACACTTATTTATATCAAGACCGAGAATGGTTGCAAGATGCCATGAGATTGCTTCGCCTTCACGGTCAGGGTCCGTTGCGAGATATACTTCATCGCTCTTTTTTGCAAGGCTTTTAAGCTCCTCGATAAGCTTCTCCTTTCCTTTGATGATTACATAATTGGGTTCAAAATCACGGCTGACATCAACACTGAGCTTATTTGCATACAGGTCTCTTACATGTCCCATTGAAGCCTTTACTTCAAAGTCGGAGCCGAGATATTTTTTGATGGTTTTTGCTTTCGCGGGGGATTCTACAATTACAAGTCTGGACATATACTGTTTCTTCCTTTGGAAAAATTATATTTTAAGCATTTTTGCATTTTTTACTGATTTAATGACACTCAGAGCTTCTGAACTCTTGAGCCGGGAAGCTTTTTTATAAGCTTTTTCATTTCAAGCTCACCCACACCCATAAGCACCTGACTTATTTTAAGTGATGAGGCATTAACAAGAGAATCCATAGTTACCGTGTCTTCTCCCAGAAGCTCATAAATCTTTTTTGCATTTTCAGAGAGAAGAGGCATTTCAGAAAGAACGGATGCTTCTTGCTTTACCGTTTCTTCTTTTTCGTTATTCTCCCCGACCGTTTTATTTACTTTCCTTGTTATCGGTTTCTTTTTTGGAATTGCCATATCCTGTACGGCTGCATCATTTCCTGACGGCAGAACGGATTTGTTGCACCAAAGCTCGTTAAATGTGCCTTCAGGATAAAACTCCTTAAGAGGATATGCAATGTCACCCGCATTGTAAAAGGTGAAAGCACCCTCATCTATAAGCATTTTACAGCCTGACGAATAGCATAATTCAGAAGCCATGGCATAGACACGGCGGTTCTGCTTTTTGGCAAGTCGGGCAGTTATCAGCGAACCGCTGTCTTCAGCGGCACAGCTTACAAGCACCGCACGGCTCATACCCGATATTATTCTGTTTCTTTCGGGGAAGGAATATCTTGTTGCGGAGGAAAACGGAAGCATCTCCGTTATAAAACAGCCCGACGCTCTTAGTCTGTCATAAAAGTCACCAAGCCTTTTCAGATAGTCATTTCCCAAACCGCATCCGAGAACAGCAACGGTTTTTCCGCCTGCCTCAATAGCACCGAGATGTGCACAGCTGTCTATTCCCAGAGCCGCTCCGCTGACTATAACAGCACCTGTTTTTGCAAGGTTGTATGAGGCATTACGGGCAACAAGCTCTGCGGTTCCCATAGCTTCTCGGCTGCCCACGACGCTTATCATCACAGAAGCCCGAAGAACCTCCTTGTCTCCGTCAATGAAAAGCACGGACGGTCTGTCGGGAAGCTCTCTGAGAAGAGGGGGGTAATATTCACTGTCCTCTGAAATAACATCCCAGCCGTAAGCTTCACGGCATTCATCTGTAAGAATATCGGCATCAAGCAGACTGAAGGACTTCACCTTTTTCATATCAAGAGTATCACCGAAGCCTGTTTCGTCACAGCCGCACATAACAGCATCATAAAAATCCTTAAAGCTGCCGTAAAAATCAAGTGCTTTTCTTGCCTTTTTGCTTTTTCCGAAAACACGGTGATACCATACCGCATAAGTAAGTTCAGAAAACAACCGTAACACCCTCTCTTATTTCATAAATTCCCATATGAGAATGGTTGCCGCGGCAGATGCATTAAGTGACTCTGCCTTTCCTTTCATGGGAATTGTAATAAGCCTTGTACAGCAGGCGAGTATTTCATCGCTGATGCCGTTACCCTCATTACCGATAATGAGAACACTGCCGCCGCTCTTTTTTATTTCGGTCAGCTTTTCGGCGTCGGGGGACACCACGGAACCGAATATTTCCATCCCCTTTTCCTTAAGGGAGAGAAGAAGAGCTTTTCCGTCCTCGGTTCTTATTACGGGAAATCTCAGAAGTGCCCCCATGGAAGCACGAAGAGCCTTCGGCGAGCGGATGTCACAGCCTGAATTCAGAATTATTCCCGAAGCCCCCAATGCCTCTGCTGTTCTCACAACGGCTCCCAGATTATCGGGAGTCTGTATATTGTCACAGAAAACATAGGTTCCGTTGATATCCGTTTCAATTTTCTTTTGTGTCTCACGGCATACCGCAAAAAATTGCTGTGAATTTTTCGTATCGGAAAGTTTTTCGGCTATATGCTCGCTTATGAAAAAGCTTTTAGCGGCACATTTTTCTACAGAAACAAATTCTTCTCTGTATTTTTCCGCCGCTTTTTCTGTAATAAAAAGCTTTTCGATGGCAACACCGTTGATTGCGGCATCCTCACAGAGTCTTGCACCCTCAATAAGAAAACGGCCTGTCTTTTTTCTGACAGAAGCCTCCTTCAGAGACGCGGCATCCTTCACCAACGGATTTGTTCTTGATGTAAGCGTTTCCATAAACACCTCAGAATTTTATATCTTTAAGTATGGCTACAATAAGCATAAGCACGGGAATTATCATAGCAGGCATAAGAAAATAGGTAGCAGTGCATCTTTTTGCCGTGGTGTTTTTTACCTTTGACGGATAAAGCCGCAAAAACTGCGGATTGCAATAAGCATATCCTATAAGAGCAATTACACCGACGGCAATAATACCGTAGGTAAACACCAACGAAAATACCATTGCACGTCCCTCAGAGAGCATTTCTCCCCCGAAGGAATATAAAAGGGAAAGAAAGTTATTTATGAAGTGTAAAATCACGGACATCCATATAGAATTTGTAACGACACAGATATATCCGAGAACAATTCCCGCAACGATTGCAAAGGGCATCTGCATAAGATTACCGTGAATGAGTCCGAAAAGCACTGCAGCTACGATAATTGAAAACCAATCGCCGTAACGCCGAAGGGAGCCCATAACAACACCGCGGAATGCGAATTCCTCAATAAGTGCGGGAACAACTGCCGTGCCCACTGTCATAAGAATAAACTCAAAAGCATTTTTCGGAACATTTGCTCCGACGGAAGCCACCAATTCATAGGAATAAAGCTCAATTCCCATTGATGAGAGAATATTGACAAAATAATTTGTGAGAATATTTCCGACATAAAAAACGCCCAGTCCCGCCGTCATCAAGAGAAAAATTCCCTTGGTTTTCCGGGGCTTTTCAAAGGATATAGGGACATTTCCTGTTTTTTTCAGAAAAGCATATGCAAGAATAAACGGAAATCCCACACATACGAAAGAAAAAACAATTCCGAAGGCATCCTGAAAAAGATAATTATTGACATACAACTCTCTCAGGCTCGGAATAACTCCCAGTGCCGCACCGAAAAGGTAGTTAAGAAATCGCTGCAGAACAAGAGCAAGCCCCACTGTCACAGAGGCGACGGACAGTTCAATGTAGCTGTCCTTTGTAAAATAACCGGTCACCCTTTTCATCAGCGAAGGCTTTTTCGGGGGCGGCCGGCGAAAATTGCCGTAGCCATAGCCGTTATCAAAGGGATTATATCCGTTTTCAGTGTTCATACTTTACTATTTCTCCTTGTGATAAAATGCCTTTACCCCGCAACAAACTGCGGGGATCGGCTTTTATTCTTTACCGAGACAGCAATGCTTATACTTCTTACCGCTTCCGCAGGGACAGGGATCGTTTCTTCCTACCTTCTGTCCCTTCACAACAGGCTTTTTCTTTTCTGTTTCACTGCCGCCCGATGTGACATAATTTGTTTTCACTGCGGTTCTCTTTATATCCTCTTCCCTCTTTACGCGGTAGCTGAAAAGCATACGCACGGTTTCTTCTCTTATTGAAGAGGACATATCGTCAAACATATCGTAGGTCTGCTGTCTGAAGGCTACGATGGGATCCTGATTTGCATATGCACGAAGAGAAATTCCTCTCTTTAACTGATCCATAGCATCAATGTGATCCATCCACTTTTCGTCAACATTGTGTAAAAGAACGAACTGCTCAAGCTCCTTTACCTTTTCGTCGCCGAATTCCTCATGGATTTCAGCAAGTCTTTCCTCACAAAGACCTATAAGCTTATCCTTGATTTCACCTGTCTTTTTGCAGTCTGCGAGATTATCCCCGCCGAGAATAAAGGAATATTTGATTTCAAGGCCTCTCATATTCCACTGCTCAGGTTTTGCCCCGTCTGCACAATAGAAATCAACATTATCTGAAATGCTGTCTCTTATCATCTTTCTGATGGTTTCATCTATATCAAGGTCAAAATGCACCTGATCTCTCTGTGCATAAACGATTTCTCTCTGCTTATTGATAACATCGTCGAAGTTTATGGTGTGCTTACGTGCGGCAAAGTGGTTTGACTCAACACGCTTCTGGGCATTTTCAACCGCAGAATCGAAGAGACTTGCCTCAAGTCCCATATCCTCTGTCTTGAAGAATTTGAGAATTCTTTCAAATCTGTCACCGCCGAAAACTCTCATAAGGTCGTCGTCTGCGGCAATATAGAAGCGGCTCTCACCGGGATCGCCCTGACGGCCTGCACGGCCTCTTAACTGATTGTCAATTCGTCTTGCATCGTGACGGACAGTACCTATGATAAAAAGACCGCCTGCCTGTCTAACCTTTTCGGCATCGGGTGCCAGCTGCTCCTCATATTTTGCCTTAAGCTCCTTGAATTCCTGTCTTACTGCAAGAATTTCCTCATCGTCTGTTTTTGAGAAGCCTGTAGCCTCGTTTATAAGAAGCTCGGGATAGTCTCTCTTTTTAAGCTCGTTGAGTGCCATAAATTCAGCATTACCGCCGAGAATAATATCTGTTCCTCGTCCTGCCATATTTGTAGCAATGGTAACAGCACCGGGCTTACCTGCCTGTGCAACTATTTCAGCTTCTCTTTCGTGCTGCTTTGCATTGAGCACCTCATGCTTTATGCCGTTCTTCTTAAGGACACGGGAAAGAGCCTCTGATTTGTCGATGCTTACAGTACCGACAAGCACGGGCTGACCTTTTTCGTGACAGGTCTTTATCTGTTCAATAACCGCATTGAACTTTCTTTCCTCGTTGACATACATAACATCGGAATGGTCTTTTCTTATCATGGGGCGGTTTGTGGGAATTTCAACTATATCAAGAGCATATATCTCCTGAAATTCATCCTTTTCGGTCATGGCAGTACCCGTCATACCCGAAAGCTTCTTATAAAGACGGAAATAGTTCTGAAGTGTTATTGTGGCAAGTGTTTTATTTTCTCTTCCCAGCTTCACGCCTTCCTTGGCTTCAATAGCCTGATGGAGACCTTCGCTGTAGCGTCTGCCCACCATTGTTCTTCCCGTAAATTCGTCAACAATGAAAACCTCACCGTCCTTGACGATGTAGTTTTCGTCACGCTTCATAACACCTCTTGCCTTTATGGCCTGATTTATGTGATGAAGAAGCTCGGTATTTTCCGCATCCATAAGATTTTCAACACTGAAATGCGCTTCCGCCTTTCTGATACCGTTTGTGGTCAGAGTTGCAGTTCTTGCCTTTTCGTCAATAAGATAGTCTGCATCACCTGCAGCCTCGTCAATGGAGGTCTTTGATTCCATTTCCGTAATTTTCTTTGCGGTAAGCCTCTTTGCGAAATCATCGGCACTCTTATAAATGTCGGAGGAAACAGAGCCCATACCCGAAATAATAAGGGGAGTTCTTGCTTCGTCTATAAGAATTGAGTCAACCTCGTCAACGATAGCAAAAATATGGCCTCTCTGAACACGCTGCGTGCGGTATTTAGCCATATTGTCACGAAGATAGTCAAAGCCCATTTCGTTGCTTGTGCCGTAGGTAATATCGGCAAGATATGCCTTCTGCTTTTCCTCAAGAGGCTGCTGTGAATAGACAAGACCTACCTTAAGTCCCATAAACGAGAATATTTTTCCCATCCACTCGGAGTCACGGCGGGCAAGATATTCGTTTACCGTTACAACGTGAACACCATTGCCCGTGAGAGCATTAAGGTATGCCGGAAGTGTTGCGACAAGAGTTTTACCTTCACCTGTTCTCATTTCCGCAATTCTGCCCTGATGAAGCACGATACCGCCGATGACCTGAACGGGAAAGTGCTTCATTTTGAGCACACGCCATGCGGCCTCTCTGCAAGCGGCAAATGCCTCGGGGAGAATATCATCTGTTGTTTCTCCGTTTTCAAGTCTCTCCTTAAGGTAAGGGGTTTTCGCCTTAAGCTCTTCATCTGAAAGTGCGGCAAATTCTTCCTCAAGGGCAATTACCTTATCGGCAATAGCCTTTACCTTTTTGACTTCTCTTTTGGAATAGTCGCCGAAAATTTTGGTTAGTAATGACATTAATTTCTTCCTTTCGCGATACTTCGGTATCTATGTTAATTAGTTTTTGTTTTCTCTGTGCCGAATTTACAGAAGGTGCAAAGAGGACAGCTTTCACACTGCGGGCGTCTGGCATCACACAGAGCTCTGCCGTGAAGCACAGCACGGTGGCAGAAATCGTTGCTTTCTTCGGGAGGAAGAAGCTCTCTGAGAGCCATTTCCACTCTGAGCGGATCCTTTGTTTCAACAAGTCCCAACCTGTTTGATATTCTTATAAGATGTGTATCCGCCACAACGGCAGGCTTATTATACACATCGCCCACAATGAGATTAGCGGTTTTTCTTCCCACTCCGGGAAGCGTTACAAGGTCTTCGATGGTATCGGGAACAACGCCGTCAAATCTTGTGAGAATTTCCTGTGCCATTCCTACAATATCCTTCGCTTTCTGACGGAAAAATCCGCAGGAATGAATAAGCTCCTCAACTCTTTTCACATCTGCCTTACTGAAATCAGTGATGGAAGGAAACTCGGAAAAAAGAGCCGGTGTCACAAGGTTGACTCTCGCATCCGTACACTGTGCAGAAAGCCTTGTGGCAACAAGAAGCTGAAAGGGCTCATCTGCAACAAGTGAGCATATTGCATCGGGATAAAGCTCTTTAAGTGCTTCGACAGCCTTTACTGCAACAGTCTTTTTTTCCATTTTTCACCACTCCTTCAGGCAATTCTACATTAGTATATACTTATTATATATAAAAATCAAGAAAAAAAATATGAATATAATAAACCAAAACGCTGTTTTTGGTCGGCAGCTATCTGCCGTCACGGTAAAAAAATAAATTTTCCCTGTTTACAATCGAACATTTGTTTGGTATAATAAAACTGCACTTTATCGAACATTTGTTCTTTTGTTGATATGGAGATGAATATTATGCGAATAATTTTACATTCTGATCTCAATAATTGCTATGCCTCTATCGAAAGCATTGAGCATCCCGAATATAAAGAAATCCCGCTTGCCGTAGGCGGTGATCCTGAAAAAAGACACGGCATAATTCTTGCTAAAAACGAAATTGCCAAGAAATACGGAGTGAAGACGGGAGAGCCCTTGTGGCAGGCGCAGATGAAATGTCCGAAGCTTAAAATTCTGCCTCCGAACTTTCCTCTTTATGAAAAATACTGCTCCCTCGCCAAAGGCATATATCTGGAGTACACTGACCTTGTGGAGTCATTCGGTCCCGACGAAGCGTGGCTTGATGTTACCGAAAGCACCGCACTTTTCGGTTCGGGTGAGAAAATTGCCGAGGAAATAAGAAGCCGCATAAAAACGGAGCTGGGGCTCACCGTTTCCATCGGTGTCTCCTTCAACAAGGTTTTCGCAAAATTCGGAAGCGACTATAAAAAGCCCGACGCGGTAACGGTTATAACACCTGAAAACTATAAAGAAATTGTCTGGCCCGCACCTGTGGGAGACCTTCTTTTTGCAGGCCCGTCAACCGTCAGAGAGCTTAAAAGAAGGTATATTCTGACAATAGGGGATCTGGCACAGCAGGGCAGAGAAAAAATGAAGGAGCTTTTCGGCAAAAACGGAGAAAGACTGTATATTTATGCAGCAGGACTGGATACAACTCCTGTTATGCACATTGATGCAAGACTTCCGATAAAGAGCATAGGAAATTCAATGACACCGCCGAGAGACCTGAAAAATTTTGAGGATGCAAAAATTCTTCTCTATATTCTCTCCGAAAGCGTAGCAAAAAGACTTCGGCAGCACTCACTTGTATGCTCGGGGGTTCAGCTTCATATGCGGGACACCGCACTTTTTACACAGGAACGGCAAAAAAAGCTGGAATTTCCCACAAATCTCTCCGAGGACATATGCAAATCAGGATTAAGTCTTCTCAGTGAGAAGCACGATTTCACAGTTCCGTTAAGAAGCATAGGCATAAGAGCCGTTGACCTCTCTCCTGCCGACGCCCCTTTACAAACAAGTTTTTTCCGTGACGAGATAAGAGAAGAAAAAAGGGAAAGCCTTGAGCTGACAGTGGATAAAATAAGGGAGAAATACGGAAAAAACAGCATAGTACGCTCGGTAATTATGACAGACAGCATACTTGAGCAAGCCAACAAGCCCAACACCACCCCACCGGCATTCTACACACACTAAATCATAATCTATCGGGGCGATAAATTATGATTTGTTGTTGCATTGCGGTGATTTTTGCGGTAGAATGTTTTTGGTGATTTTATGCGTGTTGTTATTGATGCCGATGCTTGTCCTGTTGTGGATATTGCTCTTGATATCTGCCGTGAGAGAGGCATTCCCTGTCTTCTTGTGTTTGACAACTCCCACGTTTTTGAAAAAGAAGATGCCGAGTGTCTTATTGTGGATAAGGGGGCTGACTCTGCGGATTTTAAGATTGCTAACACTGTTTCCAAGGGTGATATTGTTATAACTCAGGATTACGGGCTTGCGGCAATGTGTCTGGGGAAGGGTGCAAGGGTTCTTAATCAGAACGGACTTATTTTTACAGACAAAAATATCGAAACTTTGCTTTATTCAAGATTTATCAATAAAAAAATCAGAATGTCGGGGCAAAGAACAAAGGGGCCGTCAAAGAGAACGGCAGATAACGACAGTGCATTCATAAAAGCATTTACTTTTCTTCTGGAGGGAACATAATGGCAGTTCAAGGCTTATCAAAGAAATTCAGCTTCACCGAAGCAGTGCCCGTATGGGAAAAGGGTGAGGAGCTGACAAAAAACCATTCACTTATTTTCAGAGCTGTAATCGAGGGCAACGATGAAATTAAAATCAATCTTGCCGCTCATTCAAGATATCAGATTTTTGTCAACGGACAGTTCTTTGCGGCAGGCCCCGCAAGAGCAGGACACGGCTTTTACAGAGTAAATTCATACACTCTCAGAAAAGAGCTTTCCGAAAAAACAAACATCATAACAATTCTCACGGCGGGATATAACATCAACAGCTTCTATCTTCTCGACAAGCCCTCTTTCCTGTGTGCCGAAATTGAAAAAAACGGTAAAATAATTTATTCAACAGGCAAGAAGGAATTTGAAGCCGCAAGATATTCCTCAAGAGTGAGCCGTGTTCCCCGCTATTCCTTCCAGCGTCCTTTCACTGAATGCTATATTCTTGACGCTTACTATGACCTTTTTATGACAGATACTTCAACGGTTCTCAAGGCGGTTGAGCTGACAAAAACAGAGCCTAAAAATTTTATTGAAAGAAATTCTCCCTATTGCCTCTATACCGAAAAGAAGGTTAAGGAAATTGCTTCAAAGGGTATTCTTATTCCCGATAAGGACAGACGGTATTTCAAGGACAGAAGCCTTACGGGTATTGACGAAAAATTGAAGGGCTTCCCCGAAAAAGAGCTTGATGCTTCCCCCGTAAACGAGCTTTATGCCTATAAGACACAGATTATGGAAGACGGCGGCTACGGTATGGAAAGCGTATCTCTCGGAATTAACTGCTGCTGTATCTACGATATGGGACAGAACAACACAGGCTATATCCGTCTTTCGCTCACCGCCGAACACGACACAGTGGTTTATGCCGTTTTCAATGAAATCCTCCCCGACGGCAAGTGTCCCGATCCCGGCAAGGATGCCTGTGAAAATGTTATCAAGTGGGCAATTCAGGGCGGAAGAACCTATGACATCGTGTCTTTTGAGCCTTACACCTTCCGTTACATACAGATCATTTCGATGTATGCTCCCACGCTTGTTACAAATGTATCTCTCTATGAGGAATGTTATCCTGAAAATCTTGTAACAAACTTAAAAAAGATGCCAAACGGCAATCTTCAGAAGATATATGATGCGGCAGTCAGCACCTTCAGACAGAATTCAACGGATATTTTTATGGACTGCCCTTCAAGAGAAAGACCGGGCTGGCTTTGTGACAGCTTCTTCACCTCCCGTGTTGAAAAGGAACTGACAGGAGAAAGCCTTGTTGACCACGATTTCATTGAGAACTTCATAATCCCCGAAAAATTTGAAAACATACCTCACGGTATGCTTCCCATGTGCTATCCCTCCGACCACTATGACAGCTCTTTTATTCACAACTGGGCATTCTGGTTTGTTCTGCAGTTAAAGGACTATCTTGAACGTTCAGGCGATAAAGAGCTTATTGATGCCGCCAAAAAGAGAGTTTACGAGCTTCTTGAATTTACTTACAAATATGAAAACAAGGACGGTCTTTTGGAAAAGCTTGACAGCTGGATATTTGTTGAATGGTCAAAGGCAAACGATTTCGTCCGTGACATAAGCTATCCCTCAAATATGCTCTATTCAAAGGTGCTTGATACCGTAGCAGACCTTTACGGTGACAGCACACTTCACAAAAAGGCTGATAAGCTTCGCGAAACGATAAGACAAAAGGCATTTGACGGCGAATTTTTCATTGACAATGCCGTTCTCGATAAAAACGGGGTTGCAACAAGAACTGAAAATCACACAGAGACCTGCCAGTATTATGCCTTCTTCACAAAAACCGCAACAAAGGAAAGCCATCCCGAGCTTTACGAAAAGATGTTCACCGTATTCGGCTCACAAAGAGATCCCGAAACAACCTATCCAGATGTTCCTGTTTCCAATGCATTTATCGGAAACTATCTCCGTCTCTTCATTCTTTTTGAAGACGGAAGATACGAGGAGCTTCTAAGGGAAATTGAAGGCTTCTTCTTGCCCATGGCTGAAAAAACAGGCACCTTATGGGAGAATATGACCGATTACGCTTCGTGCTGTCACGGCTTCGCAAGCCATGTAGCATACTGGCTCAACCATATAGTGTAAGAAAAAATCTTACGATTTATCAACCCCCTACCCCCAATCATGGGGGCTGTAGGTGTTTCTTGTTATATGTAAATTGCTCACATCGCGAGCAATTTCCTATATAATAACAAAAAACCGCTTCGGCGGTTTTTTTTCTTAGTTCGGGAAGCATAAATTCACATTCCGTTTTTTTGTCTGACGGAAATATATTTGCCATTTACATATAATAACATTTGACTTTTGTCGAAATTCTTGTTATTATTATTTTTGTATTATTTTTATATTGGTGATTTATTATGACAAAAGTTAAAAAGATTGTTGTTGCAATTCTTGTTTCCTGTATGCTTCTGGTTCCTATGGCAGCTACTGCTTCGGCGGCTGACCTTATAGATCCCGATAACATCAACGCCATTGCGAAATATTTCGGCATTGACCTTTCGGATCCCGAAAGCATACAAAAAACCATAGATCAGATAAAAAACGGCGGTCTCAGCGGTCTTATGGGACTTTTTGGTGTTGACATTGCGGGTATTCTCGAAACACTTGAGGAATATCTCGATTTTGCACAGATAAGCGTTCCCACCACCGAAGCTCCCGAAACAACCACACAGGAGGAGCCCACCACAGAGGAGCCTGCAACCCAAGCCCCCACTACAGAGGTTCCCACAACACTTCCTCCCGTTTACACTCCCTCATACACACAGCCTACATACACCTCTCCCGCAACAACACTTCCCCCCGAAACCACAACCTTCCAGTTCATCCCTCCCGAACAGATTTACACAGAGGCTTACACAACAACTGTTTTCCAACCCATTGTTGATGATAACATCAATTCCGTGGATTCGGATGTAAGTCCCGTAAAGACTGCAATAGGCGTTATTCTTCTTCTGGGTTCGGGAATCGGAGTTATCGTTGTTGTACTCGCTCTCAAGAGAAACAGAATATAATATGGATAATCTGAAAAACTCGGAGCATATTGAATATATTGACGGCAGCCTGAAGTTAATAGTATCCGACAGTCATACCTTTGGCACGGATGCTTTGCTCTTGGCTGCTTTTTGCTCACCCAAAAGAAAAAACAAGGTATGCGATTTCGGAACGGGATGCGGAATCATACCGTTTTATTGGCTTCGCGAGGGTGTTGAAAGGGTACACGCTGCAGAAATTCAGCCTCTCGCCTGCGATCAGGTAAAAAGAAGCATTGAACTCAACTCAATTGCCGACAGATTTACTCTTTACGACTGTGATTTAAGGGAATTGAAGGGCAAGACAGAAGAAGGCACCTTTGACCTTGTGTCAATGAATCCCCCCTACACCGCCGAGGGACACGGAATTATAAGCTCGTCATCTGCGGATAAAATTGCACGTCACGAAACAAATCTCACTCTGGGAGAGCTTTTTACAGCCGGTGCAAGACTTCTGAAATACGGCGGAAGAATGTGCATCTGTCTTCGTCCCGAAAGACTGACGGAGGCTATGATGGAAATGAGAGCGGCAAAGCTTGAGCCGAAACGCCTCCGACTTGTCTCACAAAGAGACGGCAAGGCTCCGTGGCTGTTTCTCCTTGAGGGAAAAAAAGGACGAAATCCCGGTCTTATCATTGAAAAGGAACTGCACATAGAAAACCCCGACGGTACACCAAGCGAAGAAATGCTCGCTATTATCGGTCAATACAAGAAATAAGAAAAGGAACAGAGTATGGCAGGAGAATTATTTGTTGTGGGCACGCCAATAGGAAATTTAGGAGATTTTTCTCCCCGTGCCGTTGAAACACTTCGGACAGTGGATTTTATAGCCGCAGAGGACACAAGGGTTTCAATAAAGCTTCTCAACTATTTTGATATAAAAAACAAGCTCATAGCATATCACGAGCACAACCGTGCCGAAAAGGGCCCGTCAATAGTGGAAAGAATTCTCTCAGGCGAAAGCTGTGCACTGATAACAGATGCGGGGATGCCTGCAATTTCAGATCCCGGACAGGATCTTGTGCGTCTTTGCCACGAAAGCGGAATAAAGGTGAACACAGTTCCCGGCCCCAGTGCAATAATCACGGCACTTGCTCTTTCGGGACTTGAGGTTTCCCGCTTTACCTTTGAGGGCTTTCTGACAGGCAATAAGCCGAAAAGAAGAGAGCATCTTGAGGAAATAAAAACCGAGAGAAAAACAATGGTGTTTTATGAAGCACCCCATAAGCTTGCCGCAACACTTCACGATTTGCATATGACCTTAGGTGACAGAAAAATCGCACTTATCAAGGAGCTTACAAAAATTCACGAAAACATTGAATTCGGAACACTTTCAGAGCTGGACGGGAAGTATGACAATGTAAAGCTTAAGGGTGAATATGTTATTATCATAGAAGCGAAAACACAGGAGGAATTAAAATTCGAGGAAGAAAAAACCGATCCCGTGGAGCTTGCAAAAAAATATATTGAAGAGGGCTTCAGCATAAATGAAGCCGCAAAAAAAGCCGCAAAAGAAACGGATACAAAAAAAAGCGAAATTTATAAGCAATTAGTATAACTTAGGAGAAAGCCATGGACATTCTTGAAAAACTTTGCAGTGAGTTTCCCGTAAAGCCCGACCATATGGGAAACATCATAACCCTTATAGATGACGGCAACACAATACCCTTTATTGCCCGATACAGAAAGGAAATGCACGGAAGCTGTGACGACCAGCTGCTTCGTGAAATTGCAGACAGACTGCAATATCTTCGAAACCTTGAAAAGAAAAAGGAAGATTATATTGCTCATATTGAGGAGCTTGGCAAAATGACCGACGAGCTTCGTGAGTCTATTCTTGCCGCCGAAACTCTTGCCGTGCTTGAAGACCTTTACCGTCCCTATAAGCAGAAAAGAAGAACAAGAGCAACAATAGCAAAGGAAAGAGGACTTGAGCCTCTCGCTCTTATGATTCTCGAACAGGACAAAACAGAAGGAACTGTAGAAGCGCTGGCAGAAGCCTTTGTAGACGAGGAAAAAGAGGTTCCCGATGTTACCGCCGCTTTGCAGGGTGCAAATGACATCATTGCGGAAATCATGTCCGACTCACCCGAGATCCGTCACGACCTCAAGGAGCTTATAAGTGCGAAAGGAATTATCCGTTCAAAAGCAAAAACGGAAGAGGACAGCGTATATTCAATGTATTACGACTATTCCGAAGCCGTTTCAAAAATCCCCAGTCACAGAATACTTGCAATAAACCGCGGAGAAAATGAAGAATTCCTCAAGGTTACCCTTGAAATTGAAGACTTTGCGGCTATGAGCATTTTCTACCGTTATTTCGTAAAACAGGGAAGCATCACAACACAGTTTGTTAAGGAAGCCGCCCTTGACAGCTGGGAAAGACTTGTCTTCCCCTCTGTTGAAAGAGAAATCAGAAATATGCTCACGGAAAAGGCAGACGAACAGGCAATAAAGATGTTCGGTCAGAACTTAAAGCCCCTTCTTATGCAGCCGCCTATCAAAAACAAGCGCGTGCTTGCAGTTGACCCTGCTTA
>JAZNRX010000239.1:0-6496 GCA_045590915.1 Acutalibacteraceae bacterium | reverse complement strand
GTGGCGGAAACCAACGGAAGCCTCAGTGTTCTTCTCAAGGATAAAAAACAGGGTGTTACGAAAGAGGATATGAATGTTCCCGAAAACAAAAACGGTGTTCCCGCAGTTGTGATAATGGACGGAAAATATGTGGCATCTCCTCTTGGGCAAGACAGTGTCCCGAGAAAGAAAATAGACGCCGCCCTAAAAAAATCGGGCTTGAGTGTTGAGAATATATTTCTTATGAGTGTGGACAAGAGCGGTAAAAATATGATAGTTGAACGGGAGAGAAAAAAATGACAAAAAGAGTTGTTATCGCGGTCATCCTGTTTTTTGCCGCACTTTCCGGCAGTGTGAGTGCGAATATTTATACAATCAGTGCCTTTGAGGATATGAAGACGGTCATTTCGCAGAGTGAGGAAAACGGTGAAAAGGCAAAAGAGCTTCTTGAGATATGGGAGAAGAACAAGGTTGCTCTGTCGGTTCTGCTCAAGCACGCCGATGCAGACAGGATAGAGCGTTATTTTGAACTGCTTGAAATTTACGGCGGCGGTGAAAACCATACGATGCTGAACACTGTTTTTTTTGAGCTTGAAGCCTTTATTGAGGTTACCGAGCAGGGAGAAAAGCTCAAATTGGAAAATATTTTTTGATTTTTCCCCTTTACTTTTTTTAATATATTATATATAATAAACTGAATTGTAATTTTTATCGGCAGAAATCATTGTAAAATCGTGCGGAGGATGAAAATTGACCTTATCTGAAAAACACACACCCGTTGTTTCCCCCGAGGAAATTATGAGACAGCGGGATTACATAGAAAGAATAAGAACCATACTTTCCGTGAAGTATCAGGGGACAGCCCCCAAGGCGTATGTTCACACATACGGCTGTCAGGGGAACGTGGCGGACTCCGAAAGAATAAAGGGACAGCTTCACGAAATGGGATATGTGTTTACTGAAAACAGGGAGGAGGCAGACTTCGTTCTGTTTAACACCTGTGCAGTAAGAGAGCATGCCGAGGACAGAGTTTTCGGAAACGTGGGAGCTCTCAAGCCCGTAAAGAACGAAAGACGGGATATGATAATTGCCCTGTGCGGCTGTATGATGCAGCAAAAACACGTGTGGGAAAGAATAAAAAGGAGCTATCCTTATGTAAATCTTGTTTTCGGAACCTTTGCAATTCACCGTGTACCTGAGCTTCTTTATAAGGTTCTTCGGGGCGGAAAAAGAGTTTTTGAGACAGAAGAAACGGCAGGCGAAATCGCAGAGGGGCTTCCCGTATACCGCGACCGTGATTTCAAGATGTGGCTTCCCATAATGTACGGCTGCAACAATTTCTGCAGCTATTGTGTGGTGCCCTATGTCAGAGGCAGAGAAAGAAGCCGTGCACCTGAAGCAGTGCTTGAAGAAGCAAAAGAGCTTATTTCTCTCGGAGCAAAGGAAATAACTCTTCTGGGACAGAATGTAAATTCCTACGGCAAAAATTCCTCCCACGGAGTGAATTTCCCCCGTCTTCTCAGAATGATAAACGAACTTCCCGGAGATTTTAAGATAAGATTTATGACATCTCATCCCAAGGACTGCACAAGGGAGCTTCTTGACACTATGGCTTCGTGCGATAAGGTTGCAAGGCACCTTCATCTTCCTTTTCAGTCGGGAAACAACAGAATTCTCAGGGAAATGAACAGAGGCTATACGAGAGAGGAATATATTTCTCTTATAGAGTATGCGAGAAAGGTAATGCCCGATATTTCCATTACAAGTGACATCATCGTGGGCTTTCCCGGTGAAACCTATGAGGAATTCTGCGATACTCTTTCTCTTATAAGGGAAGTCAGATTTACCTCGCTTTTCACCTTTATTTTCTCATCGAGAAAGGGAACAAAGGCTGAAAATATGCCCGATCCCGTTCCTTACAAGGACAAGTCGGCGTGGTTTACACAGCTTCTGAAGGTTCAGGAGGAAATAGCCGCCGAAAGATGTAAGGGCATGCTCGGCAAAACCTATGAGGTTCTCGTTGAAGGCTTCACAAAGGAAGAGGACGGAAGGCTGACGGGCAGAACCGACGGCAATATAAACATTGATTTTGAGGGAGATGCTTCTCTCATCGGAAGCTACCGGAAGGTAAAAGTCACAAATGCTCTCAACTGGATTTTATCCGGTGAGTTAAATAACTGAAAAAAAGAACGGAGAAAAACAAAATGGACGTAATCACAGCAGTAAGAGAATTAGGAAAAGCAATTCAGGCAGACGAAAGATATCTTGCCTTCAAAAAGGCTCAGGAGGCAAACGAAGGCGATATAGAGCTCAACGGCCTTATCGGAAAGCTTAATCTCATTCAGCTTTCATATCAGAACGAATCAGGCAAGGAAGAGCCCGACACAAAGAAGCTTGAGTCAATGGACAATGAATTCAGAGAAATCTACGGTCAGATTATGCTCAATGAAAATATGAGAAACTATGAGGAAGCCAAGGGTGCGGTTGATGAAATGATGAATCACGTAATCGGGATGCTTACCCTCTGCGTAAACGGTGACGATCCCGAAACCTGCGAGGTTAAGCCTCAGGAGGAAGGCTGTACCGGTAACTGTGCTTCCTGCGGCGGTAGCTGCGGCTGATAAAGAAGACAATCCCGATTTTTTGATAAGGAAGTTTTAAAATGGCAGAATTTACGCCGATGATGAAGCAATATTTCAAGATAAAGCAGCAGTATCAGGATGCACTGCTCTTTTACCGTCTCGGTGACTTCTATGAAATGTTCTTTGACGATGCAAAAACCGCTTCAAGAGAGCTTGAGCTTGTTCTGACAGGCAGAGACTGCGGACAGGAGGAAAGAGCACCTATGTGCGGAATTCCTTTCCATGCCGCAGATACATACATCGCAAGGCTTGTGGCAAAGGGATACAAGGTTGCTGTCTGTGAGCAGACAGAGGATCCCTCTCAGGCAAAGGGTATCGTTACAAGAGATGTTATACGGGTTGTCACTCCGGGTACGGTAACGGAAAGCATAATGCTTGACGAGGAAAAAAACAATTTCCTTGCCTGTGTATATTTTTCCGAGGGCAAGGCAGGACTTGGCTTCTGTGATGTTTCAACAGGTGAGCTTTATGTCTGTGAGGAGACGGGAGACGGCGTTCAGGAGAAAATAATAAACAATCTTGCAAGATTTTCTCCCGCAGAGCTTATTACCAACGAGGATGTTCCCGCTGACAGATTTCTTCGTACATACATTTCGAGGAAAACCGATATTCTTGCATCGGTTAAAAATGACGATGCCTTTGACCTTGAAAAGAATAAAAGCATAATCCGTGAGCATTTCGGAAAGGATATGCAAGAGCTGTCTCTTGACGGCTGTGACTATGCCGTGAGAGCACTGGGCTGTATGCTTTCATATCTTTTTGATGCACAGAAAAACTCCCTTGCGAATATAACCGAAATAAAATTTTATAACGATGAAAAATATCTGTCTCTCGGTGCGGTGACAAGACGCAATCTTGAGCTTACGGAAACCGAAAGACGCAGAGAGAAAAAAGGCTCGCTTCTGTGGGTGCTTGATAAAACAAAGACCGCTATGGGCAAAAGGCTTCTCAGAAGCTGGGTTGAACAGCCACTTGTAAATGTGACGGGTATCATAAACCGTCTCAATGCGGTTGAGGAGCTTTACGATTTCACACAGCTCAGACAGGAAATAAGAGATGCACTGACGGGAATAAACGACCTTGAAAGAATAACAACCCGTGTTGTATACGGCTCTGCAAATGCAAAGGAGCTTCGAAGCCTTCTTGCGACCGCTTCGGCACTCCCCGTAATAAGAGAACTTCTCAAAAGTGCATCCTGTGCCATGCTTCGCGACATATACGGCAGTATTGACGAGCTGGAGGATATAAGAAGGCTTATTTCCGATGCAATAAAAGAGGATCCGCCCTTCTCCGTAAGAGAGGGAAATATGATAAACGACGGTTATCATACGGAGCTTGACGAGCTTCGTACCATTGTCAACGGCGGCAAGGACTATCTTGCCAGAATTGAAGCCGAGGAACAGGAAAAGACAGGTATAAAGAAACTGAAAATAGGCTATAACCGTGTTTTCGGATATTATATTGAGGTACCCAATTCCTTCAAGGAATATGTACCCGAGCATTACATAAGAAAACAGACGCTTTCAAACTGTGAAAGATATATAACCCCCGAGCTTAAGGAGCTTGAATCCAAGGTATTAGGTGCTCAGGAGAGAATAACAAAGCTTGAATATGAGCTTTTCTGTGAAGTGAGAGATACTGTTGCCGATGCACAGTTCAGACTTAGAAAAACCGCCTCGGCACTTGCAAAACTTGATGCACTCTGCTCGCTGGCACAGGTTGCACAGACCAATAATTTCACTCGTCCGGAAGTGAATTTAGGAGATGTTATTGATATAAAGGACGGCAGGCACCCTGTTGTAGAAAAATTCCTTGACGGTGCTCCCTTTGTTCCCAATGACACTTATCTTGACGGTGACGAAAACACTGCCGCAATTATCACAGGTCCCAATATGGCAGGTAAGTCTACATACATGAGACAGACCGCGATTATTGTGCTTATGGCACAGATGGGCTCATTTGTGCCCGCCAAAAGTGCCACAATAGGTATTGTTGACAGTATATTCACCCGTGTGGGTGCATCGGACGACCTTGTGGGCGGTCAGTCAACCTTTATGACTGAAATGAGTGAGGTTTCCTCAATTCTTGCCAATGCCACGGGAAAGAGTCTCATTATTCTTGATGAAATCGGCAGAGGTACATCCACATATGACGGTATGAGCATTGCCAGAGCAGTGCTTGAATATGTGACCGATAAGAAGAAAATCGGTGCAAAAACCCTTTTTGCAACTCATTATCATGAACTGACAGAGCTTGAAGGTCAGCTTCACGGCGTAAAGAATTACAACACCTCTGTAAAAAAACGCGGAGATGATATTACATTCTTAAGAAGAATTGTAAGAGGTTCTGCAGACGGAAGCTACGGTATTGAGGTTGCAAAGCTTTCGGGTGTGCCCTCAAGCGTTGTCAGACGTGCAAAGGTAATTTTACAGGAGCTTGAGGAAAACGGCACCGTAAGTACTGTTGTGAAGCCCTCATCCCGTACACACACTGAGGACTTCGGGCAAATTCAGATGTTCGGCTCCCTCAACGATGAGATTATAGATGAGCTCAAAGCCCTTGATGTGAATACGCTCACACCCATTGAGGCTCTCGGAAAGCTTTACGAGCTTAAAACCCGTATAAAATAAACTACAGAAAGGCGGCGGTTATATGCCGAAAATCAATGTTCTGCCAAAATCCGTGGCAGAGCTCATAGCGGCGGGCGAAGTTGTTGAAAGACCGTCGTCGGCAGTCAAGGAGCTTATTGAAAATTCCATAGATGCCGGTGCCACTCACATCACCGTTGAAATCAAAAACGGCGGTGTGAAATACATCCGTGTCACCGACAACGGCTGCGGTATTCACAAGGATGATGTGAGAACGGCTTTCATAAGCCACGCCACAAGTAAAATCAGAACAGGCGAAGACCTTGATGCCATATTTACTCTGGGATTTCGCGGTGAAGCACTGCCTTCAATAGCAGCAGTTTCAAGACTTTCTCTTCTGACTAAAACGGGAGAGGAGCAAATCGGAACCATGATAGAAATTGAGGGCGGTGAGGAAACAGCCTTTGATGAAGCGGGCTGTCCCGACGGAACGACCGTAATTATCAGAGACCTGTTTTTCAATACCCCGGCAAGAATGAAGTTCCTGAAAAAAGATATGACCGAGGGGACATATGTATCGGATGTTGTCAGCAAAACCGCAATATCCCATCCCGAAATCAGCTTTACCCTTATAAAAGACGGAAAGACAGTGCTTAATACTTCGGGAAACGGGAGGCTTAAGGATGCGGTATATTCCGTTTTCGGCAAGGACATCAGTGAAGCACTCATTCCCGTGGAATATGAATACAATTCAATAAAAGTAAACGGCTATATTTCAAGACCGCTCAATAACAGGCCCAACCGCAATATGCAATATTTTTATGTAAACGGAAGATATGTCCGTGTGCCCGTTGCCTCTGCGGCTCTTGATGAAGCGTATAAGAACAGAATTATGGTGGGAAAATTCCCTGTGTGCTTTCTGTTTATTGAAATCCCCGCAGGAAAGATTGACGTAAATGTTCATCCCGCCAAAACCGAAATAAGATTTTCGGAGGACTCCAAAATATTTGAAGCGGTTTTTTATTCTGCAAAATCCGCACTCAATAAGGGTGATGATGTCCGTCCCGAGATAACACTTCGGGACAAAAAGGACATTACCGCAAAAAAAGAGACCGAGACTGTTCAGATGAGATTTACAGAGCAGTCATTAAAGAGTGCCGTGCAGGTAAATCCTGTGAGAAGCGAAAAGCCCTCAGGTGACACATCTGTTGTGAACGGTGCCCTTGTGGCAGATAAGCCCCTTTATAAGATGCCCGAAGAGACTGTGATAAATGCAGTTTCCGGAAC
>JAZNRX010000238.1:0-9005 GCA_045590915.1 Acutalibacteraceae bacterium | reverse complement strand
GGACAGAATTGTACAGTATGAATTCAGGGTGAATGACGGTCAGTGGTATGAATATACAACCACATGGCCCGGTAATTCTGATTATGAATTTCCTAATTATTGGATAAGTGAATTCTTTGAGGATGAAGGAATTGCCTATGAGCAGGGCGATACCGTATATCTTCGCGCAAGAGTGCTTATCGGTGACTACAGCTACGGTGACTACGGCAAAATTCCCAACGAGGACACCTATTGGGTATCGCAGTACAGTGAGCCCATTGTAATTCCTCTTGACGGATATTACAGGATTAATTATGACCTTAACGGCGGTGAATTTGATTACGGTGCTGATATTTTATGGCAGTTTACCGAAGAATCAACCGTTGTAATTGACCTTACAAGTGCCGATTATACTCCCACCCGTTACGGCTATCATTTTGAAGGCTGGTACACAACCGAGGATTTCGCAGAGGGAACCAAGATAACAAGCATTGATACATCTGCAGAAACGAACCACAGAGTTTATGCAAAATGGTCTGCAACGGAATATAACATAACCTATGTTCCCGGTACTAAGAGATATGTATATAATTACAATCCTTCCCTTGTAACAACATATATGGATAACGAGGTGCTTGAAGCTCCCTCCTGCTCGGGACTTACCTTCCTCGGCTGGTACACAACAGCTGATTTTAAGGCAGGAACCGAAATTACGGAAATAAAGTGCTCAGAGCTTACAGGCGACATAACATTATATATGAAGTGGAACATTCCCACATATACCGTTACCTATGTGCTCAACGGCGGAACAAATGCCCCTGAAAATCCCACAAGCTTTACTGTTGATATTGAGGATGAAGATGATTATATCAACATAAAGGCACCCACAATGAAGGGTATGATTTTTGACGGCTGGTATTATTATGAAGATTTCTCAAGCGCACTTACAAAAACCGAAAACGGCTACAATATGCACCGCTACGGACATAATGTCACCCTTTATGCAAAATGGATTAAGGCAAGATATGACATAACATACGTTCAGCCTGCGGCTCAGAAGAATGTAGTTAACCCCAATCCCTCACAGTACACATACGGTGACACGGTGAAGCTTCAGGCATTGTCCGACACGGGTTATACCTTCGGCGGTTGGTACACCGATGCCGCATTTACCAAAAAGGCTTCGGATATTACCGCAACGGATGAAGGCGCAAGAACCTTCTATGCAAAGTGGACGGAAAATGTTTACAATATAGTTTATGTTCACGATACCATTGCGGCTCTCACACCGCCCGCAAATAAAATCAATAACAACAACCCTGCTACAAGAAAATATACTCAGAAGGTAACTCTTACCGCACCCTACACGGGAGACGGTATATTTGAATTCAAGGGCTGGTACAGCAATGTCAACTTCCAGGGCAATGCCGTAACCGAAATTTCTGCAAACAATGCTTCTCATACAACTCTTTATGCAAAATGGTTTGTATATCAATGGGGCGATGTAAATCTTGACGGTGCTGTTTCTGCCGCAGATGCAAGACTTGCATTGAGACACGCTGTTGAGCTTGAGAAATTAGAAGGTCCCGCATTCCATTGGGCAAATATTACTTATAAGGACGGTAAGATTACGGCTGCGGATGCAAGACATATTCTTCGTATGTCAGTCGGTCTTGATACAGTCAAATCTCTCGGACTGCCCGAGCTTCCTCCCGCACTTAAAAAATAAGCCCTATATTAAAGCTGTATAACAAGGTCCCCCGATTTGTATGTATAGTGCAAATCGGGGGGCTGTTTTTGTGCCGGTATACAGAAGTATGAGACAATTTAATCCCATCCCTTTTTGTATAATCCTGTTGTGACATAATTTCTGGGGGGGAGCTTTATTATGGAGTCGGGTATTGAAAGAATTGTTGAGAAAGATGAAAAGGGTAGAGTGACAAAGGAGGTTTTTGTTGATGAAATAAGAAAAACAAAGCTTATTTCACTTTTTTATGAATACGGTGCTGACGGTAAGATAAAAAAAGAGGTTCACGCCGACGGCTTCGGTAATATGGTTGAAATTGTTTGTTGGTATAATGAAAAAAGAAAATACTGTGCATTCCGTGAAACAGAAATTCACAAGGGACAACGGGTATATACTTTTTTTAAGGAAAGCTTTTATGATGAAAAGGGTAGAACGGTTAAAGAAAACAATGTTTATCCTGCATTTAAATTTACAAGGACCTATGAGTATGATAAAAACGGAAACCTGCTGAAGAGTGTTAGGTCTGATGTGTTTGATGAAGTGGTGTGGGAATATGATATATCAGGGAATATATTGATAGAAACAGAATATGATCCCGACGAGAAGGTTCACAGAAGAATACGGCATACATATAATGATTCGGGACAAATCATACTTAAAGAGGATATTTCAGATACAGCGGTTCATGAAATACATGAATATTTTTACTCTGATGAAGGCTTCAGAGTAAAAGAAACAACACAGTATCACTCTGAAAATAACGGTCTGGTATATTTTGTTGAGCATAATTTTATAACCGATTCAAAGGGAAAGGTTATTTTTTCATCAGGAAAAAGCAGTGATTTTGACAAAACAGTATACTTTTATAACGAAGCAGGGAAATTGGTGATAACAGATCTTTTCTGTGAAAAAGAAGACCGGTATTTTCTTGAAAGAAATATAAATTTCGGTCACGAAAGTGATGCCTTCGGTACATTTGTTTATGAATATGATTTATCGGGTAACTGCTTAAGTGTGGATATTCAGAAGCTTGACGGCACATAAAACGAGGAGATGGGAAGTTTTTTTCTCATCAGCTATTGTATTATTACTGTGAAAGTGATAGTATTTTACCGGGGTGACTTTTATGTCTTCAAAGCAACCGAAAAAACAGCTGATACTTAATATACTTGATATCCTGCGAAAATACTCGGATGAAAACCACCGTCTTTCGCAGAAAGAAATCTGCGGGCTTCTGAAATCCCGATATAATATGTCGGCCGACAGAAAGTCCGTCAGACGAAATATTCTCGACCTTATAGAAATCGGGTATGAAATCGAATACAGCGAGGCTGTCCGTATGGTTCCCAATAAGATAACAGGCGAGCCTGAGGAAAGCTATATCTGGTCGGATTTCTATCTTGTCCGTGAATTCAGTGACAGTGAGCTGAGGCTTCTTATTGACAGTCTTCTGTTTTCAAAGCATATCCCTTACAGTCAGTGCAAGGAGCTTATCGAAAAGCTTGAGGGGCTTTCAAGCCGATATTTTGAGGCAAAGGTGAAGCACATCAGAACAATGCCTGATAGTTTCCCATCCAATAAACAGCTCTTTTATACAATAGATGTTCTTGATGAAGCTATAAGTCAGGGTAAGCAGGTTGCATTCTGTTATAACAGATATTCTACGGATAAAAAACTGCACTGTGAGAAAAATGCAGACGGTGAGCCGAAGGAATATACGGTAAATCCCTATCAGCTTGCCGCCGCAAACAGCAGATATTATCTTATTGCAAATTACGATAAATATGATGATGTTTCCCACTACCGTCTTGACAGGATTTCGGATATAAGAATTCTTGAGACTCCTGTCAAGTCAATGAAAAAAGTAAAGGGACTTGAAAACGGACTGCATCTGCCCGAGCATATGGCAGAGCATATTTATATGTTTTCGGGAGAAAGCATTCCGGTTGTATTCAAAGCAAAAAAATATATTGTGGGAGATGTGCTTGACTGGTTCGGAAAGGACATCCGTTTTTACGATGAAACAGAGGATGAGGTGACAGTTTGTGTGACAGTCAACGAAATGGCTATGCGCCGCTGGGGACTGCAGTATGCTCTTCACACAAAAATCATTTCCCCCGTAAGCCTCGCACAGCAGATAAAGGAAGATCTGACTATGGCACTTGAAAATTATAAGAATTAAGGAGCAGCTTTATGCATTACGGCGAATTCTCAGGAAAAAATGCAGGGAATATATTAATTCTCGGTGAGTCACACCATATAAGCACGACAAATGAAGCTGATATGACTGCAGGTGTGAAGGCTTCATACAGTACGGAAGAGGTAATATATGACTATTTCAAAGACCGAAATAATAAGGATTATTTCTTCTTTGATAAAATAGTTCAGTCCTTCGGATTTCTGCCCGAGGAAAGAGAAAAATTCTGGAATTCTGTTTATTTCGGGAATTATGTTGATGTGCTTTGCGGTGTGGGTGACAGCTTTGCGAAGAGAATAATAAAGGAAAACAGAGAAAAATATAATAATGAATTATTCACGTTTATAAACGAGCATAATATTTCAACTGTGTTCTGCTTCAGCGTAAATGTATACAGTAACGGCTTGCCGTCATTGAACAAGAACAGTGATGAGGCAGAAGAAAAGCATATTGCAGGTATTCTTAATAAGAAAAATGTATATGTAAGACATTGTTTTTACCGTGCAGGCATTGAGCACGGCGGCGCAGACGTAATTCTCAGAAAAGACCTTGAAATATACGGTATTCCGCATCCGTCTTCCAGGGGCGGTTACAGTTCTGAGCTTATCGGGTCTGTGCTGGTCGGAAAGCTGCCGAAGGAATAGATTTTGTGATAAGGGATGTTCTTGTATACATCCCTTTTTTTCGTTGCAAAAAATGTCGGTGGGGTTTTGTTGACTGAAAGAGGAAAATAAGGTAGAATATACTTTATATTAAATATAATCAGGAAAGGGAAGATGAAATGACTTTTAGAGCCGCAAACGACCTGAAAGTTAATATGACGGAAGGTGTTCTTTTTGAATCTTAAGTTAAAGGAAAAGATTAAGGAATCCCTCTCGGCAGTTTTGCCCATAACGGGTATCGTGTTGCTTCTGAGTATTTCAATTGTGCCGTTAAGTGTCGGCAGCATGGTGATGTTTTTCGGCGGTGCACTTATGCTTATCGTAGGTATGGGAATGTTCCAGCTGGGTGCGGAAATGTCAATGAGCCCATTGGGTGAGAGCATCGGCGGAACTCTTTCAAAATCTAAGAGGGTGCCGTTAATTCTTATTGTCAGTCTTATAATGGGTATAATTATTACCATTGCGGAGCCCGATTTGCAGGTACTTTCCAATCAGGTGCCCTCAATTCCCAATGCCACGCTTATATGGACAGTGGCTGTCGGTGTGGGAATTTTTCTTGCCACTGCAGTGCTTCGTATTATTCTGAAAATAAATCTGTCCGTGCTTCTTCTTGTGCTTTATCTTGTGCTCATAGCTTTTTCTTTTTTTGTGCCCAAGGATTTTCTTGCCGTTGCCTTCGATTCGGGCGGTGTAACAACAGGTCCTATGACGGTTCCGTTTATTATGGCTATCGGTGTCGGCCTTTCCTCAATGCGAGGAGATAAGGATGCATCAAGTGACAGCTTCGGACTTGTTGCACTTTCAAGTGTGGGCCCCATTCTTGCGGTTATGCTTCTCGGCTGCTTCTATTCGCCCAAGGATGCAGTGATTGACAGTGTACAGTTCTCGGATGTGGAAACAATGCAGGATGTTTTTCTTGCATTTACAATGGAAATTCCCCATTTTATTAAAGAGGTGGCACTCTCACTTCTGCCCATTGTAGCCGTATTTGTGCTTTATGCACTTATAAGCAGAAGATACAGAAAAAGACAGTTTCTTCGTATCAGCGTCGGCTTTATATATACCTTTATCGGTCTTGTGTTCTTTTTGTGCGGTGTAAACATCGGATTTGCTCCTGTGGGCAATATGTTGGGCAGTGAGCTGGGAACAGGAAAAATGAAATGGCTTCTTGTGCCCATCGGTATGCTTATAGGCTACTTTATTGTAAAGGCAGAGCCTGCTATACAGATACTTAACCGTCAGGTACAGTCTCTGACAAACGGAACGGTTTCAGCAAAAACTATGAACAGATGCCTGTCAATCGGTGTGTCGGTAAGCATCGGTATTTCGGTTCTTCGCATTCTTCTTGAAATTCCCATACAGTATATAATAATTCCGGGCTATGCGGTGGCTCTTGCTCTTATGTTCTTTGTTCCGAAAATTTTTGTGGGTATCGCATTTGACTCAGGCGGAGTTGCAAGCGGACCTATGACAAGCACATTCCTGCTTCCGCTTTGCATCGGTGCTTGTGTGAGTGTGGGCGGTAATGTTATGACCGATGCCTTCGGTGCGGTGGCACTTGTGGCTCTGGCACCTCTCATCGCAATTCAGTTAATGGGACTCAAGTTCAACCTCAATATGAAGAAGCAGATGAAGCTTACAGGCGAGGCAGATCTTATTCCTGTTGATTATGACGATATTATTGAGCTGGAGGAGGAATAAAAATGGTTTTTCACGAAAAGCACGAGCCTATGAGAGCACTTGTTGTTATTACAACACCAAAGCTTGCCGGTAAGGCTTCTGATATGTTTTCCGAGCTTATGATACCCATTCAGTATGAATGGCACGGTGTGGGAACCGCTCCCAGTGAAATTATTGATATTTTAGGTCTGGGAAATCCCAATAAAACGGTGCTTATCAGCTTTATGAAAAGAAGCTTTGCCTTGCAGGTTCTTAAAAAACTTAAAAAAAGACTGAAACTGGGAACCACCAACAGCGGTATTGCATTTACTGTTTCCATTACAGGTGCAAATTCTCTTCTCGTAAAGATGCTTGAACAGATGCAGGAAAGTAAAATTAAATCTATTCAGGGAAAGGATGATAAAAAAATGTCCGATTCAAATTTTTCTGTAATTGTGGCTATTGTTAATCAGGGCTACAGTGAAAATGTTATGGATGCCGCCCGTGAGGCAGGGGCACACGGCGGTACGGTTATTCCCAGCCGAAGAATAGGGAACGAGCAGACCATAGGCTTCTGGGGAATGGGTATTCAGAACGAAAATGACACTGTGTTGATAGTTGCCGACAGCACTCACAAGCTTAAAATTATGCAGGCAATCAGTGAAAAGTGCGGTGTGCACAGTGATGCCAAGGGCATTGTGCTTTCCCTTCCCATTGATACCGTTATCGGTGTTGAGGATGAAGACGAGGATGAAGAATAAGGCTTATTTCAGCATATAAAAATCGGGACGTTGTATGCGTCAGGTTACTAAAGACAGAAAAAAGAGGTAATACGGATGCGTGTTACCTCTCATTTTTTTCACTTACACCTTTAGCTGTGAGTGAAAGTTCTATTCTTTTTTTGTTGACTATAAGACGGTTATAATGTAATATTATTCTGTAAAGGAGAGATATATATGGATAAGCTTTTCAGTGCATTTATTGCATTTGTTATGACATTTATAAGCGGATGGTTCACTCCCGTTACACCCCTTCCGGAAATTGATGTAACAGATGCTTCCGCGACACAGGAAATTACCGTTATGAATTTCAACATATATATAAGCGGAACGGGGGAGAAGAGTCCCGAAAACAGAACGGATGAGGTTGTTGAAACAATCCGTAATGCAAATCCCGACTCCTTCGGTGTCGAAGAAGCAGACGAAGACTGGCTTCGCCGACTTTCCGAAGCACTTCCCGAATATTCTTATGCCGGTCACGGCAGAAACAAGGACCACGGCGGAGAAGCAAGTGCAGTCTTCTATAAAAATGATAAATACAAGCTTGTTTATGAGGAAACCTTCTGGCTTTCAAAAACTCCCGAGAAGGCTTCTTTGGGTTGGGATGCATGGATAAACCGTATTTGCACAATAGCCGTTCTTGAGGATAAGGAAACGGGCTTCACATATGCTCATTTCAATGCACATTTTGATAACTCAGGCGCAATTTCAAGAGTTGAAGCCATAGCCCTTGTCAGCGAAAAAGCAAGCGGATATGATATGCCCGTAGTTTTCACGGGTGACCTTAATGCAAAAGAGGGTAAGCTTATGTATAAGCGTGCCCTTGAAGCAGGCTTCCGTGACACAAAATATCTCGCAGAAGTATCTGATAGCGGTGCCACATATCACGGCTATTCCAATCAGGACAAATTAAACGACAAGCCCATTGACTATATTTTTGTGAATTCCTACTGTGAAAGCGTATCTGTTTATGACATCATAACAGAAAAAATCAACGGCATCTACCCCTCCGACCACTACCCCGTAGCAGCAACACTCACAATGTATGATTGTGAATAGAGAAGAGTGCCCCTGTAGAAAGGCGCAAGGCGTCTTGATTATATAATTTAAGGGCGAAGCCCTTCCGACAGTGTCACTATTCACTTTTCACTATTACTTATTAGTTAAAAATAAGCAGTTCTCTGACTCTTTCACCGTCGGAGAACTGCTATTTATTTATGTCAATCAAAAAGTCATCGCCTTTTTTGAATAAAACAATCAATTCGTCTTTACTTCTCTTTTTCTCGGTCTTTACTTAATCAGTAGTATAATCTGATGCGGTTTCTTTACACTCTCACATTCTTTATCTGACCGTTCTTCTTTTTACGTAAAACGAATTCGCAGGGGATAAAAAAACAAATATTCTTAATTTAACCCGATTTTCTTTGATTCGGTGGGAACATATAGTTTTAATTATCTTCTGAAACTGTTTTTATTCTTATTTTTTAATATGCCATTGGACTCACTCTCTCTGAAATTTGAGTTTGCTTCTCATCCGATAAGATTATATTTTATAAAAGGAGGGTTAATAAAACGAAAAATGCTTAGAGTTTGCTCTTATCGGTAACTGCCGGATTTTTCACAAAAAATCCTAAAAATATTTGTGGGAGAATTATTCGTACATCGGACTCACTCTCTCGTAAATTTTTTGCAGAATTCTGACCTGTAAAAATATCATATTTTTGTTATATGTCAGTTAAATTTTTTGATATGATACTTTCCTTGGATCAAAATAAGTGTTTTTCTGAACTTTTACAAGTTCTGTCTTCAGTCGTACATCGGACTCACTCTCTCTTTGATATTTCAGAAAACCTTCTGTTCTCTGCGTCTTCATATTACCACAGGTCAATATATTCTGTCAACGGTTTTTGAACACTTTTTTAATATTTGTACAAGTTTCACAAAGAGGCTAATTATGTTAAATTTTTGACATTTTCGGCTTT
>JAZNRX010000237.1:0-3511 GCA_045590915.1 Acutalibacteraceae bacterium | reverse complement strand
CCCCGCCAACTATCTAATCAGACGCGAGTCCATCTTACAGCGATAATTCTTTGGTATCAATGCCATGCGACATCAGATACTTTATGCGGTATTAGCGTTCCTTTCGAAACGTTATCCCCCTCTGTAAGGCAGGTTACTCACGCGTTACTCACCCGTCCGCCACTAACTTGACCTCCGAAGAGGTCTCGTCCGTTCGACTTGCATGTGTTAGGCACGCCGCCAGCGTTCGTCCTGAGCCAGGATCAAACTCTCTAAAAATTGTATTAATCAGCTTCCGCTGTATTAATCATTTCTTAAGAACTTGTTAGCTCTTTTCGTCTTCTGACGTTTAATTCAAGAAATCTCGAATTTACTGTTCACAAGTTGTACTTGTTAAACTCAAATTAATCTTCAAGGGTTTCATTTTTGTCGTTGTTTAATTTTCAAGGTTCGTTTTGTTTCGCCCTCTCTCAAGAGTGCTCGATGATTATATCACACCATCTCTCTCTTGTCAAGAGGTTTTTTTAAGTTTTTTCAATTTCTTTTTCGCAACCTGTTGGCCACGATCCGAAACTGTTTTGTGCTCTTTTTCGACGCTCGGATATATTAGCACATCCGTTTGTCTTTGTCAAGAACTTTTTTTGATTTTTTTGCACTTTTTTCGGAGGGTACGTTCATTCGCTACCGCTCTCTCGAGTGCTTGCATATATTAACACAAGAAAATGCAAATGTCAACACCTTTTTTAAACTTTTTTCGTCATTTAGAACAACGCGACCGGGTAGTTCTTGTGCATAATAACATATAGTGGGCACAGACTGTCCTGCCCCCACTATATATATGTAATTTATACTATATATTTGTTTTCAAGTTTTTTTATTGCATTCTCAATAATGCTTTTTTTATTGTCTTCAATGACCTGAAGAAGCGGTACAAGCACAAAATCTCGCTCCCACATACGCGGATGAGGCAGAATAAGCTCTTTTGTATTGATTTCCTCATCATCATACATTATAACATCAATATCAATGATGCGAGGACCGTTTTTTATACTTCTGTGCCGTCCCATAGCCGCCTCTATACCGAGACATACTCCTAAAAGTGCTTGGGGAGAAACTGTTACATCAAGCCTTGCACATGCATTTATAAAGTTATCCTGAGATTCATAGCCCCACGGCTTTGTCTCAAGCATCGAAGAAACAGCCGACACAGTTATCCCCGGAACAAGATTAAGAGCATCAACTGCCTCACAGATAACTGTTCTCGTATCTCCCATATTTCCGCCGAATGCAATATATGCAGTATTACTCATTTCTTTTTCTCCTTATCTCAACTGCAACATAAGAAAAATCTGCCTTAATAGGAGCCTCGGGTTTTTTAAGCATTATTTCGCATTCCTCTATTTCAGGAAACTCACAAAACAATGCACTCATCACAACAGCAGCCGCCTTTTCAAGTAAATCATATTTTTCTGCAGTAAACACTTCCCTGACCTTTTTTATGATTTTAGAATAACTGACCGTATCATCTACATTATCAGTTTCGCATGGCTTTGACAAATCAAGCCATACCGTTATATCAAAAACAAAATTCTGTCCGTTGATTTTTTCTTCCTCATTGACTCCGTGATATGAAAATATTTTCAGGTCCTTAATAATTATTTTATCCATTATATACACCTCACAGGATATGTTATCATATGCATTACCTTTATTCAACATAAAAATGTTGACACTTATAATGCTAATATGCAATAATAAATATGTATTTTGATCTTATGAAAGGATGTGTGCCATGAGATAAAACCGTTCAATTATATTTAGGCAAATAACGCTTCTATCAAGCAACAGCATATTTACACTTTTAATGCTCAACAAAAAAATTAAAAGGACTACTGTTATAATGAATAAAAATATAAAAAAGGAAGTTCTCAGAAGCAAAATTCTTATATTTACTTTACGGACAATAGTAAAGCATCCTGCTGTAAAAATTCTGAGGTTTTCCGACAAGGAAATCAAAATCAAAAATCAGCCATATCTTGTTTTTGCAAATCATACATACGCATTGGATCCGATATTTATAATAAAAACTATGAAGCGTTATGTGCGTTTTGTAATGAGCGACCACGTTATCCGCTCGGGAATTGTCGGAAAGATTTACAATTTCCTTGACACTCCCATTATCTTTGAGAGAGAAAAAGGTACAGATCCCCTGTTCAATGACATTGTAAAAAACATCAAAGCGGGCGTAAATGTTGCCATGTATCCCGAGGGGTGTCTGACAAGCACGGGAGAAACAGGCTTTATTTCAAGGCGGAACGCTGCACTTATCAAGGAATGTGATTGCACCTTTGTTACATATCGTGTAAAGGGCGGATACCTCAAAAAACCCCGCTGGGCTAAAAACAGCCGTAAAGGTCCTCTTACCGGTGAAGTTGTCAACATTTATACAAGAGAACAGATACGCTCTATGACTGAAGAGGAAATATACAACCATATTATTGAAGATCTCTATGTCAATGCATATGACGAGCAAAGAAAAAATCCTGCTGAATATCTCGGCGAGGATCCTGCTGAATTTGCAGAGGTTATACTTTACGGTTGCCCTAAATGTAAAGAGCTCGGAAAGCTCAGAACCAAGTGTGACAAAATATTCTGTACCTGTGGCTTTGAAGCAGCTGTTGATAATTACGGCTTCTGGCAAAGCAAGGATATGGAATTTGACAACATTATTGAATGGGACAAATTCCAGAAGAAGCTTCTCAAAGACATAACGAACAAAAAGAAAAACACATCCGAAACCGTTCTCTGCGATGCCGAACAGCAGATCTATTCCATTGAAAATGGCGAAATGAAAACCCTTTCCCAAAACGGTAAGATAACTCTTTTCGGTGACAGCATTGAACTTATTACCGCTAATAAAACGATAAAAATCCCCCTTGAAGCAATAAATTCCGTAAAGGTTTCCGCAAGAATGAATCTTCTTCTTGTAACGGAAAAAGGATATTTTGAAGTGAGAAGCCCATATCCCCGTTCAGCAACAAAATATATTGTTGCAATAAGATATTTACAGGGCAAGGAAAACAAATAACAACAAAAGGGGCTGTAAAAAAGTGCAGACCGCATAAAATAAGATAAACAAAGGGTTTCCTGAAGCATTGAAGTCTTCAAGAAACCCTTTTATACATATAGATACTTAAGAAATGACAAAAAAACTGCGTTTTTTGTGTTTTATGCTATAAAAAAGCATTATGCTTCAACCCCCCGGCCCCCAATCTTGGGGGGGGCGAAAAGGTGTTTTTTGATATAAGCTAAATTGCTCACAACGCGAGCAATTTCCTATATAATAAAAAAAAATATCCCGTGGAGGTACATTTTTGTCCCCCACGGGAATTTGCATATTTTTTTGTTTTTCTGTACAATGCGGGAGGTCGAGGACGCCCACCCCTACAAGCAAAAAATATCACTTCATAATTCAGTTCTGCTGAATTATGACTTATGACCAGTTGAAATTGTAATATTCCAGGAAATTGAC
>JAZNRX010000236.1:0-14681 GCA_045590915.1 Acutalibacteraceae bacterium | reverse complement strand
GGCTACGATCCGACTTTGGTAATAACAAGAGGACCAGATCTGAGAATTGTGGATCTTTCGGTCAGGGCAGACGGCAAAAACATAGCCGACTATCTTGCAGACGGTGCAATTATCGCAACTCCAACAGGCTCTACTGCATATTCGATGTCGGCGGGCGGTTCAATAGTTGAACCCACTCTTGAAGCCATACTTCTCACTCCCATATGCCCGCATTCATTGGCAGTTAGACCGTATATTTTTTCAGGTGACACGGATTTTGAGGTATCCGTCAAGATAACGGATGAGCACAGCAGCTTAGTATATCTGAGCTGTGACGGTAAGGATGCATTGGAAATCAATGCAAGACATACTGTAAAAATAAGAAAAGCGGAAAATAAAGTGGCATTTGTTGCAATAAAAACAGATAATTTTATTGATGTGCTGAATAAAAAGCTGGAAAGCAAAAAGTGAGGAAAAACCGATGAAAAAGAACAGACAGGCAATAATTGCAAAGCTTATTGAGGAGAACATAATAAGCACTCAGGAGGAGCTTCTTCAGATGCTTCTTGAGGCAGGTGTCAATGTAACACAGGCAACCGTTTCAAGAGACATCAAGGAAATGCATATCGTAAAGCATCCCGCTCCCACAGGTGAGTATAAATACTGTCTTCCGGGGGCGGCTCCCGAGGAAAACAGCAGTAAGTATATGTCTATTCTCATAGGTGCCGCAGTATGTACCGATATAGCTATGAATACGGTTGTTCTTAAATGCCATGTAGGTACCGCACAGGCTGCGTGTGCCGCTCTTGACTCTATGGGGCTTCAGGGAGTGGCAGGTACACTTGCCGGTGATGATACTATTTTTGTGCTTTGCTACAGTGAAGATGTTGCAGGTAAAATCAAGAAAAAGCTTGATGTTCTGCTTGGATTTTAATTATGCTTAAATCACTTAATATTGAAAATATTGCAATAATAGAAAAGGCTTCCGTTCAGTTTACTGAAGGGCTCAATATCCTCACGGGTGAAACCGGTGCAGGTAAGTCTATTCTTATAGATTCAATCAATGCCGTTACAGGTGAAAAAACCTCAAGGGAGCTTATAAGAACAGGCGAGGACAGTGCACAGGTAAGTGCCTTTTTTGAAAGCGTTTCAAATGAGGTAAAGAATAAGCTTATTGAAAACGGTCTTCCTTATGAGGACGATGATACGCTTCTTCTTTACAGAAAAATCGGCAGAGACGGTAAAAATGTATGCCGCATAAACGGTGCCCCCGTAACTGTTTCAATGCTTCGTACCGTTGGTATGGGGCTTATAAATATTCACGGACAAAGAGACTCTCAGGCACTACTGGATAGTGAAAAGCATATAGATTTTCTTGACGGCTTCGCGGTTCTTGATTCCGAAAAAGAAGCTTATTTTCAATGTTTTTCACGTCTGCAGGAAATAAAAAGTGAGATCCGTTCCCTTTCTCTTGATGAGGCATATAAGGAACGGCAGTGTGATTTGCTGAAGTATCAGATAAATGAGCTTGAAAATGCAGAAATTTCAGTGGGTGAAAGGGCAGCGCTGATTAAGAAAAAGAATATTCTCAATAATTCGCAAAAGCTGTCACAGGCGTTATCGGAAGCCTTGTCGGCACTGAGCGGTGATGATGAGAGCGGCGGTGCATATTCTCTTATAAATAATGCTATAGCCTGTGTTTCCTCTGTATCCTCTCTGGCAAAGGGACTTGACAGTCTTACAGAACAGCTGGGAAATGCCAATGCTTATGTTGATGACTGTGTAAGGCTTCTTGATGATGCTCTTCGACAGCTTGAGGGAATTGACGGTAATATTGATGAAATTGAATTCCGTCTGGATGCTCTTTATAAGCTTTCAAAAAAATACGGAGAAACAGAGGAAGATATGCTTTCATTTCTTGAAAATGCAAAAAGAGAGCTTGAAAGCATCACATCTGCCGATGAAAAGCTTGTTGTTCTGAATAAGGAGTATTCAGAGGTTCTTGAAATATGCAGGGAAAAAGCAGAGGAGCTTTCCTCCAGAAGAAAAAAGGCGGCAGAAATGCTGTCCTCTGCAATAAAATATGAGCTTAGCTTTCTTGATATGCCGTCTTGTGTTTTCACCGTAAAGCTTGAAAAAGGGGAGCTTCGTGAAAATGGTTGGGACTTTGTTGAATTTCTTATTTCCGCAAATCCCGGTGAAGAGCCGAAGCCGCTTAATAAGGTAGCCTCAGGCGGTGAGCTTTCAAGAATTATGCTTGCCATGAAAAATGTCCTTAATAAAGAGGGCGGTGTAGATACTCTGATTTTTGATGAGATCGATACGGGTGTCAGCGGTTCTGCGGCAAGAAGAATAGCTATAAAGCTTTCCGAGGTATCAAGAAAATCACAGATTCTCTGCATCACTCATCTTTCCCAGATTGCCGCCTTTGCGGACAGCCACAAATTCCTTTATAAACAGGTAGTTGACGGAAAAACATATACCCGTATAAAAGATCTGGCTGAGGACGAGCGTGCGGGAGAGCTTGCAAGAATGACATACGGAAGCGGTGCTGATGAAATTCATCTGAAATCAGCCTGTCAGATGATAGATTCTGCAAATAAGGAAAAAACACAGGAAAGTAAGCTTTTCTGACATATATCGCATATATAGAAGGGATGCCGAAGGTTTTTCTTGCGGCATCCCTGTTTTTTTGTAACAAAAATCATATGTTTGTCGGCATTATTTACAAAATTATGTTAATTTGATAAAAAATACTGTATAAATTTTGTAAAAAATATGCATTTAAAATTTTTCATATGAATGATATAATTTTTTTATAATAGTATTACTATTAGTATATGTTGAAAGGATGATTTCAGTGAAGAAGAATTTGAGAAAACCCTCAGCAGTTTTAGCCGTAATACTTTCGGTGCTTATGCTCTTAAGTGTTTTTCCCGCAATATCCTTTGCGGCATATCCTACCGAATATTACTATGCTGACGGAACCCAGTTCGTTTCCGAAATTGCTTTTACAAGATCAGGTTATTGGGGCACTACTTATATGAGTGGCCTGAAGGACAGACTTTCCTCTGCCGGCTATAATCCTTGGGATAAGGATTTCAATGACGGTTGCGGAACAAACTCCGACTATATCGCAGGCGGCTGGAAATACAGTACAGATATTTCCCGTGCTCTTCGCGATGTTAAGTTCTGGGTTTCTGACGGCAGTAATGTTCCCCAGTATTATGATATTACCGTAAGCGGCAGAAATGTAAGATATTATCTTGTTGGCGGTACATACGAGCCCAACTCAACCTCCTTCTCCGACGGCGGTGCGGTTGACCTTAACGGCGGTGCCGGCGGAAAATATATCTATGCATTTATTACCCGTGATCCTGCGGCTGGCCCTCCCATTACATACATCAAGGTAAATACAAATGATGCTGACAGCGGCTATTGGTCCTGCACAAGCCTTCAGTCAACAGCTACAAGGATAGACCTTAATACAGGTGCCGGCGGCGATGATGTTTTTATGCATCTCACATCAACCGCAGTTGCAGTAAACTCTTCTAATCTTCGTTCTGTATATTCCGTTGCTGCAAATATGTATGCAAACAAATCAAACTATACTCTTGATTCCTCGCGTGCACTTGAGACTGCATACAACAATGCGAAGCCTATTATAGAAAGCCTTGACAACAACGGTGCAAGCATAAAGTCTCAGACAGAGCTGAATGCTCTTTATGATGCTCTTTATTCCGCAGTTTACAATGCAGAAACAAATGTATATTTCAATGCAACAAATAACGGCGGTACAACCGCTGCAAAGGCAACAAAGGTAAAAATCGGTCCCAATTCCTCTGTAGCATTTGACCTCACAGGCTATACCGCAACAAAGGCAAATGCCGAGTTCCTTGGATGGAACACAGATAAGAGTGCAACAACAGGTGCAAAGACATCGGTAAATGTGGGCTTCAACAACACCCTTTATGCAATTTACAGCATGGATGTCAGTGCAAACTTCAAATATCTTGATGCAGACGGCACAGTAAAGACTCAGGTTGTGAATGACAAGCTTTATAACACAGCCTCCGCAACAAGCATTGCAACTCCCGAAGCGGCAAATGTTACATATAACGGCGAGGAACTGACATTCCTCGGCTGGCGTGATGACAATGTCGCAAATGTTGCTCTTTATACGGACAGCGTCAATGTTCAGCCCGGTATCGTAAAGACCTTCCGTGCGGTATATTCTGCTCCCGTCAGCGTTTCCTTTGATGTAAACGGCGGTGAAACACAGGCTCCTGAAACACTCACAGGTACAAAGTACTTCAATGTGAATGATACGGTAGTTGAAAGAGGCGTAAGCTTTATTCTTCCCGAGGATATTATGTCAAAGACAGGCTTCGGCTTCCTCGGCTGGTCTGACGATGCCGCTGCAACAAAGGCAAAATATCATACAGGTGCAACACTTTCCGGAATAACAGAGAATATGACTCTTTATGCTGTATGGTCAACCGATTACTACACAGTAACCTTCAGAAATTATGACGGAACGGTTCTTTATGAGACAAATGTAGTTTATAACGAAGTTCCCGTATATGAGGGTGAAATTCCCGCAAAGCCCGGTACAGTTGCAACCAAGTGGGTATTTGACGGATGGGATAATGAAATTGTTGCCGCAACAGGTCCTGCAGAATATGTGGCAGAATTCTATGAGACAACAGCAGACTATCTTGTTTCCTTCCTTAATCCTGACGGTGAGGTTCTTTGGGAGACAATGGTGAATTATCTTGAAACTCCTTCCTATGAGGGTGAAACACCCGTCCTTGAGCCCGATGTTCAGTATACATATGTATTCAAGGGCTGGGACAGAGAATTCACACAGGTGGAAGGTGCACAGACCTATACTGCCGTTTATGACGGATATCTCAACTCCTATAATGTTCAGTTTGTAAATTATGACGGTGAAATACTTCACGAAGGTCTTATTGAATACGGTGCTGTTCCCGTTTATAACGGTGAAACTCCCGTGAAGTCTGCAGATGCACAGTATACCTATAAATTCAACGGCTGGGATAAGGCACTTTGTGCTGTTGACGGTAATGCTGTTTATACTGCTGTTTATAAGGCAACCGTAAGATCCTATGAAATCAGATTCGTGAATTATGACGGAACCGAGCTTTATAAGACAACCGTAAAGTACGGTTCAATGCCCAAGTACAATACAACAGAGCCCTCAAGAGAGGCTGACTTCAGATATGTTTACAGCTTTATCGGTTGGGAGCCTGAAATTGCAGCCGTAACAGGCGAAGCAACATACACTGCAGCCTTCAAGGGCACTGAAAAGAAGATGATCGTTACCTTCTTCAATTACGACGGTAATGTTCTTGAATCCAAGTTCATCAAATACGATACAGTTCCCGAATATACAGGTGAGACACCTGTAAGACCGGCAAATGCTCAGTATACCTATAAGTTCATAGGCTGGGACAGACCGTTTACCAAAATAACCGAAAAGACCGATTATATTGCTCAGTATGAGGAGATTCTCAATGAATATACAGTTAAATTCGTAAATTATGACGGTACTGTTTTACAGGAGGAAATCCTCGGCTACGGCAGTGAGGTTGAATATAAGGGCGAAACACCCGAAAGACCTACAGATGCTTATATTTACACCTTCAAGGGTTGGAATAAGGAAATTGCCGCAGTAACGGGCGATGCAGTATATACTGCTGTATTCGATAAGGTCGGAGCCGCTTATACAATCAGATTCCTCGACGAAAACGGTGCGGTTCTTCAGGAAAAGATGTATTCTTACGGTGACACTCCCGCTTACGAAGGCGAGACTCCCGAAAAGGCATATGACAGTGCATATCACTATGCCTTCAAGGGTTGGAATAAGGAAATTGCCGCAGTAACGGAAAACGCAACATATGTTGCAGTTTATGAGTCAGCAAAGCATGAATTCAGTGAAGATGTTGTCAGTGCCCCCACTTGCACACAGGCAGGTAAAACTGTCTGCAGCTGCGGTTGTGAATATTCGTATGAAACATCAACTCCCGCAAACGGACACAGATATGAATATGTTGTTGACGGTGAAAATGTTACAAAGGTATGCTCCGTATGCGGTGACACAGTTGAGGTCACAGGTGCGGAAAAGGATGATGTTCTCGGAACGGGAACAACCGAAGACGGTATGTGTGAGCTTTGCGGAAAATATCACTATAAGTATCTTCTTCCTCTTATAGGCCGTCTTTCCTGCTTCTTCTCACGAATTCTCACATATCTTGAAAATCTTATTACAGGCAAATAAATCCCGTGTATAACGGCAGAGCAGGCACTTTTCGTGCCTGCTTTTGTTTTTCAGTTTCGTATTGACAATGAAAATAATGAGAAATATAATGTTACAGAGGGGGGATTTTATGCAGCTTTATATAAAGCAGAAGGTTTTTTCAATAAAGGACAGGTTTAATATTTATGACAGAAACGGTGAAGTAAAATATAAGGCAGAGGGTGAAATTTTTACTCTCGGGAAAAAGCTTCATATTTACGATAACAACGGGACTGAAATTATTTATATCAAGCAGAAGCTTGCTTCCTTTTTACCGAAATATTTTATTTCTGTACGGGGAAATGAGCCTGTTGAGGTGGTAAAGAAATTCACATTTATCAAGCATGCATATGCAGTGCCCGATTGGGATATTGAAATAAAAGGCAATTTTATTGCTCATAATTATCAGGTGTTCCGCGGCTCGCAGGAGATTGCCCGTCTTGATAAGGAGCTTTTTTCCTTCGGAGATGCTTATGAAATAGATATATATAATCCGCAGGACGAATTGACTGTCCTTGCACTTATTCTTGTAATAGATTGTTGTATGGAGAATTCAAACAATGCACACTGAAAAACTTAAATTCAATAAAAACGGAAAATTTGTAATAATGCAGGTGGCTGATGCACAGGATCTTCATTTTGTGCGTCACACAATGGTTAAGATGCTCAATAAGGCTTATGACAGGGTGAATCCTGACCTTGTTGTTTTTGCAGGGGATAATATCCTCGGGAATCACCTTAAGGATGCCCGCTTCGGCACCCGTGTGGTTGTTCACGATAAAGAGGGTGAATATAAGAGAATGAAAAAGGCTATTTCTTATATCTGTCAGCCTCTTGAGGACAGAAAAATTCCTTTCACAATGATTTACGGAAATCACGATGATGTAAATCTGATAACAAAGGAGGAGCAGGCGGATATTTACCGCTCATATTCAATGTGTACGGGACTTAATAATCCCGATAAGACAGTTGATGTTGACACCTTCAACCTTCCCGTATATTCACAGGATGAAAAAGAGAAGCTTTTTAATCTCTGGTTCATTGACTGTGCGGGGGAAAACAAGGAAACAAAAATCTGCTATGAGGCAGTGCTTCCCGAAACAATAGAGTGGTATAAGAAAACCAGTGCGAAGCTTTGTGAGGAAAACGGCGGTGAGCCTCTGCCTTCGCTGATGTTCCAGCATATTCCTATGCCTGAAAGTGCTTCTTTACAGCTCGAATGCGATAAAAATGATGAGGGTGCAGTGCCCTTCTATGAAAAGGGAGAGCTCACTAAATATGTAAAGCTTGATCCCAAAAAGGCACACGGATTTTTAGGTGAACAGATGTGTGTGCTCCACGAAAACTACGGTCAACTTGAAGCATTACAGGAAATGGGCGATGTAAAAGCAGTGGTTTATGCACATGACCACCTTAATAATTTTATCGGAGAGCACGACGGTATAAGAGTCATCCAATCCTCCTGTGCCTCCTTCAGATGCTACGGTAACCATTTAAGAGGTGTACGTGTGTTTGAGCTTGATGAAAACAATCCCGCTAATTTCAAGACATATTTCATAACCTATTGGGATTTGTGCGGCAGAACTCTTTTAAGTAAGGCTCAGCATTTGTGGGATGCTGACGAATGCGAGGAAAAGAAAATGGCTCTTCTCATAGGTACGGGTGCCGCCGCGGCTGTTACAGGTGCCGCAGTTACCGTGGCAGGAATATTAAGGAGAAAAAAGAATGGATAATCTTTTTGAAAAGCAACTTAATTCAACAAACGTCTATAAGGGAAAGCTTCTTGATGTCTACAGGGATGAAATTGAGCTTCCCAACGGACATCAGTCAAAAAGGGAATATATAAAGCATGTCGGTGCGGCATGTGTTGTTCCCCTTGACAGTGACGGCAACATCATTATTGAAAAGCAGTTCCGCTATCCTTTTTCAAAAGTGCTGACAGAAATCCCCGCGGGCAAGCTTGACTCAAAAAGTGAGCCTCATCTCACTGCGGCTCTTCGTGAATTAAAGGAGGAAACAGGCTATACCGCAGAAAAAATGGTATATCTGGGAGAGTTCTATCCCACCTGTGCATATTCAGATGAGATAATCCATATGTATCTTGCAACAGGGCTCACAAAGGGTGAACAGAAGCTTGATGATGACGAATTCGTAGGAGTTGAAAAAATGCCCCTTGAAGCCGCTGTTGAGGAGATTATGAAGGGTAACATTCAGGACGGAAAAACTCAGACCGCAATTCTCAAAGCATATATATGGCTTAAAAACAACAAATAACAAAAAAAAGAAGGTCAGCATTGCCGCTGACCTTTTCTGTTATCATATAGGAAATTGCTCGCAGTTTGAGCAATTCCTTTATAACAAGAAACACCTACAGCCCTCAAGATTGGGGGTAGGGGGGGAATAAATTATATGATTTTTTCTTATTCTGCTTCCTTTTTGAACTTTGTTGCAAGAGTTGTATATCCCATTGCATTCATTTTGTTGCCCATAATCTGCTGAGGAGAAAGCTCCTTCACAACACTTGCGGGGACACCTGCAACAAGGGAATTGGGGGGAACAACAGTCTTTGCCGTAACCACGGCACCTGCTGCAACAATGGAATTTTCTCCGATAACGGCACCGTCAAGAACAACGCTTCCCATTCCGATAAGAGCATTATCTTTGATTACAGCACCGTGAACCAGTGCATTGTGTCCTACTGTAACACCGTTGCCGATAACTGCCGGCTCCTTCATTCCTACGTGAACCGTTGCATTGTCCTGAATATTGGAATTCTCACCTATGGTGATGGCACACATATCGCCTCTTAATACCGCACTGTACCAGACGGAGCTGCCTTTTCCGATTGTAACATCACCGATAACAGCGGCATTTTCCGCAATAAAAGCACTTTCATCAATAATCGGTTTTTTTTCTGCAAAATCCTTTATCATAGCTATTCTCCTTAACACTTTTCTTTTATTTTACCATACACAGCACATTTAATCAATAATACAAATAAGAGGGAAGTGTGGGAAAATGTGTAAAAATCTTGACTTGTTCCTACATTTATTTTAATATATATGTAATATATAAAAAAGGGGAGTTATTTATGAAAATTATTCTTGTCGGTGCAGGCTCCATCGGCGGAACAACTGCCACAATGCTTAAAGAAAAAGGTCATAATATTGATATTATTGAAGCAAATCCCGTAAGAGCACAGAAAATCAGGGATGAGGGTATCACCCTCACAGGTGCTCTCGGAAATCATACACAGAAGTTTAATGTTTATGAAAGTCCCGACGAGCTTACAGAGCTTTATGATGTTTGCATAATTGCAACAAAATATTTTGCTCTTGCCGCAGTTGCCGAAAAGATGCTGCCCCATGTAAAAGCAGACGGTATATTCATGTCGATGCAGAACGGTATCTGCACAAAAATTCTCTCCGATGTAGTGGGAACAGATAAAGCCGCAGGCTGTATGATAGGCTTCGGTGCAACAATGCTTCCCAACGGTGACGTAAATGTCACATCAGGCGGTGAGCTTAAAATAGGTAGAGTAAACGGTGTTATTGACGGGAAGATTAATGCTCTCGGTGAGGTTTATAAGGCACTTCTTCCCACAAAGGTTGTAAACAATATTGATGCACAGCTTTATTCGAAGCTTATAATCAATTCCTGTATCAACTCTATTGCCGCTCTCACAGGTGAATGTGTCGGTGTAATGTTAAGTGAGGATGCAGCAAAATCAATCTTCCTTCAGATTGCAAGAGAAGCAACATATGTATCAAAGAAAATGGGACTCAAGGTTCCTCCCTATGCCACGGTTCTCAATTATAACCTTCTTCTCATTTCCGATGCAAATTGGTTCAACACCATAGCAAAGCTTCTTGTTACCATCGTAGGTAAAAAATTCGGAGATGTCCGTCCCTCAACCTTGCAGTCTCTTGACCGCGGTGAAAAGACAGAAATTGATATTTTCAACGGCTACATAGTAAAGCAGGGTAAGGAATACGGAGTTCCCACTCCCGTTAATGAACAGATTTGGAACTTCATCAAGAAAATCGAAAACGGTGAAGAAAAATCCTCGATGGACAATCTCAAGAAAATTAAATTCTGATAAAAGGGACCGCATTGAACTGTTTGCTCAGTGCGGTTTTTTACGGTGATAAATATGGAAAATAAAATAATGAAATTCAATTCCTCGGGTAAATTCAGAATTATGCATATAACGGATACACATCTTGAGGATGACAATATAGATGCTTCTTTGTGGCTTATAAATGAAGCCTGTAAAAGAGAAAAGCCCGATATTGCCGTTGTGACAGGTGACAATGTGCTTAATTATGACGACAGCGAAAAAACAAAGAGCTATATCGGAAGGCTTATGTCAATATTTGAAAAATATGATATTGCCGCCGCCGTCACCTTCGGAAACCACGATTCCGAAAGAGGCCCTCTTTCAAGAGAAGAGCTTATGCTTTATTACAGTTCATTTTCCTGTCACGTGGCAGATGACTGCGGTGAAAAGCCATTTAAGTCAGGTACATACTATGTCCCCGTAATGTCAAAGGACGGCAAAAGCATCCGCTTTAATCTCTGGATATTTGATTCCGGTGATTATGACAAGGACGGAAATTACGGCTGTATGAGTGCAGAGGATGTGGACTGGTATAGGGAAAAATCCGATGAAATTAAGACCAAAAACAACGGTAACACAGTTTATTCTCTGGGCTTTCAGCATATGATTGTTCCCGAGGTTTACGATGTATTAAAAAAGACCGAAAAAAGAAAGTTATATTCCTTCCGTCACATAATCAACAAAAATGAATATTATATGTTTTCTCCCAACTCGGTTAATTTCGGAACGCTCAATGAAACTCCCTGTTCGGGCGGAGAAAACTTCGGACAGTTTGATGCGATGGTGGAAAAGGGCGATGTTCTCGCAGTCTTTTCGGGACACGACCACACAAATGCCTTCGGAGTAAGAAATCAAGGTATTGATATTGTGAATACGGTAAGCACAAGAAGTCAGAGTGACCGCTTTTCTTCTCAGTACGGCTACAGGATAATAGAGGTTGACGAAAATGATACTTCCAGATATACCACAAGAGTTGAGCATTGGTATAATATGTTCACCGTAAAGGACATCAGAGAAATAACCCGAAGCGGTGACAGCTTCGGAAAATCCGTAGCATCCTGTGTAAAATACAGGGGCCTCATTCAGAAGTTTATGACAAAAACAGGAAGAAGCTTCTGTTATGCCGTAACAGGCAGAAAAAACACATACAAAGACTGAAAAATATAAAAAAATAAAGGAGACTGTCAATGGCTGTTTATTCCAAATGCTTTCCCCCATGGGGCCCATACGGAAAAAAATATATGGGTATTTCAAGAATTGCCGATCACGATTTTGCGAAGGGTGTCCGTTTTGATTTTACCGTTGCCCCTGCCATATTCGGCGGCGATATAAAAGTGCCTAATACCACATTGCCGTCGGGCTGTCACCCGTGGAGATGCAGTCCCGATTATTCAATTTTTACCTACAGACACGACCTTGAATGGAAGGACAGGGTTTATGCAGAGGTTTCATATGTTAAGCTGACAGACGAAAGTACATTGATCAGAACCGAAATTGTCAATAATACAGAGCTTATACATAACTGTGTTGTAAATTTCTTTCAGTCCGTGGAATACCCCACACCCTCATACTGTAAGCTTTCACTTCCCGAAAAGTGCGATTACAAAAAGGCTCTTCAATATGACAGCTACAAGTATGCAATAACTCGTCCGTGGGACGAACAGAATGCTGACGGTTTCAGAAAGGGTGAATTCTCTGATAACAGATTTGTCGGCGGCTTCGGGCTTGGTGACAGAGCAGGAAAGTGGCATATGCCTCACCGTGTTCTTCTGCCCTTCGGCGGCGAAAAGGGAGACACCGTTTCCTTTACAATGAATATTGAAAACGATTATAAGAATCCCGTGCTTGCAGTCAGATACCGTTCCTCAGGTATTGAATATATACAGGGGAAAATGGTCGGTGTAAATATTGTACCTGCAAAAACCGAAGCCTCGTTCACTCTCAATGAAAGCACTGTTCTCAATTTTGAGGTGTCCGATGAGCCGGCAATCAAATGTTTTGATATAGGAAAAATCGAAAAGGGTGAATTAAAGCTTGAGTTTAATTCTCTCGGAACAGGCGGTATTGAATTTGATTTCCTGCTTGTTTGCGAAAAAGAGGATTTCGAAAAGGTCAAGGCAGATATGATTCCCTATGAGTTTATGCCTGAATACAGCATAGAAAAGCACACTGATGGCGGATATATTACTGAATGCCGATATAAAAATGTAGACGGTAATTTTATTTTCCGTACCTTCAACGATAATACAAGACACCGTACCATTGAAACTGGTGCTCTTGAGGACTGTATGACTGCAAGGCTTTCAAACTCCGATCCCACCTTTGATGAAGTTCTTGAAAGCTTTACAGGTGCATTTTCCAATAAGCACAGTGATGACGGCTTCTTTCTGAATTCAATAGTACACACGATTTTTGTGCAGCCTGAAAGCAGACACATTGAATATGCGGTTATTTCAAAGGGTGAAACGCAGTATAAGTCAAAGGAAGAATATGAAAAGCTTTACGAAAAGCGTCTTAAGGAAGTAAATGCTGCCTCCTATAATTCAGAGGGCAAAAAATATGAGCTCAGCTGCGATATTCTTAAATCAACCGTAATGGTCAATGCTGTTTATCCCATTTATAAGCACGGCGAATATATAATTCATCATACTCCGGGAAAAAGATGGGACTGCCTTTATACATGGGATTCAGGCTTCATAGGACTTGGTATGAATGACTATTCCGAAATGTTTGCCGAATACAGTCTTGATACATATTTCAGTGATGAAAGCAACAAAGACTATGCATTTTTGCATCACGGCTCACCTGTTCCCGTGCAGATGTATCTCTACCTTGAAATGCTCAAGCGTAAAAACGAAAAAACAAAGCTTATGGAAATGTATCCCAGAGCAAAGCTTTATTATGATTTTCTTGCAGGAAAAATCAACGGTTCAACAACGGCAAAGCTTAAAAGCGGTCTTACCACTACCTACGATTATTTCTATTCAACCAGCGGTATGGATGACTATCCTGCTCAGGTTGCCATGATGGACAGAAATATTCGTGATACAACAGCACCCGTTATCTCAACATCTCAGCTTATAAGATGCGGTAAAATTCTTAAAATGGTGGCTTCAAAGCTGGGAAAAACTGAAGATGTCATTGTATACGAAAATGACATTGAAAGGCTTACAGAGGCTCTTACAAAATATTCATGGGATAAGGACAGCGGATATTTCAGCTATGTCCTGCATGATGAAAACTATGAGCCCAAGGGCTTTATGCTTACAGAGGACGGGGAAAACCTCAATAAAGGTCTTGACGGTATCTATCCCATAATTGCAGGTGCCTGTAACGAAGAACAGAAGAATGCAATCCTAGGACATCTCAAAAATGAAAAGGAAATGCTTTCTCCCTACGGCATAAGTGCAGTTGATGTTACTGCAGGTTACTTTATGGTAAACGGATATTGGAACGGCAATATCTGGTTCCCGCATCAGTGGTTTATATGGAAGTCTATGCTTGACCTCGGTGAAAGTGACTTTGCTTTCACAATAGCAAAGCTCGCTCTTGATATATGGAAGCGTGAGGTTGACTATTCATATTATACCTTCGAAATGGTGAATGTTGTGACAGGCAGAGGCGGCTGGTTCCATAATTTCGGCGGTCTTTCAACTCCCATTACCATGTGGGCAAATGCCTATTTCAAACCCGGCACCTTCAACACGGGCTTTGATATGTGGGTTGATAAGGCTGAATTCAGTGAAGAAAACACTGAGTTCAATGCAGGAATAACCTATTTCGGCAAAAACGAAAAATCCACTGTAATTGTAACCATGAACGAAAACAGTGATTATAAGGTTACTCTTGACGGAAAAGAAATTGAATTCTTCGAAAGATTTAACGGAACCCTTGAAATCCCCGTTTCCCTGTCAGATAACAAAATCCATACCCTTACTGTCAAAAAAATAATATAGGGTAAACAAAATATAAAACAGTAAAAAAATACACAGAGTCAGATGAAAATTTCACCTGACTCTGAATTTTTAGTGAAGCACAAGTAAAACTCTATTTAAGCAAAAAAATTGAGTATTCACAAGGAAATCCCTTATGAATACTCAATATGGTCGGAGTGACGGGATTCGAACCCACGACCTCTTGGTCCCGAACCAAGCGCACTACCAAACTGTGCCACACCCCGAAATTTTTTGCTTTGTAATTATATCAAATCTTTTTAACATTGTCAATAATTAAAGATAGGATGATTGATTATATTGAAAATTG
>JAZNRX010000235.1:0-4781 GCA_045590915.1 Acutalibacteraceae bacterium | reverse complement strand
GTAGGTTGATATACAACAATAGTTTTTGTAGTTAGTTTTGATAATAACGACATCAGACCATATTGACTATTCATTCCAACGGGGAACATCATTCTAAAAAAAGGAATTATCCAAAGAAACACCGTCAGCCTTCTCGGAATCTTTTTAATCAATCTGACAAACATAATGATCATGCCGGTTATGGCGGGAGTTATGCTCATATTGAATATCCAATAAAACACTTCTTGCAACATAAGCGTCACCTATTATCAATGAGTTTTCGCAACTCATTGATTTCTTCTTCAGATAACGGTTCATCTTCAAGCAATGCTGAAAATAAAGCCTTGCGAGAGCCGCCAAACACCTTTTTCACAAGTGAAGCAGCTTCCACCTTTTGCATTTCGTTTTGCGATACAAGCGGAGTACAAATAAATCCGGGATCTTCACGTCGAATAAATCCTTTTTCTTCAAGTTTTTTGATTACTGTATAGGTGGTGTTTTTATTCCATCCAATTGTATCGACGGCAATTAAACTAATATCCTTTGCGGAAATAGGACTTTTCTCCCATATAATTTCCATCACTTTGGCTTCACTGTCAAAAAGCTTTTCTTTCATAACGAATCCTCCGTAGACTATTTCTATAGTCTATACTATCACAATAGTCTGATTTTGTCAAGTGACGCGCTTTTTCTTTATTGAAAAACAATTTAAGCGAGGTGAATTTCACCTCGCTTTTGCTATGTATCGGTCAAAACATACTGTTTTTCGTCAAAAATTTTTCTTGAAAAATCGCTCCAAACCCCAGTGTTTATGCGGCTTTATAGCTCTTGGTGTTATTATACCTCATTCATCTATACGGCGTACAATTCCTGTTGCTTTCATATATCTTTCTCCTTAAATTACAAATTGTGTTGTTATTTTCTGTAATTACAAGAGATTTATACTGCACACATTTTCTTTTCAAAGAAAATATTCTACAATATATTAACGGCGGTAAAAATATGAAACTAAATACTCACGAGCTAACCTTAACAATTACGGACGCTTAATGCTGAAATTTAAGAACATTGCACATACTGAAAGAATAAGCAGCATAATAAATGATGATATGTAGCTGCCTGTATTTATAAGCAGTTTATTACTGAAGCCTGCAATTATTGAAGCAAAAATCAGATTAAAATTAATAATACTATAATTTACAGAAAAATGCTTTTGTCCGTAAAAGGCTGAAGTAAAAGCGGATGTAACTGTAGGACATGAGCCATATGAAAGTCCTGTAAGACAAAGTCCGATTATACATAAGGGAAGCGAATGAAGAACTACAGAAAGCAATGTGACTGTTGCGGCAAAAATTGTCACAATATTTGAAGAATACATTGCAAATTTTCTTCCGAATTTATCAAATAACGCACCAGTCAGTATTCTTCCGATGCCATTACACACGGCAAGTATACCAACCATCGTAGTAGCAAGCTGCGCAGTTGCATCAACAGAAAGAACAAGGTCTCTTGCAAAGCTGATGGCAGAATTACCGACAGCTGTCAAAAATGTCATACAGATAAATGCACGCCAAAAAGTAAAATTTTTCAGCATCTGAATTGTAGAAAAATCCTTCACTTCAAATGCTTCGTTCTTTTTTAAATTAACGGCATTACTGACCTTTGGAAGAACTGTATTTTCATCAGGTCGTTTCAGAATAATTACCGAAACTGAAATAACAACAAACAGTATTACTCCAACAAGAATGAAAGTATTTCTCCATCCGAAACTGACACTTTTATAAAGCATGTCAATAAGATTTCCGAGAAGAAGCGTGCTAAGTCCAAAACCAAGCATCAGGCAACCGGAACTGAAGCCTTTTTTCTCGGGAAACCAAGAGGTTATGCTTGAAACAATAACATTGTAAGCGATACCGATGCCCGTACCGGCAAGAACTGCATATGTAATTATAAGAAAATAAGGCTTGTCAACACTTAAGAAACCGGTCAGCACAAAGCCTGCCCCTGTAATTATTGCTGAAATCAGAAGCGCAAATTTTATGCCGATTTTTTTTGCAAGAAGACTTCCGAAAAAAGCACCGAGACAAAAGAAGCTCATTGTTGCGGTAAAATTCATTGCAAGAAAATCAGCTGACCAATTAAATTCACTGACAAACGGAATTTTCAGAATAGACCATGCATAAAGAACACCTGAGAACAACATAACAAGAACACCTGTTACAAGATATAATTTTCTTTTTGATAAAGTATTTTCAATATTCATAATAACCTCTTCATTAAAACGGATTGCAAACTAATATAACTGATACTATTCCGGAAACAATACCGAAAATCTGAATTTTCGACAATTTCTCCTTAAATAAAATTACCGATGCGAGAGAAGTCAACACAAGGCCTCCCCCGTTTACCAACGGAAAAAATACTGCAGCGTCCATTACGCCTGACAGGTAGAGATTAAATCTATTATTTAGTGCAACAAAAACCCCGCTTAAAAGCATAAATATTAATGGCAACGGTTTAACTGCAGACCTTGCTCTGTCATTACCGGTATTTCGCTTATTTCTGAAAATAAATGACAACACCAAAGAAAAGACAAAAGAAATAAGAAAAGCTGTTACAAGAAACGCATCAAGTTCATCTTTATAAGAAGAGGTCTGATGGATTTTTTGCATCACACCAATTAAGCCTGTTGTAATAAATGCAACAAATGAATAAATCAGCCATCTGGAATTTGTTTTTTTATTTGAAACTTCGTTCTTAACAGACAAAACAAAGCTGATGATCATAAAAACTATACCAACATACTGAATAATAGCAATTTTCTCATTCCAGAAAACTGCCCCTGATACCGTTGGAATCAGTGTAGACATTGATATTATCACAGTAGTATATGACAGCGGACCGTTTTCAAGTGCATACAGGTTAAATATCTGTTGCAGTAGTGTAATAATTCCAAAAGCACCTGCAAGACAAACGGTAAAAATCGAAAAAGTCAACCCATCAGCCATAACCAGCAACATTACTGCAGCTGCGGCAGATACGACCATATTGTAAAGCTGATAAGAAAACATATTGTTTTCATATTTGTCATTAATATGCTTTTTAAGTATTCCGCCAAATAAATTTGATGACATAGATGTAACAAGCAATATTACATTTTTCATAAAAACCTCTGCACATAATTTTGTTCAATTCTATCATATTATAAATAATAAATCCACACAAAATTAATTGAATTAATAGCACATATACATTACAAAATTTAATATTAGGTATTTAACTTGACATTCAATAAATATTTTGTTAAAATACAAAACCGAAGTGATAATTGGAGAGTTGTCCGAGTGGTCGAAGGTGCAGCACTCGAAATGCTGTGTGGGGAAACTCACCCAGGGTTCGAATCCCTGACTCTCCGCCAGAAAAACCGACTTGTTTATACAAGTCGGTTTTTCAATTAAATTTGCCTTTCGACAAGTGAAATAGCTTCGCTATGAAATATGCTGTTGTATATGAAATATTTGCTTCGCAAATATTATGGCGAATTTTATTTCACATTTTGCTGTAAAGCAAAATATTTCATAATCCGTAAGGATTATTTCATATTGAGTAGCAATATTTCATTAAAAATGTCTTGTTACCATTTTGACCTGTAAACACAAAAAACGACAAAGGTCACCAAAGTTTTGGCGATTTTTACTATCCTTGCCCCAAACCGCATAAATCAAGGAAAGTAAAGAGTTAAGAACAACTAGTGAAAAAAGTAAAGTCCCCGTTCTTATGAACGAGGATTTTTGTGTAAGGACTATAAAAAAGATATTTTCGGCAGTTTTGCGTATGAATCTGAACTCTCCTATAAATCATGGCGAAGCCGCGTGTATCATCAAGGTAAAAGCCTTGTATATCATCATTGCAAAAGCTTTTTTGATACACACATTGCGGCGTGCTTTGCTTCGTCACAGTAAAACCTATATTTATCAAGGCTTACCGTAATTTTAAGCACAAAATAAACACAAACAAAAATACTTATGGGGGAAAATTTTTTCGATGTTCAGCACTTATTTCAACTTATTTTTGCTCAAAAAGGTATTTTTTATCCTTTGTTTTTCCTTTACTTTGAACAATTTTAAGTTCTTCAGCTTTTCTTAACAGTTTTCGTGCAACCTGTTCCGAAACACCTAAAACTTCAGCCGCTTCCCCACTGTCAAATTCTTTTTTATCTGCAAAATTTTCAACGACAATCAGTAATCTTTCCTTTGCTTTTTTTGTAAGCCCTGACTCTGAAGTACTTATAACATCTTTAATTGATTCGATACATTTTTCCGCGGGTTCGATACATTTTACTTCTGATTCGTTACTTTTTGCCTCAACTTCGTTACAATGATGAGAATTATGGCTGTAATAAAAATACACTTCAACTTCATTCTGTCCCCCATATCAGAATTCATTGTATCCGCAAATTTTATCAGATTGAATAAAAAAGGTCAAAAAGAGTGCCCGCCAATGACGGCCACTCCTGAAATCAAGAATTTTATTTGATTACGATTGAATTCATAATGGCTTCGCATTCTGCCTTGGGAAATTCAACATCCTTATAGTAATAACCGAGAAGCTCAAGTTCAAAACGAACATTGCGGTATTCAACAGTCTCATCGGTAATCTGATAATAACCGAAATAACGGTTATCAACCATAAAGCCTCTGTCAAGAGTAAAATGTCTTACATCAAAAATGCCGAATGTTGCAGAATCCACATCGCTTACTGTAACCGATTCAACATCCTTATACTCGTCAATAGTAACATTT
>JAZNRX010000234.1:0-3763 GCA_045590915.1 Acutalibacteraceae bacterium | reverse complement strand
GCTCCGTAAGTGTATTCATTAAGGCAATAATATAATATGCCGTAAATTTATGATAATATTATATATGTATCGGAATAAAAAGTCAATGCTGTTAATAAATTATATATACACATTGTTGGAGAACGGACACATCGAGGCGTTGTGTTGGATATGCTTCAAAAGAAAAATATTAGTAAAAAATGTACATTTTATATTGATTTTCCGACATTTGTTTAGTAAAATATCTACAATGCTGTTAAAGCTAAAAAAAGAAAAGGATTTGAAATTATGACAGAAAACAGATTCCGTGAAGACAAAGCACAGAATATGATGATCAAGGCAGAAGAACTCAACTGTTATGAGTTTTTCCTTAAAGCCACCGAAATCTACGGTGACTATGATGCCTATCAGCATATGGACCAGAGAGGCAAAAGAAGTGATTTTATTGCTGACGTTGAAGCTCTTGCAACCTACTTCACAAAGGACCTCGGACTGAAGCGCGGAGACGCTTACACAATCTTTACCCCCACTAATGTTGAAAGCATTGTTGCTTTCTATGCACTTAACAAAATAGGTGTTATCGTAAACTTTGTACATCCTCTTCTTCCCGATGAGGTGCTTTTTGAAACAATAGAAGAATCAGGCTCAAAGGGTATTATGGTATTGGGCCTTATAGGTCTCAAGCAGCACAATGTTGAGGCAGTCAACAAAACGGGACTTCCCGTGCTTCTTTGCCGTTGCTCCGACTATGCATCTCCCGCAAAGAAGGCGGCAGCAGGAGCGGGTGAAGCACTTCTTGAAAGAATCCTCGGTTATAAAAATGCCGTTCTTTACAAGGATGTTGTAAAGAAGTATCACGGCAGGACCGTTCCCACCGTCACCAATAACGGCAGTGATGTTGCAGTTTACTTAAACGGCGGCGGCACAACAGGAAAATCAAAGACAATAAAGTTGACAAGCAAGGCTATAAATGAAAATGTTCACGCTCTCGGTTACATCGACCATATCATTGATCCCGGTGATGAGGGTGAAATTATCATTCTCCCCTTCTTCCACGCATTCGGACTTGTTGTTGCCATGCATATGACAATGTGTAATGCGGCAAGAATTATTCCTCTTATGCAGTTTGACAGAAAGCTTGTTGTTAAGCTTTACGAGAAGAACAGAATTTCGGGTATTGTAGGTATTCCCGCTATGTTCAAGAAGCTCTATAACACTCCCGGCTTTGACGGTCCCCACCTCAAGCACACCCGTCTTATGTTTGCAGGCGGCGACGACCTTTCTCCCGCATTCTTAAAGGAATTTAACGAAATGCTTGACAAAAACGGCACAAAGGCACGTCTTCGTCAGGGCTACGGTCTCACTGAGGTAGGTTCGGTTTGCTGTGCAAACACTAACTGGACAAACAAGGATAATTCCATCGGTATCCCCCTTGCAGGTGTTATGATGGACATATGGGATGACGACTGCAAGCCGGTTCCCAACGGTACTGTGGGTGAAATCGTAATTGCAGGTCCCACAATAATGGAAGGCTATCTCACAAAGGACGGCCCCAAGGATGCAGGTCTTTACACCGATGAAAACGGTGTTAAATGGGTTCGCTCGGGTGATCTGGGCTATAAGGACGATGACGGCTTCTTCTACTTCGCAGGAAGAAAGAAGAGACTTATCATAATTTCAGGCTATAACGTATATCCCGTTGACATCGAAAATCTTATGGATACACTTCCCTTTATCAAGGAATCCTGTGCCGTAAGAGGAACAGAAAACGGCAAGCCTCTCGTTAAGCTCTATGTGTCACTCTCACAGAAGGGTAACGAGGAGGAATATAAGAAGCAGATCACAGAGACCTGCGAAAAGAACCTTTCAAAGTTCTCCGTTCCGAGAGTTGTTGAATTTATGGATGAACTTCCCCATACACCTCTTGAAAAGGTTGACTTTATGGCTCTCGAAAAGCTTGCAACAGAATAATCTACAAAATAACACTCAATTGATGGCAATTTTTTAACAGAATGTTCATATTTTCCCTTCCGTTTAATGCTATACTTTAATTAATAATTATTTTTTAAGGAGGCTTTTCATATGATAGGCTTAGGTACATGGGTTACATCCGTAAATATGATGATTTACAGGGGGGACATCACTGTTGTTATCGCTGACAAGAACGGCGAATATGACATTGATTTCCAGCTCCCCGCCAAGCTCAAGGATGTAAAAATCAGAACTTACGATATCGTTGAAAACGGCAACACTCTCAAGGGCAAGGGCGAAATCACAATGCTCCCCGGCAAAGAGCTTGAAGCAGAGGTAACCTTCAACGGAGATACCTTCGAGGGAGTTCTCAGAATTCCTTTTATGAAGAGAAATATCCCCCTCAAGAACGGTCACAAAATTTCAGACTGATAAAAAACGTATAAAGCGAAGGGAAGATAAAATAAATGAACACAGAACCTTTTTCCAATATGATAGAATCCAAAAATTATAACTGTTATGAATTTTATCTTGCAGCCACCGAAAGATACGGTGATTATAAGCAGGCACAGCACATGGATGAAATGGTCATGCGTTCCAAATTCATCTGTGACACAGAAGCACTCGCGTGCTATTTCAAAAAAGATCTGGGACTTAAAAGAGGCGATGTTTACTCTATTTTCGTGCCCTCTGACATAGAAAGCTTCACTGCATTCTATGCCCTTAACAAGCTTGGCGTAATAGTAAACTTCCTTCATCCCCTGCTTCCTGATGAGGCACTTATCGAAACAGTTAAGGAATCCGGCTCCAAGGGTATTATGGTGCTTGGTCTTTTAGGTCTTAAGCAGCACAATGTTGATGCGGTAAACTCTCTCGGTCTTCCCGTGCTTCTTTGCCGTTGCTCTGACTATGCCTCTCCCGCAAAGAAGGCGGCAGCAGGTATGGGTGAAGCACTTCTTGAAAAAATCCTCGGCTACAAAAATGCAACTCTTTATTGTGATGTTGTTAAAAAGTATGAGGGCAGAACAGTTGAGGGCTGTGTAAACAACTGTGACGATATTGCGGTTTACTTAAACGGCGGCGGCACAACAGGGAAAAGCAAAACAATAAAGCTTACCAATAAGGCTATTAATGAAAACGTACATAAGCTCGGATATATAGACCATATCGAATATCCCGGTGAAGAGGCAGAAATCATCATTCTCCCCTTCTTCCATGCCTTCGGACTTGTTGTTGCAGGTCATATGGCTCTTTGCAATGCCGGCAGAATTATTCCTCTTATGCAGTTTGATGCAAAGCTTGTTCTCAAGCTCTACAAGAAGAATAATGTTGTGGGTATCGGCGGTATTCCCAATATGTTCAAAAAGCTCTATAATACTCCCGGCTTTGACGGTCCCCATCTTAAGAACACCCGTATGATGTTTGTAGGCGGTGATGACCTTTCTCCCGCATTCCTTGAAGCCTTCAACGGCATGCTTGAAAGAAACGGAACAAGTGCACGTCTTCGTCAGGGCTACGGTCTTACCGAAGTGGGTTCAGTCTGCTGCGTAAACACCAACTGGGTTTACAAGGACGGTTCCATAGGCAAGCCCCTTGAGGGACTTCGTATGGAAATTTGGGACGATGACCACAAGGCACTTCCCGTTGGTGAGGTTGGCGAAATCGTTATTTCAGGTTCGACCATGATGGAAGGCTATCTCACAGAGGACGGCCCCAAGGATGCAGGTATTTACTATGACGAGGAAGGCACCCCTTGGGTACTTTCAGGCGACCTCGGTTATATGGATGAAGACGGATTCTTCTATTTCTACGG
>JAZNRX010000233.1:0-6441 GCA_045590915.1 Acutalibacteraceae bacterium | reverse complement strand
ATTCCTGCCCTGTACTTGTTCATCCCATCCCTGCCTGCGGACAAACAGGTGATATACTTTGCTATGCCGAGCAATACGAAGAAAGCTACCTGACCGTCAGGCTTACCGAAAGCGGCGGAAAGATTTATGACAACAATTATCGAAACCGCAGAAACGATAATATATCCTCTAAATCTGCAGTTGAATTTATTTTTAATGCCCAAGGACATTACATATACCTTGCCCCCGACGGAAAAATTTACGAAAAAGATAAAACGAACAACTCTCAAAAGCATTATGCCGCAATTGAAGACTATCTGAAGGAAAAGGAGAATGAATAAAATGAAAAAGAAAGAATTTGTTGTTGATAAACTTTGCCGTCAGGTAAGAAATGCTTTCGATGCAAAAAAACCACTCATAATGATTGATACTAATGAAATTGAGTTGGTTAAGCGCGTTGTTGGCTGCTGCGGTGTGGTCGATTTAAAGCTGAAATCGGAGTCCCGCAACCTGAGAAGCAATTTTTATTATAACCAATACATTAAGGCAGATGAAAACGAGCTTGTTTTTTGCGAAAATTTTTCGTCCTATTTTAAAGATTTGAAGGAGCTTATTTCAAGCGGTCTCTCGGTCAATTTCGGCCATGATACCCCAAACAAAACCCAAGCCAAGCTGCTCATGCTTCCGCTCGTCTCCCTCTCGGGCAAGCAAACGGCAAATCCGAATGTTATTGAGCTGCTTCGGGAATATGTACGCAGCTATATTGGCTTTGATGATTATTCACCCATCCGCTCAAGCTGCGTTATCCTCTACGGAGATTCCTCGCTTATCACCGATGATCTCAGCGCTTATACGGAAATAATTGAACCCGATTACCCGAGTACAGAGGAAATCAGGCAAACAATATCTTCGCTTATCAATAAATACGGCGATAAAAAATACACCTACCATACAGAGGATATGAACGAGCTTGCCTATAATATGCGCGGCTTCACGCTTATTCAGACAGAGTTTTTCATAAAGAAAATGCTCCGACTCAAGCAAGAAAACGATGCCCCCCTGCTTTGCAGCAAGAAAGAATGTAAAAAGCAGATTCTTGAAGCAAAAATCCAGAACCTTATGCGTTTTGGCAGTCTGCTTACACTTTACATTGATAAGAACGATGAAAATAACGGGGCTGACAAAATCGGCGGCATGAAAACCTTCAACGAAAAAGCTGAAGAAATTCAAAAATCTTTAACTGAAGATTTTTGCATGAAGCGAGGCAATCTTCCGTATAAAGGTGCTCTGCTTGTCGGTGTACCGGGCTGCGGCAAAAGCGAAGCATCAAAGCTCCTTCACCGCAAGCTCAATATACCTATGCTCAAGCTGGATATGGGCTCACTTATGGGAGGAGTCGTAGGTCTGTCAGAAAAGAATCTTCGTGAAGCACTCAGGCAGGCAGATGCGATGTCACCTTGTATTCTGTTTATTGATGAAATTGAAAAAGGCCTTAGCGGTGCAGGCTCAGGAGAGAATGATGGCGGTACTTCAAAAAGAATGTTCGGCTACCTGCTCAGCTGGCTGTCGGATAAAACCTCGCCGTGTTTTGTGTGTGCCACAGCCAACGATATAAGCAACCTGCCCAAGGAGTTTTACCGAAATCAGCGTTTTGATATTCGCTACGGCGTGTTCATGCCGACCCAGAACGAACTTAAAAGTATTATTGCCGAGCAGATGAACCGACGCGAAAGGGAAAGAAAAAAGCAAGCAGAGGTCAAGGGCATTGAATTTTCTCACGATCTTTTTGACAATGACTGTTTTGAAGAAAATAGCAACAGAAGTACAGTGCCGGATAATGTTATTGACCTTTTTACACACAAAAACGGAACACAAAGAAATGAGAACGAAATAAAATTTGTTACCGGTGCCGATATTGCACAGATTGTAACGGAAGCACTGAATAATCATACAGATGAAGAGCTTGAAGAGCCTCTGAAATTAAATAAATGGAAAGAAGCACTTGGAAAAGTAATAGATGACGATACAATGCAGACTCAAGGCAGCTCTTCTTCCAATCTTGATGCTATTGCCGCATGTTATATCAGGCTTTTGAGAAAGGAATTAGTACCTGTAAACGACGAGGTGCTTTTCACCAAAAAGGATTATAACGAAGGCTTCAAGATTAACAGAAATAATAACTTCAAAGGAAAAACGTATGACCAAATGTTGTATTCTGTAATAAGAGAAAGAAGTGAAAAATTGTTTGAAGAAGTAGATAAAATTGAACAAAGAAAAGATTGCGGATTTTAAGCAGAATTATTCTCTGCCGAACGTTGGCAGAATACAGAGAAAAAAGCTATAGTTGTATTGGCAGTTGATAGTTCTGTCAATACAACTAAAAAGGAGTGACCGATTATGTTACCGCTTTCACAGGAGCAGTGTGACGAATTCCTGCGAAAAAGAGCCTTTGCACTCAGTCAATTTGAGGAAGGGGAAAGCATTAAAGAAATTCTCAAACGCATTTATATCGAAAGCATGGAAAGCAAATCCGAGATGCAGGCAGAGGTGATGGCAGAAGAGATTATTGAAAAAACAGATATGTTTTTCAGTTTTTACGATAGCCTGAAAGATGCATCCGGCAACCTGGCTGAAAAGATAGATCTTGCACTTAGTGAGCTTGAACCGGCGGAGAAGGCAAAAATGCTTCTGCAGGCAAGCTGTGTTTTGGAAAACATCTCAAGTTTAGCCGAAAATGGTAAGTTTGAAAAGGAGCCTGAGCAGCTGACAGTTGACGGTATTGATGAAGCAACGGTCAATACTTTGCTTGAACGGACCGTTGCAGCTATGCAGGATGAAAAAACAGCAGAAATCCTTCTTGGCATATTTGCTGACCAAAGCCGTGAAGCAGCCCTCGGTAATGCTTTTATTGAAAACAGAAATGACCCCAAAACAATGGTTGCCGTAGAATCTATGATTATTTACACAATGGCTGTCAATAACAGAGCTGAAGGCATCCCGAAGTCAACTACACTTGCACAGATTACTTTAGGTGTTTGTTTGGACAATGCCTTGCGAAACATTGCCAATGATCAGGGGGTAAGTGCTCCGTTTGCTGTAATACTGCGCAAAGTGGCCTTTGTCCTGGCGAGTGTGCTGATAGTTGCTGCAACTTCTGCAGCTGTTATTGGTTTGTTTATAGCCGCCGGATTTGTAGGGATAGAAGCCTTTTTAGTCGGTGCATTGTGCGTTCTATTCTATGCAAGCAGGTTTATAATGCTTGCTCACGAATCCTTCTGTATAACCGAGAGCTATGCTTTGGATACTCCGGTGGTCGTTTTTCCACGTTCCTCACACGAGGTGTGCGATAGAATAAAGTCAAAAATCCATTCGGCAAAGCAGGCTTCCGAGCAGAAGCGTAATACTGAGGTTGATGATAACATCCTGCAGACTGATGATTTTACAGACAGGCTGTACAATGAGCTGTTTGATGATACGATTCCGCTTTATTGATCCGTAAGGAGATTTAAACCTCATGGCAAAAATATGTTTAGATGAAGAAAAAGTCTTTGATATGGTGTATAAGGCTGTGGGCAGAAAAGCAACCTCCAACACTTTTATCCAAAGCATAAGTGGAATAGTCGGTTGCCCTGCAACACTTTTTGTTGACGGGCTGGTAATTTTTACCCATTATGAGCCGATGATTAACGATATTCGTGACCTTTACGGCAGAACAAGGATTTCCTCGAAGGACTTTTCTTCTGTCGCAAGCTGCCTTTTTAAGGAAATATTGGTTGATATTGCAATAGACAAGGTGATGGGGCAGATTCCCGTTGCAGGAATTTATTTTAACGCAATTTCAGCTCAGGCGCTTACATGGCGCTTGGGTATGGTTACTACTATACTTTCCGCAAGGGGCGATACACTGAATAATGAAAGTGTTTCAGATGTTGTCAGGCTTGTTCGCTGTCTGACACCGCAAACCGATATGTTTAAATTTACAAAGCCTGATTACGAAACATTCAAAAAGATCGTTCTTTCAGTTGACAGCAATGACCACTTCACATTTAACAGCAAGGTGAAAACAGCACTGAAAGCGTTTTAATAGGCATGCTTGTGTAATCTCGAAAACAGGTATATTTAACAAAGCGGTTTCCTATGAAATAGGCGGGAAGCTGCTTTGTTTTTATTTTATGAAAGGATGGAGATATTATGGTGAATACAATAAATATATTTAAAGAAGCTATTAAAAAGAATCGGATTCTTATTATTAGCGTATCTTTATTTGTTACTGCTACAGAAATATTTACCGGAATAATGCGTTATAATTTACATTATGATGAAATTGGTGCGGCAGACTTTTGGGGCAATATTTTTTTCAGGATTTTTGCACTTGTTGCCGGAACAATTCTGGCTTATTTTTTCTGTGGACTGCTTAATAATGAGTTATCAGGCATATTTGCGGTGATAACAACAGTTTTAACTGTTGTCACAAGCACTTTAGAAAAAGGTTACGGATACGATAAATGTTATAACATATGTGTGGTATTGGCTTTATTGTCATTATCGTTTTATTATATGAATAGCTGTATAAGTTCTTTCAAGCATACGGTTTGTTATTACATTATAGTAACAGTATTGGCGGCAGCTACTGTTGACAAAATTGAATTTTTTATAGTTTTGGTAGTAGTTTTGCTGATGGTTGCTTCAAGCAAAACTTTAATAAAGGTAAAGTCTGTATTAATTGTAAACGGTATATGTGCAGTTGTGGCTATAGCAGCAATGACTTGTGCAGTTGTGGACAGAATGGATGCTTACCTTGGTATAGTTTATATTGAAGGCTATGTTATTCATCCCGAAAGGGTGTTGCTGTCAAGTCAGATTTTCGGGTCATCAGAGTATTTCGGGGAAATTGCTGATGTACCATCAATGTACAATCTTGCAAAAATATTCGGGTATTTCGGCAGCATTCCAGGTACAGTAATGTCCGTTATGATTGCTATGTTTGTTGCAAGCGTTGGCGTGAAATGTTTTGATGGCTCAAGCCGGACGAAAAGTGAAAGGCTGGTTGCTGCAACCATTCTTTCAATCAGATGTTTTGCAGGCTTTTTTGAGAACTTTTCAATAATCAGCGGCTTATATTCCGGTATACCTGTTCTCAGCGAAGGCTCATGCGGATATTTTGTTCTCGGAATTTTGTTAGGTGCTATACTTGCTCCTTGTGAAAATGTTGAATCTATGAAGGGTATATTTAAGTCATTGCTTGGTCGTGAAGCTGAAAATGATTATAATGAATCGGAGGAATATGATTATGTATAATATTGAGCGTTTCTATGATGTGCATAGAATTTATTATGAGGATGCTTTGAAAGAAATACGGCAGGGCAGAAAAGAGTCACATTGGATGTGGTATATTTTTCCTCAATTAAAATTTCTGGGACAGAGCTATAAGGCAATTTATTTTGGCATGGAAAACGCAGAAGAAGCCAAGGCTTTTTACGATGATGCTTACCTTGGCGCAAATCTCAGAGAGATTTGCCGCGCACTTCTTGAATGCAAGTCAAATGATGCACTTGAAGTTATGGGATATCCTGATGAACTCAAGCTATGTTCAAGTATGACATTGTTCTATAATGCAACAGGGGATGAACTCTTTGACAAAGTGTTGCAAAAGTTTTACGGTGGAAGGCAAGACGAAATAACCAAAAATCAGCTGGCTCGACAGCTATAAAAAGGAGTTTTCATACGAGGTTTCTTTGGCAGTTTAACTTGTTTTGAAATGTAATATAGAAAACATAAGGCGGCAGGAAAAACTGCCGCCTTGATAGTTGTTTGCATATGAAGATTGTTTTGAAATATAATATGGTTCAATGTTATAAATTAACTATTCATACTTGACATATTAACTGCGATTTAGTAATATAATAATGCAAATATGAATAGTTATATTTGGAGGTTTTATGAGGATTACGCAGGCAGAAAGCGGAAAAACCGTTCTGAAGGAGTTTGGGAACAGAATAAAACAGTACAGAATATCGTTGAATATCACACAGCAGCAGCTTGCTGAGCGGTGCGGTGTTTCTGTCAGCACGCTTGTGCGCATAGAAAACGGCGACGATCCGAAATGGTCAACGATAATTAAAATTTTATCTGAATTTAACTTGTTGGAAAATCTGGAAATATTAATACCTGAGCATCAGCCCGATTACAAAGCAATGTTTGAAGAAAAGACAGCAAGAAAAAGAGCACGACCCGATAAAAATAAAACGGGCGATAGCTGGGTCTGGGGAGAAGACAGAGAGGATGAAGAGAATTGAAAAGTATAAACACGGTCAGTGTCAAGTTGTGGGGTACGGTTGTAGGTTATCTTCATCAGGAGGATAACGGTATAGTAGGCTTTCAGTATGATGAGGATTTTCTGAAAAGCAATATTCAGATTTCACCGATTAAAATGCCCTTGTCTGCGGCAACCTATTCGTTTCC
>JAZNRX010000232.1:0-8697 GCA_045590915.1 Acutalibacteraceae bacterium | reverse complement strand
GGTAACGGCGGTAACGGTGCCGTTGCCTTCCACAGAGAAAAATATGTAGCCTCGGGAGGTCCCGACGGAGGCGACGGAGGTAAGGGCGGTGACATCATATTTGTTGCCGATGACCACCTTGCAACTCTTGCGGATTTCCGTTATAAGAGAAAATATACTGCCGAGAACGGTGCCAACGGTGAGGGCGGAAGAAGAAGCGGTAAAAGCGGTAAAAGCCTCACCATCAGGGTGCCCAGAGGTACAATAATCAAGGAAGCTGAAAGCGGTGCGGTTCTTGCGGATATGTCGGGTGATGAGCCCTTTATCTGTGCAAAGGGCGGCAGAGGCGGCTGGGGCAATCAGCATTTTGCCACACCCACCCGTCAGGCACCCCGATTTGCACGTGACGGCTATCCCGGTGAGGAGTGGGAAATTATCCTTGAACTGAAGCTTCTTGCCGATGTGGGACTGCTGGGCTTCCCCAACGTAGGAAAATCCACGCTTATTTCCGTTGTCAGTGAAGCAAAGCCTGTTATTGCCAACTATCACTTTACCACACTCACTCCCGTTTTAGGTGTTGTGAGAATGGGCCCCGAAAGCTCCTTTGTTATGGCAGATATTCCGGGACTCATTGAAGGTGCAGGCGAGGGTGTAGGTCTCGGACACAGATTTTTGCGCCATGTTGAACGCTGCCGTATGCTTGTTCATATTGTTGATGTTTCGGGCAGTGAGGGCAGAGATCCCATCGAGGATTTCAATATTATCAATAAGGAGCTTGAGGTGTTCAATCCCGAGCTTACAAAATGTCCCCAGATTGTTGCGGCTAATAAGATTGACCTTGCAACCGATGAACAGCTCGCTTCATTCAGAAAATTCATTGAGGATCAGGGACTTCAGTATTTTGAGATAATTGCTCCCATTCAGGAGGGAACACAGGAGCTTATCAATGCGGTTGCCGCAAAGCTCAATGAGCTTCCTCCCATCAAGAGATTTGAAACTGAGAGTATTCCTCTTGAAATGCTTGAAAAGAAGAAGGATCAGGGCTTTAAGATTACCGAAATGGGTGGAGACTATTACATCGAAGCCGAATGGCTTCTTAAAATTCTCAACAAGACCGATGTTGAGGATTATGAGTCTCTGCAGTATCTTCAGAGAGTGCTTGAGAATTCAGGCGTATTTGAGGAGCTTCGCAACCGCGGTATTATGGAGGGCGACACAGTAATTATCTATGATCTGGAGTTCCAGTATGTGCCTTGATAATATTAAATTCGGTGAGCTTTTTCCCGATTGTGACTATAAAAGTATGAGTGCGCTGTCTCTTGCATTTATCGGAGATGCGGTTTATGAGATATTCATAAGACAGAACATTCTCTCAAAGGGCGATGCCAGAGTGAAGGCACTGCATAACGATTGTGTCAGACTTGTGAATGCGGATTTTCAGGCTGAAATGGCAGATATTTTTCTTCCGCTTCTCACGGATGAGGAGCTGGCAGTTTATAAACGGGGAAGAAATGCCCATGCGGGACACACCCCTAAAAACAAATCCGAAGCCACATACCATAAATCCACAGGCTTTGAAGCACTTATAGGCTTCTTGTATCTCAAAAAGGATTATGACAGACTTTTTTATTTCTTTTCTTTAATTCTGAAGCAGGGTGAAAATAATGAGTGATAAATCGGTTAAAAAGGCAGATTTCAAAAAAATATTTTCCGTATTATCCCAATATCTTCTTTGTGTTGCCGGAGCATTTTTATATGCACTTGCGGTATCGATTTTTGTAACACCGCTTAAATTTGCCGCAGGCGGAGTAACGGGATTGGGAATATTGGTAAATTATGCATTTCCCGTAATTTCAACCGGTATGTTTGTTTTCGCCGCAAATATTCCCCTTTTTATAATATCGTGGAAAAAATTCGGCTTCCGCTTTATTGCAAGAACGGTTTTTGCGACGGCATTGGTATCCGTGTTTATTGATATACTGGCGTATCTGGGCGAAAAATATAACTGGTTTTTTGACGGTGAGGAAAAGCTTGTGGGTGCCATATTCGGCGGAATTATTGCAGGTGCGGGACTGGGAATTGTTTTTCTCGGCGGTGCAACAACAGGCGGTCTTGATATTCTTGCCCGTCTTCTTAAACTGAAATTCCCCCATTTTTCCGTGGGAAGACTGATACTTATATGCGATTTTACGGTGGTTGTGCTTTCAGGTATCGTATATAAAAGCGTTGAAAGTGTGCTTTATTCCATAATTATCGTATTTCTGTCCTCATTGGCGGTGGATTATATAGTTGCAGGCAGAAGCCACTCGAAGCTGTTATTCATAATGACCGACTATTATGAGGCTGTGACAAAGGATATAATTTCCATCTGCGGCAGAGGTGTTTCAGTGATACCTGCCAAGGGCGGATATACGGGTAACGATAAAAAAATGCTTATGTGCGTAGTGAGAACCCATGAGGTCGCAAGAGTGAGAAGCGTGGTAGCAAAATATGATAAAAACCCGTTTATAATAATCACCGATTCAAGTGAGGTATTGGGACAAGGCTTCAAATCTCACAATGATACGCTTTGAGGTCGGATGTGTGAAATCTGATAAGGCTCAATGAGTCGCTATAACAAAATGCAATTATGTCACGGCATATCTTCCGTCATTTCGTATTATCCGTTCAGCATTTTTTTCATTTTTTGTTTACTCAAAAATTTATATTTTCAAAAACCAATTAACACAAACAGGTTTGAGGGGAAGCTGAAGTCGGAGAAAGCTCTGACCTCCGACTTCCGACCTTCGACCTTAAGCAAAGGGTATATTTATGAAAGTTAAAAAGGAACACATCAGAAATTTTTCAATTATTGCTCATATTGACCACGGAAAGTCCACTCTGGCGGACAGGCTTTTAGAGCTTACAGAAACCGTACAGAAGCGTGATATGCAGCAGCAGATTCTTGACAATATGGATATTGAGAAGGAGAGAGGCATTACCATAAAAGCACGTGCCGTAACCCTTCATTATAAGGCTCAGGACGGCAATAAATATGAGCTTAATCTCATTGACACTCCCGGCCACGTGGACTTCAACTATGAGGTATCCCGTTCTCTTGCCGCCTGTGAGGGTGCAATCCTTATTGTCGATGCAACACAGGGCGTTGAGGCACAGACACTTGCCAATACCTATCTTGCACTTGACCACGATCTTGAATTGGTGCCTGTAGTCAATAAGATTGACCTTCCCGCCGCAGATCCTGACAGAGTGTGTGCGGATGTTGAGGATATTATCGGACTTGACTGCTCCATAGCACCGAGGGTTTCTGCAAAGACGGGTGAAAATGTTGCAGAGGTTCTGGAAAAGATTGTTGAATACATACCCTGTCCCGAGGGCGATGACGATGCACCCTTCAAGGCACTTGTATTTGACTCCGTATACGATAACTATAAGGGTGTTATTGTATATGTGCGTGTTATGGACGGTGTGCTTCGTCCCGGCGACACTATGAAATTTATGGCAACAGGTGCACAGTTTACCGTTGTTGAGGTGGGCAGAATGGGTGCCACATCTCTTGAAAGCAAAAATGAGCTCAAGGCGGGTGAGGTAGGCTATATCACCGCCTCCATCAAGAGTGTTGTTGATGCCCGTGTGGGTGACACCGTAACAAAGGCGGATGCTCCCGCAAGCGAGGCTCTGCCCGGCTATAAAAAGGTTAATCCCATGGTGTTCTGCGGAATTTATCCCGCAGACGGTGCGGATTATGAGTCTCTCAAGGAAGCACTTGAAAAATTACAGCTTAATGACGCGGCTCTTTCCTTTGAGCCCGAAACCTCGGGGGCATTGGGATTTGGCTTCCGTTGCGGCTTTTTAGGACTTCTGCATCTTGAAATTATTCAGGAACGTCTTGAAAGAGAATATGATCTTGACCTTGTTTCCACCGTTCCCAGCGTTGTATATAAAATACATCTTTCCGACGGCACGGTTCTTGATATTGACAACCCCACAAACTATCCCGATCCTGCAATAATTGATTTTGTTGAGGAGCCTATGGCTGATGCACATATCTATGCTCCCACGGAATATGTGGGAACAATTATGGATCTGTGTCAGGACAGACGCGGCATCTTCAAAAATATGGACTATATTACGGGTGAGCGTGTTGATATCCACTATGTTCTTCCCGTGAACGAAATTATTTACGATTTCTTTGATGCTCTTAAAACCCGTACGAGAGGCTATGCATCCTTTGATTATGAGCTTATCGGTTATGAAAGATCCAAGCTTGTCAAGCTTGATGTTCTGCTCAACGGCGACCTTATTGACGCTCTTTCATACATTATTCACTCCGAAAAGGCATATCCCAGAGCCAGAAAAATTGCTGAAAAGCTTAAGGACCATATTCCGAGACAGATGTTTGAAATTCCCGTGCAGATTGCAATAGGCGGCAAGGTTATTGCCCGTGAAACCATCAAGGCTATGAGAAAAGACGTTCTTGCAAAATGCTACGGTGGTGACATTACCCGAAAGAAAAAGCTTCTTGAAAAGCAGAAAGAGGGTAAAAAGAGAATGCGTCAGTTCGGTACGGTTGAAGTGCCTCAGGAAGCCTTTATGGCAATACTTAAGCTCGATGGACAGGACTGATAAAACGGGAATTTATTTCCACATTCCCTTCTGCCGCAGTAAATGTCCCTACTGTGATTTCTATTCCGTAACATCAAAAAGCTGTTCCGATGAATATGTGAATGCTCTTATTGATGAAACAAAAACGGGAAGAAGAACTGAGGAATTTATTGAAAGAGACGGTAAAATTTTTGTTGATACGGTATATTTCGGCGGAGGCACTCCCTCACTTTTAAGCGTAAACCAGCTTGAAAAAATAATGAGTGCAGTGAGAGAGAGCTTTATTTTGTCCGAGGACAGTGAAATTACCGTTGAGTGCAATCCCTCCTCTCCCGATTTAGCCGATTTTCTTAAAGGAGCGGCAAGCCTTGGTGTAAACAGAATTTCTCTCGGTATGCAGTCCTCATCGGACTCCGAAAGAAGAATTCTCGGAAGAGCGGGCGGAAAAAAAGCGGTTTCAGATGCGGTTGAATTTTCACGGAATGCAGGAATTGAAAATATTTCCCTCGATATTATGACGGGAGTGCCCGAAAGCACCATATCCACACTTAAGGACTCCCTTGATTTTGCACTGAGTCTCGGTGTGCCTCACATAAGCTCATATATGCTTAAAATTGAAGAGGGCACCTATTACTATAAAAACCGCGATAAGCTGAATTTACCCTCTGAGGATATGACAGCGGATATGTATCTTTTTATGGCATCATATCTTAAAGAAAAGGGCTTTCTTCATTATGAAGTCTCAAATTTCTGTCAGGGCGGCAAGCTTTCGCTGCACAATATGAAATATTGGGAGCTGAAGTCCTATATCGGCATAGGAGCGGCGGCACATTCCTTTTACGGCGGCAAAAGATTTTATTTTCCGTCGGATATGAATTCGTTTATAAGCGGCGGCAAGGCGGTTTATGACGGTGAGGGCGGAGATGCCGATGAACTTCTTATGCTTTCTCTTCGTACATACAAGGGAATTTCATTAAGTAACAGAAATCCCGATTTTCTTAAAAAAATAAATCTTTTCTGTGAAAAAGGACTGGGTATTTGCGAAAATGACAGATTTTCTCTCACTTCACAGGGCTTTCTTGTTTCAAATTCAATTATTTCGGCACTTATTGACTGATAAAAAGGTGGCTTATTATGCTTTTATCTGAAATCTTTTCAGGTGTGAAATTCACCTGTGATAATTTTAATGACTGTGATATTGAGGAAATTGTGTATTCCTCAAGAAATGCAGGGGCAGGGAAGATGTTTGTTGCCCTTATCGGTGCATTTTCCGACGGACACAGCTATCTTGACAGTGCATATCTTTTAGGCTCAAGGGTTTTTCTTGTGAGTAAAGAGGTGAATATGCCTTCGGATGCAACCGTTATTACTGTTGATAACACAAGAGCGGTGCTCTCGAGTATAAGTGCCAATTTCTTCCGCCATCCCGACAGGGAAATTGATGTTATAGGTGTCACGGGAACAAAGGGAAAAACCACAGTTACACATATGCTTTCCACCTGTCTCAATGAGTGCGGAATTAAAAGCGGTGTTATAGGAACTGTCGGTGCATATTATGACGATGTGCATATCCCCACTGTCAATACAACTCCCGAATCCTATGAAATACACAGAATTTTAAGAATTATGGCGGATGCAGGCTGTAAGGCATGCTGTATAGAGGTATCCTCCATAGGTCTTAAAAATAACCGTGTAGACGATGTGAATTTCAGTGTGGGGGTATTTACAAATCTTTCTCCCGACCATATAGGCGGTGCGGAGCACGACAGCTTTGAGGAATATTCCTTCTGGAAAAAACAGCTTTTCAAAAAGTGCAAATCGGCAGTGTTCAATGCGGACGATGAATTTTCTTATGAGATAATAAAGGAAATAAGCATTCCTTATACTACGGTATCCGTTATGGGAGAGGCTACATTTTCCGCAACACATATGAATAACATAAGAACCGATAAATTCTTCGGTGTAGGCTTCAATGTAAATACGGTAGAGGGTAGCTTTGAGGCAAAAATAGCAATGCCCGGATTTTATAGCGTATATAATGGTCTTTGCGCTATTGCCGTGTGTAAAAATTACGGCGTTGACAATGAAAAAATTGCCGTAGCACTGGAAAAAGCAAGGGTAAAGGGCAGAAACGAGCTTATGGATACAGACGGGGATTTTGCGGTAATTATAGACTATGCCCACAACGGTCAGAGCTTTAATTCCGTAATTGATACCGTAAAGGAATTCCCCCATGAAAGAATTATTTGTGTTTACGGCTCCGTGGGCGACCGTGCTCAGCTTCGCCGTCAGGAAATGGGGCTTGTCTGCGGCAAAAAGGCAGATTTAAGTGTTATTACAAGCGACGATCCCGGTATGGAGGATCCCGTGGAAATAGCAAAGGAAATTGCTTCCTTTGTGGAGAGTCAGGGCGGAAAATATGTGATAATTCCTGACAGAACCGAGGCTGTGCATTTTGCTCTTAATGAAGCAAAAAGCGGAGATATAGTTCTTCTTCTCGGTAAAGGGCACGAAACCGTGCAAAAGGTGAAGGGCGAAAAGGTTCACTATTCCGACCATGAAAGTGTTGCAAGTTTTTTTGGAAAATAAAGGGTAAAAGATATGAAATATGTGATAAAAACGGAAACAGACCTGAATGCATTTGAGGAATTCGTCCTGTCTCACGGCGGAAATTTTCTTCAGTCGGTGAAATGGGCACAGGTAAAAAAGGAGTGGGCATCACGCTTTTTCTCGGGCTTCGATGAAAACGGAAACAGAGTGCTGACGGCTCTCATTATGGAACGAAGCATACCCTTTGCGGGAAAAATATGGTATTGTCCGTCAGGTGCGTGCTGTGACCATAATAACGGTGAGCTTTTTTCTGAATTTTCTTCTTTTATGAAAAAAGAGCTGAAAAAGAACCGTGTGACTGCATTGTTTTACGATCCCCTTATTCCTCTTCGTGTAAACGGAGAAGTCTTTGATGAGGGGAAAGCCGCTCACCGTTTATTTGCGGAAAACGGCTTTACATTAAACACCGATGCATCAAAGACCTTATATAAATCACCTGTTCAGTTAATTACAAGGCTCACTTCTCCCACCGGTGAAAAATATACGGGTGAAAAGCTTCTCAAGACCTTCGAAAAGGGTGTCAGATATTCTGTGCGCATCGGTGAGGGCAGAGGTCTTACGGAAGAGCTTTACACCATTGAGGATATTAAAAAAAATCCTTCGATAATGGATGATTTTATGGCTGTTATGAAGGATACCTCCGAAAGATCGGACTTTGTTGAAAGAGGCGGCGATTACTGTAAGCGTCTTATGGAGGTTTTCGGCAAGGACGGACTTGATATGATGCTCATATATTATGACAAGAACAAGGACAGAGCATTGCAGGAAGAAAAGTTAAAAAGAAAGGAAGAACTCATAAAGGCTCTTGAAACGGCTCCCGAAAAGAAAATAAGGGGTATCAAAGAGGAAATTGAGTCTATAGATAAAAACACAGCACACTTTGAAGAAAGAATGAAGGAAACCGAAAACGAGGGTGACAGAATATGTGTTTCCGGCGGAATGACGCTTCATTACGGGAATATGAGCTCCTGTCTTTTCGGCGGAGGAAGAAATCTGCTTCGTAACAACCTTCGTGCAAGTCATTTCTTCAATTACAGAAGAATATGCCACAGTATAGAAAAAGGCAGTCTCTATCACGATTTAGGCTATGTTCTTTTAGAGAAAACTCCCCCCGAAGCCGACGGTACCTTGGGGGTATGTAAGGTAGCACCCGACTTTGAGGGAATTTTAGCCTTCAAAAAAAGCTTCGGCTCGGAATATATAGAATTTATAGGTGAATATGTGCTTGTTTCAAGCAAGCTTTTCTATTTCTCATACACCAATCTTTTAGAAAAAATCAGAAAAGTCCAAAGCATTCTGAACAGAGTTATACGGAAATTCAGATAAGGATGAGTTTTGTGAATTCGGAGTTCGGAACGGTGCTTCGCAAATTCGGAATTCGGATTTCGGAATTCGGAGAATACTCTACACAAATGCAATCAAACTTCAACAATGTGCCGAAGGTACAAGCGTTTTAGAGCGAAGCGTTTTCCTTCACATTTTCCGAAGGAAAATATATCACTC
>JAZNRX010000231.1:0-5769 GCA_045590915.1 Acutalibacteraceae bacterium | reverse complement strand
TGTTACCTTTATTGGTGACAACGGAGAAGTAATTGATACACAGAGTATTGCTCACGGTAACGATGCAGCATATCCCACAGACAAAGACGGAAATGCAGTTATTCCCACAAAGGATTACGACGAAACATATCACTATGCATTTGCAAACTGGGATAAGACAGTTGAAGAAATATCAAATGTTAAGGCACCTATCATTGTAAATGCAGTTTTCTCAGCAACTGAGCATGATTATCTAGTAACAACAACCCTTGAGCCCTACTGTGAAACAACAGGCTCAGATCACTATGCTTGTGATTGCGGATTCGAAAAAGACGTTGAAACAGATGCTCTCGGTCATGATATCGTTATTGATCCCGGTCATAAAGCGACCTGCACAACAACAGGCTCAACAGACGGAAAAACCTGTGCAAGATGTCTCGAGGTTTTCGCAGTCAAAGAAACAATCCCCGCACTCGGACATGACTATAAGCTTTCCGAAGGAAGAACTGCAACCTGCAGCATCGGTGGTTATGAAATCTGGGTTTGTGCTAACAATGAAAACCACAAGGAAACAAGAAATGTAACCAATCCCACAGGCGAGCATAAGGAATATTCATTAAAGGGCTATGATGCAACTTGTGAGGAAAACGGAAAGACATCCAGCGTAATATGTGAATATTGCAGAGCCACAATAATCGATAGCAATGTTATCCTTGCAGACGGTCACAATCTCATTACTGATAAGTATGTTGCTCCCACCTGTGAAGACACAGGTCTTGAAAAAGGCTACCATTGTGCAGACTGTGACTATGTGGTAGAACAGGAAGTAATTCCCGCTCTCGGACACGACTGGGCAGAATTCACAGCTAAGGCTGCAACCTGCACAGAAGCAGGTTATACAGCAGGTTCAAAGTGCAGACGCTGCCGCGAAGTTAAGGACAGCACTGAAATTCCCGCTCTCAAACACGGTGAAAACGGCTTCGAGGTAATTGAACACGAAGCAACCTGCACAGAAGATGCTTATACAGAATATAAGTGTGCATATGACAGCAAGCACAGCTACACAGTAGCAGGCGAAGCTGCAACCGGACATCAGGGCGGCAAGGCTACATGTACAGATCTTGCAATCTGTGACATCTGCAGTGAAGGCTATGGCAAGAAGGCAGACCACAGCTATGAAGCAGTAGTTATCCCCGCAACCTGCCAGAAGACAGGTTACACAGAATATACATGCTCTGTTTGCGGTGACTCCTATCAGGCTGACGAAACACCTCTTGCAGCTCACGAATATGATGACGGCAAGATCACAACTGCTCCCACCTGCTGCGATGCCGGTGTAAAGACATTCACATGTATCTACGGTGATGACTCCTACACAGAAGAAGTTCCCGCAACAGGCCACACAGTAAATGACTGGACAGTTGAAGGCACAGAAGCTACAGGAACATGTGATGAATGCGGCGAAACAATCACAGAGAATGCTGAAGATATCGGTCTTGAGCTTCCCGAATGTGAACGCTGCGGTATGGTACACAGATACAACAGCGGTATCTACAAGTACAAGGGTATCTATTGTAACATCGTTCACTTCTTCCGTCAGATTTTGGATTTCTTCAAAGGTAATGCATAAACTCTTCTTTGCATAATTAATAAACCTCTCATAATTAAGCCTCTGTGCCAAACGGCACAGAGGCTTTTGAGTTAAATTGATAAAAATATCGCATTAAAAATATTCAGTTAAAACCTGAAAAATTTACTTTTTTGCTTTAAATATCTGTAATTGCACATTTATGAAGTCTGACATTATGCACTCTTATCATATCTGCTCCTTTTTTTATTGCCTTAAGATTTGCCTCAAGTGTGGCATTATCTCTTTTCTCAGCATCCTTTTCGCCTGACATCTCACCGATAAATCTTTTTCTTGAAAGTGCACATAAAAGTAACAGACCATGATTATCTATTTCGTCAAAGCTTTCAAGAAGCTCAATATTCTGTGCGGTATTCTTTGAAAAGCCGAAGCCTGCATCAAGACAGATTCTGTTTTTCTCTATTCCCTGCTCTTTTATTCTATCGAGCATTTCGCTAAAGAAACTGTTCACATCATCAACAACAGAGGTTGAATATTCAATTTCCTCTTCCGAGCGTCTGAGCATTACGCCGCCGTGCATTATCACCCAGCCGCAGTTATATCTTTTTATAACATCTGCCATTTGTGACATAAAAATACCGCTTACATCATTTATAATATCCGCACCCTCATATAAGCATCTTTCGGCAACCGCGGGAGTGAAAGTATCAACGGAAACAGGAATATTGAAATTCTTTATAATTTCGGGAACAATAAGCTTCAGCCTGTTCCACTCCTCCGCCTCATCCACCTTCTCACTGAAGGGACGGGTTGAAACTGCACCAACATCAATAACATCGGCACCGTCTTCAATCATTTTTTCAGTCTGCTTCAATGCATCAGTCAATGAAAAATAGCGGCCACCGTCTGAAAAGGAATCGGGTGTAACATTAAGTATTCCCATAATATACGGTTTATTCTGAGCAGAAAAAGAAAATCTGCCTGCTTCAAAAGCTTTCATTTTATATCACCGAAGACTATAATACCGATATTTTGTTAAAATTTCAAGAATTATATATAAGACGCATTGAAAAAAACAATATAATATAGTATTATATAATAAATATAAATAATAATATACCTTATATACAGGGAGGAATATTTATGAAAGCAATAATCAGTGTAACAGGAAAAGACAATGTGGGTATAATAGCAGGTGTAAGCACTATCTGTGCAGACAAGGGAGCAAATATTCTTGATATAACTCAGAGCGTATTAAGTGAATATTTTGCTATGATTATGCTTGCAGATATATCAGAGCTTAACATTCCCTTTTCTGAATTTGTTGATGTTCTTGCAGAATACGGCAACAGCAGAGCTTTACAGATACAGACTATGCACGAAGATATATTCAACACAATGCACCACATCTGAACGAGGTAAATAAAATATGATAAATACAGCCGATATTCTCGAAACCATAAATATGATACGGCAGGAAAATCTTGATATACGAACAATCACAATGGGTATATCACTTTTGGACTGCGTCAGCGAGGACGAAAACAGACTTCTCACAAATATATATGACAAAATCACAAAATCCGCCGAAAACCTTGTAAAAGCCGGCGAGGACATTGAAAAGAAATACGGAATTCCCATTGTAAACAAGAGAGTTTCCGTAACTCCCGTTGCTCTTATAGGCGGAAAACATTCAAGTGATACATATGTAAAGATTGCAAAAACTCTCGATAAAGCGGCAGATACGCTGGGAATTAACTTCATAGGCGGTTTTTCCGCACTTGTTGACAAAGGCTTTACTAAATCCTCTGAAAATCTTATTGCCGCAATTCCAGAGGCTCTGAGCACAACCGGTAAGGTATGCTCATCGGTAAATGTTGCTACCACAAAAGCGGGTATCAATATGGATGCAATAAGACTTATGGGTAAAACTATAAAGGAAACCGCATATCTCACAAGGGATAATTTTTCCATAGGCTGTGCAAAGCTTGTTGTTTTCGCAAATGTTCCGCAGGATAATCCCTTTATGGCGGGTGCATTCCACGGTATCGGAGAGCCTGAATGTGTAATTAATGTCGGTGTTTCAGGTCCCGGTGTTGTTTCCTCTGCAATCGCAAGAGCCGGTGACTGCGACCTTTCACAGCTTGCCGATATCATAAAGAAAACCGCTTTCAAGATCACAAGAGTGGGACAGCTTGTGGCATCCGAAGCCGCATCCCGTCTTAATACTCCCTTCGGTATCGTTGACCTTTCACTTGCTCCAACACCCGCTATCGGCGACTCTGTTGCAAGGATACTTGAAAATATGGGACTTGAATGCTGCGGTGCCCACGGCACAACTGCGGCACTTGCAATGCTTAATGATGCCGTTAAAAAGGGCGGTGTTATGGCATCCTCCCATGTAGGCGGTCTTTCAGGTGCATTTATTCCCGTATCTGAGGACGAGGGTATGATTGCCGCAGTGGCAAACGGCTCTCTTTCCATTGAAAAGCTTGAAGCTATGACCGCAGTCTGTTCAGTCGGTCTTGATATGATTGCAATTCCCGGTGACACTCCCGAAGCCGTTATCTCCGGCATTATTGCCGATGAAATTTCAATCGGCGTGGCAAACACAAAGACCACTGCCGTGAGAGTTATTCCCGCATACGGCAAAAAAGAGGGAGATACCGTCTCCTTCGGCGGACTTCTGGGCTATGCTCCCGTAATAAAGCTTAATCACAATTCACCCGAAAAATTCATTTCCCGCGGAGGCAGAATTCCTGCCCCCATACATTCCTTAAAAAACTGATAAAGGAGAATTACTATGACTTTTATTGAAAAATTTGATTATCTTAAGAAAAAATATGCCGCAAAAGCGGATATTACAAAATTCAAAGATAATTTTATTGCGGCACAGATTACAATGTCTGATGAGGACTGCGGAGGCACCTTCTATGCGGCATTCATAGACGGAACACTTAATTTTGAGCCCTACGATTATCACGATAACACAGTTGCAGTTATTATAAATTCTGTTCTTCTTGAAGAATGCCTCAAGGGTAAAGCCGATCCCGTAAAAGAATATCTCGGCGGAAATCTTCAGGCATGGGGAAATCTTGACCACGCTCTTCAGCTTATTGAGGTTCTCAAGGGCAAGAAAAGAGTATGCAAGAAAAAAGAAACCGCAGAAGAAGTAAAGGCAGAAGCAAAAGAGGAAGCCGCTCCAAAAAAGAGAACCTGTAAAAAGAAGACAGAAGAAGCACCGGTAAAAGCAGAGGCTGTAAAGGAAGAAATCAAAGCTGAAGCCGCTCCCAAAAAGAGAGCCTGCAAGAAGAAAACAACTGAAAAGGAATAAAATCAATGAATCATTCCCATGATTTTATAAAAGCACTCACCTCGCCCGACCGCCGATTTGGCGAGGTGCCTTTTTATTGGTGGAACGGCGGTGAACTGAACAAGGAAAGACTTTCCGCACAGTTAAAGGCATTGGACGCTAAAGGACTTAAGGGTGTTCAGATAAATTATGCCCACATAAACGGCGGAGGAGAAGAAAATCTGTCTCACGGCGGCCACGGAAAAAGCATTGTCGGCACTCCTCCTCAGTTTTCTGACGAATGGTGGGAGTTTTTCCGTTTTGCCGCAAAGGAATGTGAAAAGCTGGGCATGACAATAGGTATGGGTGATTATACTATCGCCTGGATAGGAAACGGCTATTTTACGGACAAAATTGCAAACACGGAAGGTATGAATGGGGTTACGCTCAGCTGTGAAAACAAGCTCCTTTTCGCAGGAGATGAAGCACCGACTGATGACAGTGTTCTTGCTGTTATTACATATAAGGATTATGAAAATAATGAGCCTGTCATAATCTATGAAAGAGGAAAAGGAGTATTAAGTACCATATCAGGTCTTGCAAATTCTTATATTATAAAGACCGAAACTGTAAAAAACTCCATAAGTCCCCTGAATTCCCGTTGCGGTGAGCTTCTTATTGATTATTATTTTGAAGAGTTTTTCCGCCGCTGTCCCGATGTCAGTCCTGAAACCCTTGACTGTTTTTTTCAGGATGAGCTTATGTTCGGAGTTGACACAAAATATTTATGGGATAAAAGTCTGAGAGAAGAATTCACTAAAAAATATTCATACGACATACTTGGATTTATTCCACATCTTTTCTTTAATCTCGGAAACATTACTCCCAAAATCCGTCTGGATTATGCAGA
>JAZNRX010000230.1:0-6719 GCA_045590915.1 Acutalibacteraceae bacterium | reverse complement strand
CCGAGAAGACCGTAAAGTGCTTCGGGAGTCAGATAGAAAAGCTCCTCAACTACAACCTCAGTCGGTCTTTTTACCGTAAATCGCACATATCCGTCTGCTTCACCGTTTTTGTTTCTTCTGAAATATGTATAATCAGCATTTTCGAGAGGGGAGTCGCAGAAATGCTTTTTATCGTACCTTAAGGAAACAAGATTTTCCCTTAGTGCACATTTGTTGTGAAGTGTACATAATTCCTCAAGCTGTTCCCCTGTATAGAGAATAACATCTGTATTTCTCGGGATATGCTTCATATTTTCGAAGGGAATTCTAATTGCAAAAAGACGGTTGAGATTTGCATATCCGAATTTTTCATAATATGAAATAGAGAATGGCTGAAGAAAACCCAGTGTAACATCATTTTCAACAGCACTCTCTCCGAGACATCTGAAAATTTCTCTGATTCCGCCCATTCTTCTGCTTTCGGGAAGTGAGCAGACACCGCTTGCAATAACACTGTTGAGAATGTTGCCGCAATAGTTTGTCTTGAAATCAAAGACCTCTACACCTGCAATAAGCTTTCCTTCCGAGAAAGCCGCGAGAACAGGCATTTCCACTTCCTTGTCCTCATCCTTGTTGAATTTCCATATAAACGAAGCCGCAGAAACCTTAAGAAAATCAACCGCTTCATCGGGAGTAATATATCTTATTTCCATATTGCTCTCCTTTGTTTACTTATGTATAAATTATTTCTCACCAACGCTGATCTGTGACTGTGAAACAGCCTGGAGAATACCGTCATCGGCACTTTCAACGGCCTTGGTGACAAGCTGACGGCGTTTGAGAAGATCGGCATACATAGCTTCCTTCTTGTCGTTGTTGAGGTCATAGAACAGCATAGGGATAATACCCAGCGAGCCGGTTACTGTGGGGATAATTGTAAACATGGCAAAGAGGAAGAATTTTACGCGGTCGGTCTGTTCAGTGCCGAGTCTGAATGCATTTGCTTCATAGCCTATCATCTTCTTGATTGCGGTTGTTACAACATTGCTTGTATTGGAGGAAATCTTTGCGGCAATTCCCTTAGTAACAGAAGCCATAGCTTCGGTTCTGTAGCCGTTTTTCCATTCACAATAGTCCATAGCCTCATTGTACATTTCTGTACCGATAACTGATTTAAGACCGAAGAACAGTGTCCATATAATTTCCCAAAGAGCCATAGCAATTCCCATGGGAACAATTTTCTGATACATACCGCCCGAAAAGTCCTTTTTCATACCGATACAGCCGAAAAGGAATACGGGAACATAAAGAATATTACCGATTTCTTTTGCAAGAATGTAAAGAAGACGGCTGGAGAAATGTCTTCTCATCCACGGAACCCATGCATAGCTTGCAGGGCTTATGGGGGCGGCGGGAATGCCTGCAACGAGTGTCATTGATGAAAAATGAAGAACATCAGTGTAATAGTCATCCTGACTGCCCTTGATTGCAAATCCGCTTAAAAAGTCAGAAATTGTTATAAGAAGCAAGGGCTTGTTGTTAATAACCGATTTTACCGACATCCATACGCTGGGAGTTTTAATTGATTGCATAACTCTTTCTTTCGAAAGCTTGAAGAACCAGTAGGATGATGCACTTGATGCACAGGTTGTAAAGACACCCATACCTACGAAGAGCTTTGTATATGCAGATGAAAGCTTCTTTGAATCGTGTGAGAACTGTCCTCTTAATACGTCAATTAATATGGTAACCGCCTGCTCGGGAAGCTTTTCTCCGAAGAAGCCTGAGGCAAAGTTCGCCATAGTAATAAGCCTTGTTCTGTCATTCGGATGCGGTGTTATTGTAGACATAAGACCTGTTCGGGAAATTGTCTGGAATGTGGATACACCCTCACGGGCAATAGTCAGAATAAGATAAAATGCAAATTTCAGAATATCGGTTTCCGATGTTTCCGGGAAAATATAAGGCATAAGCCAATATAAAGATGTAAGTATGCATCCGGGCACTGCAAGGAATAACAGATAAGGTCTGAATTTACCCCAACGGGTACGTGTTTTGTCAACAATGGCACCGAAGAAAATATCGTTTACAATATCCCATACACTGTTGATGGAATTAACGAGAGTCTGAAGACCGAGGTCAACACCTACAATGCTTGTTATAAAGCGTGTAGAGAAAATATTGATATTGAAGCTTTGTGCGGCATCCCAGATAACAAAGCCGAGAGTCTCTTTTGAGCCTACATATCTTCTGTCCTGAGTGCCGTTGACAAAATTCTGGTCTTCTTGCATTTGCCGTAACTGTTCAAATGCCTTTGCGTTTGAGTTTGTTTCGTTTTTTGTCGCCATAAAAATCTCCTTCCCGAAATAATGTGTTTATTTTGTCACAGTGACAATTTTATTGCACATAAGTTATTTTCTTTTTTGCAGAAGCTTGTCGACATGCTTTTTATAAGTCAGCTTATCGAGAGTATTTCTTATTATAAAGTAGAGCTCTGCCAATGCAAATTTGTTTGCGAATTCTCCTGTTGTCATATAGAATGTGAAGGTTCTGTCGAAGAATTTGTCAAGGAATTTTTCAAGGGGAGCGGGCTTCATTCTCTTTTCGGCATAAGCTGAAAATTCATAGTCAAATCTGCGCTTTGAAAGAGAATCAAAATGCTCATCGCCTTTTATAAACTCAGATGTTTTTTTAACAGCCGTTGCAGAGAAAATGACAATGCTGTCATCGACGGGGAGTGTTATTCTGTCTGCATCATTGAGAGGAATTTCACAGTGGAACAGATAAAACTGTTTTGCAGTAATATTTCCGTTCTTGCCGTGCGTATGAGAAAGTGTCAGTGCCTGAGGGTGAGGCTTGATATAACCTGTTTTCTTCAGCATCATAAGGTCCCAATGACCGAGTGCCTCAAAGCAGTCCTGTATTAATACCTCTGTTTTGATGCCGTTGCTTTCAAAGACAGCCTTTCTGTCATCTTTCAGGGATGCTGCAAGAAGATGAATACTGTCAAAGCCTTCGCCTGCCACAATTTCACTTCCGTCACAGACGAGACAGTTTTTCTTGTCCTTTGAAATACGGTAGTTTATTCCTTCCGATAAAACACTGTCGGGGATAATTTCTCCGGGAACTGAAATTCCTCCGTTCAGAGTAGAGCTTTTTGTATCGCCGTCTTCCGTAATTCCTGTTGCATTGAAATTAAGGGACAGCTTTTTTTGTTCGGATACAGCTTTTTTTGTATCTGCGAATTTAAGTGCAAAGCTCTTTATTTCATTGTGTGACATATGGAAAACAAGCTTTCCGTCCGTAATATCGGTTTTGCCTTTTTCCTTTTCATCGCCCCATATTTCAATAGCTTCAATTATGGGTGAAGAAAACTGAACTTCAACATTGTTTGTGTCCTTGCCTGAGCATTCCGTAACTCTTAAAATGATACTGTCGGAATTCTGAGCTTTTTTTATTGCTGAAATTCTCACATTGTCGTTATTGAGCTTTACAAGTGAATATTCTCCCTTGAACTGTCCGCCGTGCTTTTCGGTAATGAATGTATGTAAGGGCTGTGAAAAACAGTCTGCATATGCAGTCATATTTTCGGGAGAGCCTTCGTGTCCCATAACCGCGAAGGAATAGCGGTTGATTCCCATATCCATCACGTGCTGAGAGCATTCCCAGCGGTAATTTGCCATAGGAGTGTGCACGAGGGTAAGTCTTAATGTGTTTTTGTCGGGTTTATCCCAGCCGACTCTTGAATCACTGAATATCGAAACGCCGAATTCGGAATTCTTATCGGTAATGTCCGCCCACTTTTGTGCAGGTACCTCACAGAGCTTATCCGTATTTGTTCCTCGCAGAGTATAACCCATTCCGATATCGTAGGATGCATTTTCGTTTTCTGCTGTGAAGGAAAATTCAGCCTTGAGAAGAGAAGCTTCCTCTCTCCAGTCTGTTTCGTTGTAAACATAAATATATTCGCTTTCACAGTCAAGAGAGACTATTTGTGTGAATTTTGATTTTCCGGCAGTTCTTGTGATTTCAAATGAGCATAAAGCAGGACCGCAATCCAAAATTCTGATTTCGGGATTTTGTACATACATGTAGGGTGCATTGCATAAATCCTCATATTTGATTTCCCAAGCAGGCCAGTTAAGGCTGTGTGTATTGTTTAATATGCACAGTTTCAAAGGCTTTTTCAACAGCTCCTTCTGAAGCCGTTTGTCAAAAATACTGCATAAATCTCCGTTAGCATCCAGCTTTATAAGAAGATGGTTGTTTTCTATTTCATTATTGTTTATACGAAGCCCGGTTGTTGCCTCGCAAGGCTTTTGTGCTTCTCTTACATCAAAAGCAGTCAGAGAACAGGAATTAACCTCTGCAATAAATGTGATTTCTTTTTTATTTTTACACACTGCTCTTGTCTGTGAGGGAATTTCAATACCGTTTCTGTCAAAAACCCTGAAGCTGTCGCACTCGCTTGCAAGTGTTACTTTAACAGCTTCCTTTCTGGTATTCACACACTGAAGGGGATTGGAAACAATTACGGGAATTCCTTTTGCAAATGAGGTGTCAATATGCTCGGAAACCGCTTTGCATGCGGCTGTATATTCTGCGGAGAAGGTGTTTAATGCCTGTACATAGTCGTTGTGGTTTCTCAGATAACATTCTTCATGGGAGGTGCCTGTAATGTCATCGTGGAAATGATGTGTTATAACCTGCTTCCATGCACTGTCCAATGCGTATTGCGGATAATCGGAGAAGCCGTTTATAAATGCCGCTGTGCCTGCTCTTTCTGCCGCATCAGCAAGCAGCTCGCACCGTCTGTTCCATCTTTTTGTAACGGTTCTTGCAGTATAGCTTCCTGCACCGTGAGCGGTGAGAAGGAATTCACCGTTAAATACGGGGAGCTTTTCTTTTTCTTCGACTGAACTGTTCTCAACCTTATCAAAAAATTCCTTTGTGGTTGCCGAATAAACCTTTACGTCTGCATTATCATTATTTCTTTGTGACAGTACAACATTTTTGATTGATTTTTTATGAGGTGCACCGCCTCTGTCACCGTTGCCGTGATAGGCAAAGGTATAAGAGGGGAGTCCTTTTTCTTCGTTTTCCCTGATTTTTCCGAGAATACGCTGTGCTTTATCAATTTTTCTGAAAATGGTGGTATAGGAAAAGGGCATAAGTGCAGCCCAGACACCTTTCCCGTCAGGTCCTGTCCATTTGCCTGTATCAAAGGGAATGGGAACACTGCTTCCCCAGAAAAGCTTGCCCGTCGAAAATCCCGTAAGTCCCGAATGTGCTGCAACAGAGGGTAAAGCTCTGCCGAAGCCGAAACAGTCAGGCAGAAAAATATCGTTGGATTTAACACCCAGCTCCTTTTCAAAAAAGCCGTTGCCGTAAAGAATATTTCTTGTAAGTGCCTCGGGAGAGGGGATGTTTACATCTCCGTTTTCATAACAGGCACCGCAAGGATGCCATCTGCCTTCAGTAGCATATTTCTTAATTTTTTCAAAGTCATCAGGATAATACTCTTTGATATATTCATATCTCAGACTTCCTTCAAAGTTGAATTTATATTCGGGATATTTTTCAAAAAATTCAAAATTTCTCGAAACAGTATCAGGAATATAATCATCAATAGTCTGCTCAAGCGTCCATAACCACGAAGTGTCAAGATGTGCCGTCGCAATACTGAAAACATCTGCTTTTCTCTTTCCCATAATATTTCTCCTTCATAAATATCTAAGAAATACCTTATAATTATTTTCATTATAACACAGAAGTGTTCTCCGATACAATTAACAATACCTACAATAAACCACCGTCAAAACCAACATAACAAACAAAAGCCTATCAGACAATAAACCACCGTCAACCTCAACATAACAAACAAAAGCCTATCAGACAATAAACCACTGTCAAACCCAACATAACAAACAAAAACCTATCAGAAAATATCCGCTCGTCCAAAACAACAGGAGCAAACAAAGCCCACAAAAAAACAGACCGCAAGCAAGCCCACTCAGCTCGCATGCAGTCTGTTCAACTACCGGAATTTGAATTATTCCCACTCACTTAGTTTTGATATTTAACTTGTGAAAAGGCACGTAAAATAAGGGTTTCTGAGGGGTCAAAACTGAAGTTTTTAAGTTTTTTGCCGAAAAACCGTATCAATCACAGTATCACAGAACAAAAACACTAACCTTGGCGGATTCGCACCCACCTGAAACACATTCATTTTACAATTGCAAATGAATTGTAGCACATAATAAACGATATGTCAACACTTTAAAGCAATGAATTGGTTTCAGTTATAAAACCATATATTCTATAATGACTGTGTTAGTTAATGGCCTAATTCTCGAATTACATCTTGACACTCTCTCAATCGTTTACCGAGGTCATATGAAACATTTTCAAGAATTCGATCAGAAATAATTTCCTTGATTTTTATCCAGTGACCAGATTTTATGATGTATTCTTTCACTGTATCCGCATGTATCCATGAGTGGTATTTAGCTTGGACGCATAAATAATCATATGCTTTTTCCCAAGAATTGAGTTTTTCATATATATCAGCTAAGGCATAACACAGTTCAACTTCCACATCTAGTTTAGACTTTCCGATCACTTTGCCGGCATCTATGGTTAACTTTAATTGCTCATCCCAAAAATCTTCGCCGCATTCAACGATATATGCCTTTTTACAATGGGCAAAGTCGGATCGTAGCCATGTCGTTCTGTGAGCC
>JAZNRX010000229.1:0-18584 GCA_045590915.1 Acutalibacteraceae bacterium | reverse complement strand
CAAACAGAAAAACAGCACAGTATTATTTAAACGAGTACCGTGAAGGTAATATCAGTATAGACGAAGCAATGGCAAAAAGCGGTGCGATAAATTATATTGAGCTTTTTGCTGACAAAAAAGACACACTTAATAGAATTTTGTCTGACTCTCATTTGTTAGGTTGGTATAAAACTCCTAACGGAGTTGGTTAAAAAGAACAGCTGAAATTGCGGATAATACAGAAATGCTTTGATTTTTTACTAATTATTATGTTATTTCAGTGAAAAAATAGAAATCGGCATAGGTCTGTTTGCCACAGTCTTTTCCCTAAAAATTTATTTTGTTAATTCAATGGCATACATATACTGACATTTTACTTCATCGGGGTTAATAGCAGGGAAGTTGATTTTCAGCTTTCCGCCGTCATTTTCCGTTGTAAGAGGTGCATCGTGTGAAAGAAGACGGGCTTTGATGGTTTCATCGTAATCCACCTCAGAAAGAGTAACACTGCCGAAGGGGAAGCGGTTGATAATTGCATAAACGGTGTCGCCCTTCTTTGTATAGTAAATATCCTTCTGCGGTTTCTTTGTATAAAGGCGTGTGCCGTAAATTGCATCGCCGTTTACAGCGAGCCATTCACCTATCTGCAAAAGTCTTTCTTCCATAATAACGGGAATTGTACCGTCTGCGGCAGGACCTATGTTGAGAAGGAAGTTTCCTCCCTTGGAAACAAGCTCTACGAGCATTTCAATAAGCTCTTTTGCGGAAAGATAATCCTCTGTAGTCTCTATTCTGTTAAGACCGAAGGATCTGCCGATACCTCTGCATTCCTCAAAGGGACGGTCAAGTTCAACGTCTTCAATTTTTCTTCCGCCGTCAATAATTCCGTATTCCGTTGTGAAGTTTCCGCCCAGTCTTCCGCGTGTTTCCTTGCCCCAACGGTCATTGGGAACAATGTAGTCTTTAACGGGGGATTCGTTGTAAAGCCATGTGAGGAATTCGGTTGAATGCCAGGTCTCACTGGGATGATCCCATTCACCGTCGGTGAAAAGGGTAGAGGGCTCATATTTTGTAATGAGTTCTTTAAGCATGGGATGAAGGTGCTTTAATGCATATTCCTCGGGATCCTTGAGATATAAAGGATGGAACCATTCATAAACAGAGTGGTAAACACCGAATTTTACGCCTGTGTCCTTCATAGCCTCCTTAAGCTCCATACAGAAGTCTCTGTGGGGGCCCACATCCATGGAATTCCAGTTCCATGCGTGGTCTGTCTTGAAAAGACAGAAGCCGTCGTGGTGCTTTGAGGTTATGTTTATATATTTTGCACCGGATTTTTTGAAAAGCTCAGCCCACTGCTTTGCATCAAAAAGCTCTGCCTTGAAGCCTTCAACGAAATCGGTGTATTTATAGTTTTTGCCGTAAACGCTTTCGTGCCAGTCCTTTGTTGTCAGCTCAGGCTGTTTTTCAAGCTGCCACTGATACCACTCGGCATACTGTCCCTTTGCGGTATATGCGGGAACAGAATAAAGTCCCCAGTGAATAAAAATACCGAATTTTGCATCAGCGAACCATTCGGGTACGGGACGGGAATTGAGAGACTCCCAATTGTTTTCGTATTTCATATTGAAGCTCCTTGGTGTTTTTTTTCTATATTATAGATGCAATCTCGGTTTTATGCAAATATTTTTTTTCAAACTATTGCGGAATACAGATTATTAAGTGTATAATAAAATATATTTTTTGTTGTGCGAGGTTTTTATTATGACAGATTCAAAAATCAAGGCAGTTGTAAATTATGCTGTGGCTTCGGGACTTATCGGGGAAGCAGACAGAACATATTGTATTAACGGCATTATTTCCCTTTTCGGAAAGAACGATTATGACAGCACGGTTGATGCCTTTGACGGCTCTCTTCCCGAAGTGCTTGAGTCCCTTTGTGACGATGCGGTTGAAATGGGACTTATTGACGGCGGCAGTGTTTCAAGAGATTTGTTTGATACAAAAATTATGGGAATTCTCACACCCCGTCCCTCTGAGGTAATAAAAAAATTCCGTGACTTATATAATGATGAGCCAAAAAAAGCAACAGATTGGTATTATAAGCTCAGCGGTGACACCAACTACATCCGCCGTGACAGAATTGCAAAAATTCTCAAATGGCAGCAGACAGGTGAATACGGCACCATTGACATAACAGTAAACCTTTCAAAGCCCGAAAAGGATCCCAAGGCTATAGCCGCCGCAAAGAATATGGCTCAGGTGGGCTATCCCAAGTGTATGCTTTGCAGAGAATGCGAGGGCTATGAGGGCAGACTTGATTTTCCCGCCCGTCAGAATCACAGAATAATTCCCGTAACAATCAACGATTCAGATTGGTTTATGCAGTATTCTCCCTATGTGTACTATAACGAGCATTGCATTGTTTTCAACGGCAAGCATACTCCCATGACAATAGATAAGAGTGCATTTGCAAAGCTTCTTGAATTTGTCACATATTTCCCTCATTACTTCCTCGGCTCAAATGCAGACCTTCCCATTGTGGGCGGATCAATTCTTTCTCACGAGCATTTTCAGGGAGGAAAATATGAATTTGCCATGGAAAGAGCTCCCATTGAGACGGAAATTTCTTTTGAGGGCTTTTCTGATGTAAAGGCAGGTCTTGTAAAATGGCCTATGTCCACAATAAGACTTCAGTCTGAAAGCAAGGAAAGTCTTGTTGAGCTTTCGGATAAAATCCTCAGAAAATGGAGAAGCTACACCGATGAGGATGTCTTCATTTATGCCGAAACCGACGGCACTCCCCACAACACAATAACACCCATAGCAAGAAGAAGAGGAGAGCTTTTTGAAATGGATCTTGTTCTTCGCAACAATATCACAACCGACGAGCATCCTCTGGGAGTTTATCATCCCCATGCCGAGCTTCATCACATCAAAAAGGAAAACATAGGTCTTATTGAGGTAATGGGACTTGCCGTGCTTCCGCCCAGACTCAAGGACGAGCTTGAGGCTGTTGAAAGAAATATCCTTGAAGGAAAGGATATGATGGCAGATGAGCTGACCGCCCATCATGCAGATTGGGTAAAATCCTTTATAAATGACTACACTTTCACCAAAGAAAACTGTATGGACATCTTAAAAGACGAGGTCGGTAAGGTTTTTGCAACGGTTCTCGAGCATGCAGGCGTATATAAGAGAACTGCCGAGGGCAAGGCAGCATTTATGAGATTTATTGAAAGTGTTTGACAGAAAAAATTTCTTGTGCTACAATGAAAATGTATATGAACATTCAATTAAATTCAGTTAAGGAGTAATTGAAATGAAAAAAATTATCAGTTTTGTTATTTGTTCAATAATGCTGCTTTCACTTTTTGCTTTTTCTGTTGCAGCGGCAGAGGATTGTAACCACCTTTACACTACTACAATTGTGTCACCCACCTGTGTTGAGGACGGTTATACTCTTTATTTCTGTTCACTTTGCGGTGACAGCTATAAGGATTATAAGTCAGGTGCACAGGCTATGGGACACTTCTACGGTGAGTGGTACGGTGTTGAGGTTGCAAGCTGCACCAAGGAAGGCATTGAACAGCGTGACTGTAACAGATGTAAGTCATACGAAACAAAAACAATCGGCATTCTTCCTCATAACGATAAGGACGGCGACGGAAAATGTGATTCATGTGATTTTGTTATTGATGATGAGGTTACCGTAAGTCCTTTCGACTGGCTTATTGCATTCTTCGCATTTATAAGACAGTGGTTTGCTGACATCTTTGCATAATTCTTCAATAAAAAAACAAATGCCCTGAGGTTGACTCTCAGGGCAGATTTTTTTTGTTTATTATTCAATAGGATTTCCGTTTCTGTCGAAAAGGGGAAGCTTTTCAATATATTTTATATCGTCTCTTTCAGTAGCTTCACCTTCTGCAAGAATTGTAAGCTTTCCGCAGATTATGCCGCCTGCCTTTTCAACCAGCTGTTCAATGGCATAAAGTGATTCACCCGTTGAAATAACATCGTCAACAATAAGGATTTTTTTGCCCTTCATAAGCTCGGCATCTGCAGTATCAAGATAAAGTGTCTGTTCCTTTTCAGTTGTGATTGAGCGTACCTTTGCTTCGAAAACACCCGTCATATAAAGCTTCGGTGCCTTTCTTGCAAGAAAATATTTCTGATTGCCGTTAAGTCTTGCCATTTCGTGAACAAGAGGAATACCCTTTGCTTCCGCCGAAATGAGATAGTCATATTCGGGAGCCATTGAAAGCAACTTTTCGGCACAGGCAGTTGTAAGCTCGGGATCACCGAAGATAACAAATGCTCCTATCATAAGATTTTCGTTGAGAGGGCACAGGGGCAGGTTTCTTTCACAGCCTGCAATATTCATAGTGTAATGCATAAAATACATCCTTCCGTCAGTCAGATTATATATCAATAGTAAGCCTTCCCAAAGAAAATGTCAATAAATTATCCCGAAAAGTCTTCTATAAGCCGGTATAATTCTTCGGTTGAATTTACTTCTATGCCTTTTCTCAGCCTTTTTTTATCTGCTTCGGGAAGACTGTCATATTCTGTATCAATAAGGGTGTGAGGACCGTCCTGACCTTCAATAAAAACTGCAAGCCTTCCGTTATATTCAGTGAGAATGTATACGGAAGGAATATCCGTCTGCGGTGAGAAATATATGCTTGTGATGAGGATAGAAAGCAGGCACACACACAGGAAAATATACAGCTTTGCTCTGTTTTTGCTCATATCATCAACTTCTTCAACTATTTTTAAAGAATATTTGGTAAAAATTTTTAAAAATATACTAAACATTTTCAGAAATATATGTTATACTATATCCCGTATATGAAAAATTACTGCTTTTTACAATAATTACATAAAAAAGGATGAGTGATTTGAGTAAAGAAAATAAAGCTCCCGCAAAGAAAAGAAGAAAAAAGAAGAAAGCAATGAGTCGTGGACTCACTGCATTTTTAACTGCATTTCTTATGATTTTTATGATAGGTGTTCTCACTGCGGGAATGATCGTTCTTGATGTATTCACCGATGTGGGACTTCTCACCATCGGAAAAAATCCTGAAAATGATATTGCAGGTGTGGACTATATAGACCTTAACAACTATATAGCAAATCAGAGTCAGACAACAATTATCTACGGTTATGATGCCGACGGAAACGAGGTTGAAATTGCCCGTCTTCACGGTGAAGAAAATCGTGAGTGGGTGGATCTTGAGGAGGTATGTCAGGATCTTCAGGATGCGGTTGTCGCCCTTGAGGATAAGCGTTTTCCCACCCATAAGGGTGTTGACTGGATAAGAACCATCGGTGTTGTTGCAAAATACAGTTTTTCACAGGGCGGTTCAACTCTCACACAGCAGCTTATCAAGAACCTGACAGGTGAAAATGAGGGTACTTTCGTAAGAAAATATAAGGAAATCAAAAATGCCCTTGCTCTTGAAAGACATTTTGAAAAGGATGAAATTCTTGAAGCCTATCTTAACACCATATATCTTGATATGGGCTGTTACGGTATAAAAACAGGTGCAGAATACTATTTCAATAAGGATGTAGGCGACCTCACTCTTATGGAAAGTGCCATTCTTGCATCTATCACAAAGGCTCCCAGAGGCTATAACCCTATTATAAACTACGAGGCAAACCGCGAAAGAGCAATCGGCTGTCTCAACTATATGATTTCAGAAGGCTATATAACTCAGGAGGAATATGATGCCGCTCTTGCCGAGGAGGTTGTGTTCTACGGAGAAAACCGCAAGGAAGAGACTGTAACAGACGAGGAGATTGTAGTAGAAACAGAATATAACAGCTATTATGTTGACCTTGTTATTGAACAGCTTATTGATGACCTTCGTGAGCAGTACGGTTACACTGAGGCAGAGGCCTTCCGTAAGGTGTATTACGGCGGTCTGAGAGTTTATGCCGCTCTTGATATTGATATTCAGGATGAAATTGAATATGTTTACGAAAACAGAATAACCTTCCCCAAGGAAGAGGATACAGAGTCTAATCCCGCAATTCAATCCTCAATGGTAATTCTCGATTATGAGGGACGTATTGTTGCAACCGCAGGCAGACTCGGTAAAAAGGTCGGAGACAGAACTCTTAATATCGGAACCAGCTCTCCCAGACAGCCTGGCTCGTGTATCAAGCCTCTTTCTGCATATGCTCCTTCTATTGAGCTTAATTATTGCACATGGTCAACCTATATTCCCAATTTCGGTATTTCTCTTAAGGGTGAAGATAAGGCATGGCCCACAAACTACGGCGGTGTAACGGGTAGTATTGATGACCTTAAAAATCTTCCTCAGGCTATAGCCCCCTCTCTTAATACGGTTCCCGCAAGAATTATTGATATGATGTCACCCACTACAAGCTATCGCTTCCTTCGTGACCGCTTCCATATCACAACTCTTGTTGAAGGAGATGCCGATTATGCTCCTCTTGCAATCGGTGCTATGAACTACGGACTTACCTGTCTTGAAATGGCGGCGGCTTATGTTACCTTCGGAAACGGCGGTGTTTATTATGAGCCCTGGTGCTATTATAAGGTTACAAATGCGGCAGGCGATGAAATTATTCTCGAACCCGACCGTGAGGGTGAGCAGGTAATTTCCGAGGGTACTGCTGATGTTATGCTTCAGCTTCTTAAGTGCGTTATTACCTATCCCAACGGCACCGGCGGAGCATATGCCGTTCAGGGACAGGAAAACTGGGCAAAATCAGGTACAACCTCAGATAACAAGGATAAATGGTTCTGCGGCGGTACAGGCTATTATGTAGGCTGTGCATGGACCGGCTTCGAAAAGGTTCAGAAGGCAATCAATACCTCCTATTACGGACAGAATCCTGCAGGTAAGGTCTATAAAGAGGTTATGAACCGTATTCACGACGGCCTCGAATATAAGGGCTTCGAGATGGGTGATGAGGTTGTCAGAAGAACTTATTGTACTGCAACAGGTCTTCTTGCAAATGCTGACTGTGAAGGTGCTACAGGTTGGTACAAGGTGGATCATCTTCCCGGTGTATGCCGCGGTTGTGACGGTTCATCCTCAGGCGGCTCACAGGATAATCCCGATGAGCCTTCAACAGCCCCCAACTATGAAATTCCCGAATTTTAAGGTGTTATATGGTTATTCTCGCTATAGATTACGGTGATGTCCGTACGGGTGTTGCCGTTTGTGACAAAAGTGAATTCCTTGCTTCTCCCGTGTGTGTTATAACCCAGAGGGATGCCGATAAGCTTGTTTCTCAGATATGTGAAAAGGCAAAGGAGCTGAAGGCAGAGGAAATCGTTGTAGGTCTTCCGAAAAATATGGACGGCTCAGAGGGCTTTCGGGCAGAAGCCTGTAAGGAATTTGCCGTAAGGCTTCAGGAGGCATCCGGTATAAAAACAGTTCTTCGCGATGAAAGGCTCACAACCGTCAGTGCCCATAAGTTTATGAGTATGAATGACGTGAGAGGCTCTAAAAGGAAGAATACCGTTGATGCGGTTTCTGCAGTCATAATTCTTGAGGATTATATCGCATACAGAAAAAATCACAGATAAAAAACGGGCTATGAAAATCATCGGTTTTCATAGCCTTAATTCATTTGTGAGTTTTGATGTGTCTTACTTGCCTTAAAAACGGTATTTGGGCGGCTTTTGTTGTAATGCTGTAAAGAATTAGATGAATGCAAAAAACTCTTATATGAGAGGGTAAAACAAAAAGTGTTGACGGCAGTCAACACTTTTTCCTTATGATACTGATTTTAAGAGAATTTCTCTTGCATCTGCACTGTTGATTTTTCCGTCACCGTTGACATCGCCCACGCTTCTCTGAAGTGTTGTTGGATTTTCAAGCTCAACTGCAAAACGAAGTGCAAGTCTTGAGTCCGCGGCTGACACGGTTCCGTCAAAGTTAAGGTCGCCCTTGACAATAAGTCCGTTTTCATAGTTTTGCTTATTGATGAGAGCAGGGTAGTCAACATAAAGACGGTTCATATCAATGTCCTTATTGCCCGCACCCTTAAGTTTTCCGTTTTCTGTATATTGCCACATATCAACTCTGCCGTTGTAGCAACACACATCAGTACCCCATTCAGCAATCCATGCGGAACGGTTTTCAAAAACCTCAGGCTTTACGTGTGTTTCTGCAAAGGAGCTGCTGACATAGATGCCTGCCATATAGCCTGCTTCTTCAACAGTTTTGCAGAATTCATCAAGAACCATTGAGCAGACCTCTTTACCTGCTCTGAGATGTGATTTGTCGCTGCCGAAATCCTCCATATCAATATATACGGGAAGATCAAGCTTGCAGTTGTTGATTTTAAGTACATCAAGAGTATACTGTGCTTCTTCAATAGCCTCCGCCTTTGAAAGAGCATAGCTGAAGAAATATACGCCTACATACATTCCTGCTGCTTTTGCAGCCTTGTAGTGCTCAAGGAAATACTGGTCGGAGTAGATAACTCTGCCGTTTGCCGAGCCTCTGCCGCCTATACGGATAATAACACCTTGAACGCCTTCGCTTTTAAGCTGCTTCCAGTCGAGATCCTTAGGGGACTGTGAATATGAAATATCAAGAACGAGCCAGTCTACCTCGGGCTCAAATTTTACACTCCAGTTAAGGCTCATCCAACCGGTAACTCCGCCAAAGGAAACCTTGCCCCAGTTGTCGTCTGTAACCTCAAGAACCTCAACGAGTGTTCCTTCGGGTACATAACCGATTATGCTGCTGCTTGAAGTGTATGAAGCACGGATGTTCATACCTGAAGTAACTCTGTACTGATTATTCTGTGTGGAGGGAACTGAGGGAGCGGTATTTTCCTCTTCGCCTGAATTTCCCTGTTCACCTGAATTTTCATCGCTGTTATCTGTTGCAGGGATATATTTGCTGTATTCAAGTGAAATCCAGCCTGTTTTGCCGTCAAATTCTGTTTTGCCCCATACACCCTCTATAGCAGTAATCTGAAGGGTTGTACCTGCATCAATAAGGCAGATAACTGTGGAGCCGGGAGCCTCACGGAAATTCATTTTTTCCTGAGTGATATAGGTTCCTGCTTTGTATGTGGAAGTGTTCGTGCCGGAAAGGTCAACTCCGTCATATCTGGGTGTTGCGAATCCTGCTATATAAGTTGAGTATTCTCTGTTGATCTGACGGACTCTGTCAGGACAGTTGCCTTCTATACACGTAACATAGGATGATGTTGCACTGAGAACAAGTCCCACATGGGATAAATCGTTAGGATTTCTGTTATAAGGATTAGAGCTGGTGAAAAATACGATGTCGCCTGTTTTGGGGATATAGCTTCCGCCCCATGCCTTTGCCTTGTAATAAAGCCCCTGACTTTTGAAGTAATTGCACATTGCAGTACTTGAAAGGTTTGTGGGGATAACACTTTCGGGAATTCCTGTTGTTCTTGCACACCAGGAAACAAATGCACCGCACCAAGCGATGTAAGGCTGGCCGAAATATGCACCGTATTTAGAATAGCCGCCGGAGCCTTCGTATGTGCCTACCTGAGAAGATGCCGTTGCCATAATAGCAGTTGCACCGTCTACCTTTTCCGATTCAGTTGCAGCCGCACTCACCGTGAGAGAAGTGAAGCAGATTACAATGCTCAGAACAAGACTTAAGACTCTCAGCATTTTGTTATTATGCATTAAAAAACCTCCGAATATTTGAACATAATTCAAACCTTTGATTTTCGCAACACGGCTATTATGCCTTATTTTGTAACAAAAAGCAAGCAAAAAATTACAAAATGTAACCAAATGGCAACAAATTTGTTTACATTTAATAAAAAAAGACGGCTCCTTGCCGTCTTTATGTTAATTATATCAATGAATTTTTTAGAGTAATTCTATTTCTTTTAGAAGTTCTCCAAAGAGATTTTCTTCGGGAACCTTTCTGAGAATTTCGCCCTTTTTGAAAATCAGACCTTCACCGTTGCCGCCTGCAATACCTATATCCGCTTCCTTTGCTTCACCGGGACCGTTTACAATACAGCCCATAACCGCAACGGTTATGTTTTTGTTACAGGCTCTTAAAGCCTCCTCAACCTTAGTCGCAAGACCGATAAGGTCAATTTTTGTTCGTCCGCAGGTGGGACAGGAAACAAGGTTGACACCTGTTTTTCTCAGACCTGCCGCCTTCAGAATATCAAAGCCCGCATAGACCTCTTTTACAGGGGGAGCTGTGAGAGAAACTCTTATTGTATCGCCTATGCCGTCAAGAAGAAGTGAGCCGATACCCATTGATGACTTTATAAGTCCCATTCTTTCGGTGCCTGCTTCCGTTACACCGATATGTAAGGGATAATCGGTTTTCTGTGCCATAAGCCGATATGCCTTGCAGGTGGTGGAAACATCCGACGATTTTATTGAGATAACAATGTCATCAAAATCAAACTTTTCCAGAAGTCCCACATGGTATAATGCACTTTCAACAAGTGCTTCGGGACAGGGGGAACCGTATTTCGCAAGGATTTCCTTTTCAACAGAGCCCGAATTTACGCCTATTCTTATGGGAACTCCTTTTCTTTTACATTCGTCAGCAACTGCCTTTACTCTTTCGTCAGAGCCGATATTTCCGGGATTTATGCGGATTTTGTCAACACCTGCCGCAAGAGACTCCAGAGCCATACGGTAGTCAAAATGAATATCCGCAACAATGGGCACCTTAACATTTTCTTTAAGGGCGGCAATTGTTTTTACCGCTGCCATGTCGGGCACGGTGGCTCTTATGATTTCACAGCCTGCTCTTTCAAGCTCAAGAGCCTGATTTACCGAGCCCTCAATATCAGAGGAAAGAGTGTTGAGCATAGACTGAACTCTGACGGGTGAGCCGCCGCCGAGAGTAATATCAGCAATTCTAACCTGTTTTTTACTTGCCAAAACAAATCATCCCTTTATAAGATTTGAAATATCGTTGAAGGTTATAAGTGCCATAAGAGCAAGAAGCAGAACAAGTCCTGCCGCATGAACAATGGCTTCGAATTTTTTTGGAACGGGTTTTCTGAAAATAAATTCAATAGCAATAAAAAGAAGTCTTCCGCCGTCAAGAGCGGGAAGCGGGAGCAGATTTACAAGACCGATATTGACAGTGATGAATGCAAGTATGAAAATTATTGCGGAATAATCAGCGGAGTTTACGGCATCGCTTGCGGTATCGGCAACAATACCTATTGTTCCCACGGGGCCCGAAAGCTCATCCATTCCGAAATTGCCGCCTATCAGGTCAATGAGGCTGAGCCAAATCATTTTTGTCATTGAAAGTGTTTCTTTTACTGCACCGGGGATTATATTGAGTGCAGTAACCTTTTCACTTCCTACGATAAATGAACAGTAGCCCTGCTCCATATCATACAGAACCTCTAACTGCTCAAAGGTGATTTTTTCTCCGTCTCTTCTGAGAACAATGTCAAATTTTCCGTCATTATTTCTGTAAAGACAATAATAAAGGTCTCTTGCAGAGTGAACTCTTGTTCCGTCAATGCTGATGATTTTGTCACCCTCGATAATACCTGTTTCGGCTGTATACATACCGTCGGAGGTGTCGCTGACAACGGTGGTGGGAGCCGCACCGCTTATGCCGAGCATAACAGCAATAAGAACAAGCCCGAGAATTATATTAAGCACGGCACCTGCGGCAATGACGATAAATCTCTTCCACGCCTTCTGATTTCCGAATGCACGGGGATCGTCGGATACCTCATCCTCGCCCTCAAGTGAAACAAAGCCGCCGATGGGAAGAAGTCTTAATGCATAAAGAGTTTCACCCTTAAGCTTCTTGAAAAGAGCAGGCCCCATACCTATTGAAAACTCATTTACCTTTATCTTGAAAAGCTTCGCGGTGCTGAAATGCCCGAATTCGTGAAGGGCTATTATAACACCGAAAAAGAGAATTGCAAAAAATATGGGCCAGACCTTTCCCCAGATGGCACCGATATTAATTGACAGGAGGAAATTTTGCAAAAACAATCACCCTTTATAAATATTTTATCATATTATATATGCATTTCCCGTCAGATGCTTTCAAGAACGGCTCTTCTTGCCGCCTTATCAACCTCGAAAACATCCTCGAGGGTATAGTCTTTTTTGTCGGGAGTAACGCGGAATGCGGTTCTTATAAGTCGTCCAAGGTCTAAGAAGCTTATTTTATCTTCTCTGAAAAGTCTGTTTGCTTCTTCGTTTGCACTGTTCACTGCGGCAGGGAACAGACCGCCCTTTGTTATTGCTTCACGGCAGATGTCAAGACAGTCAAACACCTCATAATCGGGCTTGAAGAAGGTAAGCTTTCCGATTTCAGCCAGATTAAGCTCTCCCACGGGAGAGGGGTAGCGTTCAGGATAGGTCAGTGCATACTGGATGGGTATTCTCATATCGGGAAGACCAAGCTGTGCAATAACCGAATTGTCATCATATTCAATCATTGAGTGTATGATGCTTTCACGGTGCACAAGAATATCAATATTTTCAGGTGCAACACCGAAAAGGAAATGTGCCTCTATAAGCTCAAGTCCCTTATTGAACATTGAAGCGGAATCTATTGTGATTTTTGCTCCCATATCCCAGTTGGGATGCTTAAGCGCATCCTTTGCCGTAACCCTTTGGAGCTCTTCTCTTGTTTTTCCGAAGAAGGGGCCGCCGGAAGCCGTAAGAATTATCTTTTTAAGTGCTTTATTTGTAGGTTTGCCTTGAAGACACTGGAAAATTGCAGAATGCTCACTGTCAACGGGAAGAATTGCCTTGCCGCTTTTTTTTGCGGCATCAAGAACAAGAGTTCCGCCTGCCACAAGTGCCTCCTTGTTGGCAAGGGCAAGAGTTTTTCCGCTTTCAAGCACCTTCAGCGCGGGACGAAGACCTGCCAGACCGACAATGGAGTCAATAACCGTGTCGGCAGAGGTTTCCTCGGCACACATTGAAACACCCTCGGGACCTGAAAAAACCTTTGTGGATGTATCCTTTACCCGAAGACGCAACTCTGCCGCCGCCGCAACATCGGAAAGTGCGGCAAAGCGGGGCTTGAATTTTCTTATCTGCTCCTCAAGCTTCCTAAAATCCTTGTGAGCGGTAAGAGCATCCACCTCATATGATGATTTTTCGGCAACATCAAGGGATTGAACGCCTATTGAGCCTGTTGAGCCTAAAACGGCAATAGTTTTTTTCATAGCATTACCTCTGAATAATACTGTTAAAATGCATTAACCAGTGAAATTATTGCATAAAGAGCGGGGAAAACGAAGCAGGAGCTGTCGAAACGGTCCATAATTCCTCCGTGTCCGGGAAGAAGATTTCCGAAATCCTTTATACCGTGGTGTCTTTTGATTGTAGATGCGGCAAGGTCGCCGAATATGCTTATTACGGAAAGAATGACAGAGGAAATAAGCACCAAGGGAAGATTTATGCTTTCGGAAAGATTGAATCTCATTCTGAAAACAAGGAATAATATTGCATTGAGTGCGGCAGTGCAGATAACTCCGCCAATGGCTCCCTCAACGGTTTTTTTGGGGGAAATTACGGGAGAAAGCTTGTGCTTTCCGAATTTTCTGCCCACGAAATATGCGAAGGTATCCGAAAGCCAGCAGCAGAAGAATGCAAAGAGAATAAAGAAAATACCGTCACTCTTTATATATGACTCGGGGAATGCCAGATATGTATCTCTGAAAAGAATGATGCAGGAAAGTGCCGAGGGCACCATAACCGCACCGAAAAGGCTACATGCAACCTGTTCAAACTTAAGGTTCTTGAAATCAAGAACCATAACTATAAGTGCAATAAGAACAACTGCGGTTATTATGGGAAATAAGGGAAGATTTAATGCACTTTTGTATGTAAAATAGAAGGGAAGTGCCACTGCAATTAATATTGACAGAGCCTTAAGGATGATATTTTTCACTTCAAAGGCTTTTGTAAGCTCATACACGCCTATTGCCGCAATAATTGAAAGCACTGCGGTGAAAACGGGAGTGTACATTGAAAAAAGCCAGCCGATAACAATTACAAGTCCCACAAGACCTGTGATAATACGAGTTTTCATAAAAAATTAATTCCTATTCTTTAATTTAAATCAGGCGGATGAAATAACATCCGCCGCATTTTTTTACACACCGCCGAAGCGACGGTTTCTTTTTTCAAAAGCTCTTAAGGCTTCGTCAAAATCATTTTCGGTAAAATCGGGCCATAATACATCCGAATACCAGAATTCCGCATAAGCAGACTGCCATAAAAGGAAATTTGAAAGGCGTTGCTCACCGCTGGGCCTTATGACAAGGTCAACAGGGGGCTGTTCTGCGGTGTAAAGACCTTTTCCTATCATTTCCAAGTTTATATCATCAGGCTTAATTTTCTCTGAAAGAATATCCTTTGCAATATTCTTCACACTGTGGAGAATTTCCTGCTGACCGCCGTAATTAACGGCAAGATTGAGATTTACCTTTGTCATATCCTTTGTCGCATCCTCAAGATAGTCCATAGCATATCTCAACTCATCGGAAAGACCGCTTCTGTCACCTAAAAAACGAAGTCTGATGCCTTTTTCAAGATTTTCCTCAAGCCTTTCCTCAGCTTCCTGAAGATAGTCTCCGAAAAGCTTCATTATTGCATTGACCTCATCCTCGGGACGAGTCCAGTTTTCAGTTGAAAAGGCATAGAAAGAAATATGGCGGATACCGAGATTTCCTGCGTATTCTCCTATTTTACGGAAGGTTTTTGCACCTTCGATATGTCCCATTTTTCTCGGAAGTCCGCGGTTTTTTGCCCATCTTCCGTTTCCGTCCATTATCACTCCCACATGAGCGGGAAGAACACTGAATTTATTGTCGGACATAATCAGATTTCCATAATTTCGGCTTCTTTTGCAGCGGCAACGCCGTCAACCTGCTTGATGAAGTCATCAGTGATTTTCTGAATCTCTGTTTCACCGTACTTAAGGTCATCCTCGGTGATTTCGGAATTCTTCTTCATAGCCTTGAGCTTTTCAATGGCATCACGGCGGATATTTCTTATAGCAACCTTTGAGTTTTCTGCGGTTGCCTTGACATCCTTAACAAGAGTCTTTCTTCTTTCCTCAGTGAGAGGGGGGAATGTAAGACGGATTACTGTGCCGTCGTTCTGGGGATTTATGCCGATATCGGATGTCTGGATAGCCTTTTCAATAAGCTTGAGTGCGGATTTATCCCAAGGCTGAATAACAAGAATTCTTGCCTCTGCAACGCTCACTGCAGCCATCTGATTTACGGGTGTTGGAACACCCCAATAGTCAACTCTTATGGAATCAAGCACTGCAGGGTTTGCTCTGCCTGCACGGATTGAATTATATTCTGAATTAAGTGCAGAAATGCTCTTGTTCATTTTTTCCTTTGCAAAATCAAATACGGTTTTCATAGTTTTACCTCCGATAAATTGGTTTTATGTAATTTATTATTTCACGATTGTGCCGATGTTCTCACCGAGAACAGCTCTTTTTATGTTTTCGGGGTCATTGAGATTGAATACAAGCACGGGAAGACGGCTGTTTCCTGCAAGTGCCGCTGCGGTGTTGTCCATAACACCGAGATGCTTTTCGAGAATTTCATCATAGGAAAGTGTGTCATATTTTACCGCATCACTGAATTTGTTGGGATCCTTATCATAGACACCGTCAACATTTGTTGCCTTGAAGAAAATGTCACACTCTGTTTCAATGGCTCTTAAAGCTGCACCCGAATCGGTGCTGAAAAGGGGGCTTCCCGTTCCGCAGCCGAATATAACAATTCTTCCGCTTTCAAGATATTTAACAGCTTCATCCTTGTTGAAGGGGACAGCCATTCTCTGAATGTCAAGAGCAGTCATAACAACTGCATCGTTACCTGCCTGAATGAGACCTTCCTGAAGTGCAAGAGAATTGATAACGGTTGCAAGCATACCCATATGGTCTGCTCTTGTTCTGTCCATTTTGCCGCTGCTTCTGCCTCTCCAGAAATTGCCGCCGCCGACAACGATAGCAATCTGAACGCCGAGATCGGAAACCTCTTTTATTGTGGAGCAGATGTTATTGACCATATCAAAATTAATGCCGTGGCCCGCATCTCCTGCAAGAACCTCACCGCTTAATTTGAGAAGTATTCTTTTATAAACAGGTTTCATAAAATCCTCCTAAAGTTACTCTACGGTATATTTTACCCGAAATTTATCCATATGTAAAGATAAAAATACAAACTTGACTATTTTTTTTGTTATGTTATACTTATAATTAGTAGCATTAGGAGGAATGTACTGTGTTTACTAACGAAGAAATAAAGTCAATACTTGACAATTTTTCAATAGCAGGAAAATTTATGGGCTTCAGCCCCATTGATGACGGACATATAAATGATACTCTGACGGTTATCTATGATGTAAACGGCAAGGAAATGCGTCATCTTCTTCAGAGAATAAATACGACTGTTTTTAAAAATCCCGATGAGCTTATGGCTAATGTTGACTGTGTAACGGCATTCTTAAGAGATAAGATAATTGCCGCAGAGGGCGATCCCGAGAGAGAGGCTCTGTATTGTAAGCCCACAAGGACAGGTAAGAAGTATTACATCGACGAAAAAGACAGGGTATGGCGTTTATATAACTATGTAGGAAACAGCTTTTCCTATAACAGTATTGACACACCCGAAACATTTTTCAATGCAGGTAAGGCATTCGGTGAATTCCAGCGTCTTCTTGCGGATTTCCCCATTGATAAGCTTTATGAAACAATTCCGGACTTTCACAACACCGGAAAGCGTTACAGAAATCTGATAAATGCAATAGAAAAGGATCCCAAGGGCAGAGTGAAATATCTTGCAGATGAAATCGCATTCTGCGAGGAAAGAAGAGACGAAACCTATGTTCTCACGGGAAAAACCGTAATTGGCGACCTTCCTCTGAGAGTAACTCACAACGACACCAAGCTCAACAATATTCTTTTTGATAAAACCACAAAGGAATCCCTTTGCATTGTTGATCTTGATACCGTTATGCCGGGACTCAGTCTTTATGATTTCGGTGATGCCATAAGATTCGGTGCAAACACTGCCGCCGAGGATGAAAAGGATGTTTCAAAGGTATCTCTTGACCTCGGACTTTATGAGCAGTATGTCAGAGGCTTTCTGACATCAGCAGGAGAAAGCCTTGTTTCTGAGGAAGTAAGACTTCTGCCCTTCTCCGCAAAAATGATGACTCTTGAATGCGGTATGCGTTTTCTTACCGACTATATTGACGGTGATGTTTATTTCAAAATTCACTATCCCGACCACAATCTTGTGCGTTGCCACACACAGTTTGCACTTGTAAAGGATATTGAGCTTAAGTATGATGAAATGATGAAAATCACCGAAAAGGCATACGGAGAAATCTGCGAAAAGGCACTTTGATTTTCAATAACACAAAAATTACAGGTATAAGCCGATGGCTTATACCTGTTTTGCTATGTATGTCTTTAATTAAAAGCTTCCTCTTGAGCCGCCGTGGGTTCTGCCTGAGGACGAGCGGTGTGTTGAGCTTCCGCCGCCGAAGGAGGAGCCGCCTGAACGGCCCGATGACGAGCTGTTGTTTTTGGGCTTCGGTGTTTTCTTTACGTTGTTATACATAAATACATCTCTTTGCTGTGTCAGCTGCATTGAGCCGGGAACAACATAGTCGGATGCAGAGGATTTACTTCTCACACTCTTTAACTGGGATTTGAGATATGATGTGTAAAGAAAAGCAATTACAATACCGATAATAACCGAAATTATGAGCCATTTAATTGAGAAAATTTCGGAAAAAACAGACTTGGGTGTATAGTCGTTGTAGTCGGAATAGTCATTGTAGTCGGAATATCCGTCATCATCGGGGTAATATACATAACCGCCGTCATAGTTTTCCTGATAGTCCTTATAATCTATGAAAATTCTTTCGCATTTTTCATAGAATGACACGAATGCATTCACATAATCTCCGGAAGAGAGATATGAAACAAATGAGTTTTCAAGCTGTGAAAGGTTATAATCGGTGAAAATATCAATGCCTGTTCCGTGTGTTGTCATTGCAAATTCGCGGCCACCCATATCAACCACAAGCATAATGCCGTCATAATTGTCACCGTAACCGAAGCCGTTGTAATCGTAATAATCATCGGCAAAGGAGGTTATATCCGAACCGTCAGTGGAGTTTACCGTGAGAATTGAAACCTCACATTCATAAAGCTCACTTATCTGTTCGAGCTTATAGTTCAGTGTGCTTTCATCCTCATCGGGAATAAGACCGGCAAAATCGTTGACAAGAGCAGTTCTTGTGCCGTCGGAATAATCGTAGGCGAGAGCCGTTAATGAGAAAGAAGCAATAAGGAGAATTGCGATAACAAGTGAAATAATTTTTTTCATTTCCGACACCTCCTTATGCAATGAACAGGTTATAAATAACCGTTGCAACAAAACCTGCGACTGTTCCCAGTGCAGTGGAAATTGCAAAGTATTTATTGAGTTTTGATTTGTCCATAGGTAAGTCACCTACGAATTTACCTGTCTGACCGTTCATGGCAAAGGTGTATTTTTCGCCGTTGAAGGAAGTCGGAGGCCAAGCGGGCTTAGAAGACAAATTGGCA
>JAZNRX010000228.1:0-7504 GCA_045590915.1 Acutalibacteraceae bacterium | reverse complement strand
TGTTGTGTTTCTACTTGAAAAAAATATAAAATATGATATAATTACAATTTGTAATATTATAATTATTTTATCATCTTAATTGATGCTTCAAAATGCTGACTACCATTATCTTAATGTTCAGATATTAAAAGGTTTGTTATATGACTACACAAGATACAATAAACAGAATTCAAGAAATAGAATACGACATTTTACAGAAAATAGATAGCATCTGTCGTGCTCATAATATTACTTATTTTGCTATCGGCGGCTCTGTCCTAGGTGCTGTGAGACATCAGGGGTTTATTCCTTGGGATGATGATATTGATATCGGTATGACAAGAAGAGACTATGATACTTTTTTGAAATATGCTATAGATGAATTACCTAATGGATATTTTCTTCAGACATTTACTACAGAGAAGAAATCGCCCTTCTATTTCACCAAAGTACGTAAAGATAACACTAAATTTGTTGAGTATTATCTCAGAGATCTTAATATACATCAAGGATTCTTCGTTGACATTTTCCCGTTTGATAATGTTCCGGATAATAAGATTATAAGAAACATTCATTATTTAATTTGCAGATTTGCAAATCAACTGTTTCTCAGCAAATCACTCACAACTATTTGCAGTTCCCGTATTGATAAAAAAGACGGCTATAAGATTTACATCAGAAGAATATTACATACATTGCTTCTTCCTGTGCCTAAGTCGTTATTATTCAATATCTTAGACAAATGTGTTCAGCTGTTTAATCATTCGGATTGTAAGGAAATTTCTCATATAGTCCGCAAACGTCTTCGAATAAAGATTGATGACCTCTATCCGATAATTAAAATGCCTTTCGGAAAAACCGAAATGCCGGTTCCGAATAATTATGATGCTTATTTGTCTGCTCAATACGGCGATTATAAAAATCTCCCCGAAAAAGCTAACCGCCATGGGCATTTGCCATATTGTGTAGAATTTGAATCTCAGGAGGAATTGGTATGATTATCGGATATACTGCCGGTGTTTTTGATTTATTTCATATCGGTCATCTGAATCTTCTAAAAGGTGCTAAAGGCTTATGTGATAAGCTGATAGTCGGTGTCAGCACAGATGAGCTTGTGCAGTATAAGGGAAAAACTCCTGTTATTCCTTTTGCAGACAGAATTGAAATTATACGAAGCATTAAATATGTCGATGCCGCCGTTGCACAGGAAAATATGGATAAGCTTGAAATGTGCAAAAGGCTGAAAGCAAGCATTATGTTTGTAGGCGATGATTGGTATGACAGCGAAAAATGGCAGGACTATGAACGCCAGTTTGATGAAGCAGGCATAAAAATTGTCTACTTCCCATATACAAAAAATATTTCTTCAACACAGATTTCAAAAGCACTCAAGCATTTAAGAAACGGAGAATAATAATGCGTACAGATTCAAATTTTTGCATGAACTCATATCTTATGTATCGTGCAATTGTTGATGAAAATTGCCGTTTCTCTGATAGAATAACTCCGTGGTTCTATCACAACGATGTTGAGAGGAGCCCGATCAGCAGTTCAAATGAACTTGAAGTACATCTTCAAAAAGAAATCACAGAAATTTTATCTGACGGTCCTGTTGCACTTATGCTAAGCAGCGGAATAGATTCAGCTATATTGGCATCTTTTTTGCCTGAAGGAACTCAGACTTATACGCTTCACTGTATTGCAGATAATTCTGTTAATGAAATTGAAGCTGCAAAGCATTACGCAGAAATCAATAATCTTAAACACAAAGTAATTGATATTTTCTGGAATGATTATGAAGAATATACACTGCCTCTGATGAAACAAAAAGGATGTCCTATTCATTCCATTGAGGTTCAGGTATATAAAGCTGCATTACAAGCAAAAAAAGACGGAATAAAAACATTAATTTTCGGTGAAACAGCCGACATAATTTATGGCGGTCACAGCAAGCTTTTGGCAAGAGACTGGACTCTTGATGAATTTACAAATAGATTTTCATTCGTAGACGTAAAAAAGGTGCTTCGTCACCCAAATGTTATTCAGGCTCCCATTTTGCCACACGTAAAAGAAGACGGAAATGTTGACGTGTTCGGATTTCTGAATGCATTTGAATATAATGTATCTTTAGGTTTTTATAACAACGCCTGCCTTCTTGCAGATGTCAGCTTTTTTTCGCCATATGCAAGTTCAATTCTGGGTGCTCCCCTTGATATACAAAAAATAAGAAACGGGGAAAGTAAATATATAATAAGAGAACTCTTCAAAAAAATATACCCCGATATCGCTGTTCCTGAAAAGACTCCCCTTCCCAGACCTATGAGTGAGTGGCTAAAAGACTGGACAGGTCCGCTGCATAACAATCTTTTTGCGGATTATCTTTCCGAAATGACAGGCGACCAAAAATGGTATATTTTTGCTTTAAATAAATTTCTTACAGATGTTGTTGGAGAATAAAATTTATGAATTATCTGAAGCTTGGACCTGTTCGTATTCCTTATAAAGTAATAACTAATGGTGAAACAAAGTTGTTTCAGATAATGTGCTTCAAAATCCCTTTTTCAACGGTTATGAAAAACAACCGGAAATATTATCGATTCTTCGGTCTTACTTTCCGTATTCCCTTTCTTGATAAACACCTTGATAAATACTTTATAAGTCAGGCTAAATTAAACTACATTATGGATGAGGAGCTGACTGATGATAAAATCCGTCAGATTGCCGTAACTATATTTGAAGAAAAGCTTGGTTACACTCCGGATCTTGACAATCCGAAAAGCTTTAATGAGAAAATCTTCTGGATGAAGCTCAATTATCATAATCAGTTGGTAACGAAATGCTGTGATAAATTTGCAGTTAAAGACTATGTAACAGAAAAACTAGGTTCCGAGTATATTGTTCCTAATATTTCTGTCTGGAATTCACCTGATGATATAGATTTCAGCCATCTCCCGAAAAAATTTGTTTTGAAGGTCAACTGGTCAAGCGGATATAATGTAATCGTTAAAGATAAATCAAAACTTAATATAAACGAAACAATGGAAAAAATCCGTTACTGGATGCTGCCTCAGCAAAATAGTTACTATCAGGCTTTTAACTGGGGCTATAAAAATATGAAACCGGTTGTTTATGCCGAAGAATATATTGAACAGCTGGATGGTCAGCTTTATGATTATAAGTTCTATTGCTGTAACGGTAAGGTAAAATTTCTATTTATCGCAACTGACCGTCACAAAGACGGAAAGCTTACATATACCTTTTTTGATCCTGAATTCAACCGTCTTCCATTTACTTACGGTGGCAGAAAAAATGCCGAGGAACTAAAAAAACCAAAGTTTTTTGATGAAATGATACGCTGTGCAGAAATTCTATCACAGCCCTTCCCTTTTGTCAGAGTAGATTTCTATGAAACAAACAACAAAATAATAGTCGGCGAAATGACCTTTTATTCCGGAGGCGGCATATTACCTTTCAATCCTCAGGAATGGGATTATAAATTAGGCGAATATATTGAATTAACCGATATATAGGAGAGAAAATAAATATGGCTTCAACTTACAAGGGATCCAAAGATGTAAAAAAAGAACACTACAAATTAGGAGTGCTTCTTACAGAAGAAAAAAAACGAGAAATCCTCGGCGAGGCATTCCTAAATCGCGTTGGTTATGAGCTTAATCTAGATGCACCGAAAACATTTAATGAAAAAATTATGTGGACGAAGCTTTATTATCAGAATCCGCTTATAACAACCTGTTGCGATAAATTTGCTGTTAAAGAATACGTAAAGAAAATACTCGGTGAAGAATATTTTGTTCCTACAATAGCAAGCTGGGATGATCCTGATGACATTGACTTTAGTATTCTCCCCGACCAATTTGTACTTAAAGTAAATTGGTCCAGCGGTTACAACATAATTGTGAAAAATAAAGCTGAGCTTGATATTGAAGAAACACGAGAAACATTAAAGCAATGGATGAAGCCTGACCGCAATTCATATTTTCAATATTTTAATTGGGGCTTCAAGCATGTTAAACCGGTTGTTTATGCGGAAGAATATCTTGAACAAATTGACGGTCAATTATATGACTATAAATTCCACTGTTTTAACGGTAAAGCAAAATTACTTCTGATAGCTACAGATCGACATAAGGATGTTTCATTTGATTTCTTTGATATGGATTTCAATTTACTTCCTTTTACCCGTGGCGGTCGCCACAGTGACAATACACCAAAAAAACCTGCATTATACGATGAAATGGTTCGTTGTGCTGAAATTCTTGCTGAACCCTTTCCATTTGTACGTATAGATTTTTATGAAGTCGGCGGACGAATATATCTTGGTGAAATGACTTTCTACCCCGGTGGCGGAATTTTACCATTCGATCCTGTAGAATGGGATTATAAGCTTGGTGACTGGTATCAATTACCTGAAAAAACTATAACAGACAAACCTGTTCCATTTGAAGCAATACGCATACCTGCGGCAAAGGCTAACAGAAAAATTAAGGCTTCGCTGACCAATTTCCGAAGAAGGTTTATCCGTCACGATGTACTTCAGAAAAAGCACTATCTCACCTTGTTAAATGTACTTCGTTTCCCTGTATATTTTCAGAATTACGATGGTTACCGATATGCAGGTATAAACGGTATTCAGCTTCGTACAAGAAAACTCAGGAAAATTAGAAACACATATGCATATCTTCCAACACCTGAGTTCGATATTATGCCTCCCAGAATGGCATATATGATGGAAGATAAAATCACAATGGACATGAAAAAGCATTATTGTGAACAAAAAGGTTACAAGCAACTACATTACTTCCCTAACCTTGATAATCCCAAGAGCTATAATGAAAAGCTCCTGTGGCTCGCCCTTCACTATAAGCATCCCGATCACAAAATTGCTTCTGACAAGGCTCTTGCAAAGGATTGGATAGGTGAACGAGTCGGCGATGAGTATGTCGTTCCGTTAATCGGAGTCTACGATAATGTAAATGATATAGACTTTGATTCACTTCCCCATCAGTTTGTAATTAAAGCTAACGAGGGTTGGGGAGCAAATGAGGTTATTCTTGTCAAGGATAAAAATAAATTAGATATTGACAAGCTGAAGGCCGTTGTCTCGACATGGCTTTATCCTTGGTCATCATATTATTATAACAATATGTGCATTACAGATGAAAAACCTGAAAAGCCTCTTATTGTAATAGAAGAATTCCTTGAATTAGGAGATCAGCAATATCTTGATGACTATAAATTCTATTGCTGTAACGGAAAGGTCAAATTCTCAATGATAGTCAAGGAGCGAGGCTCAAAAACTCAGTCCCGAACCTTTGTTGACAGAGATTGGAATGTTCTTCCTGTCCGCAGAGCAGGTAAATTCTCATCAACAGCACCTGAAAAGCCCTTAAATCTTGACAAGATGTACGAAATGGCAGAAACTCTTTGCAAGGACTTCCCCTTTGTCCGCATAGATTTCTATAATCAGGACGGGCAGATTTATGTCGGAGAGATGACATTTACTCCGGGATTGTTCCTTTGCTTTGAACCAATCGAATGGGATTTTAAGCTTGGTGAAATGTTAGATATTTCGTACCTCATGGATGAACTGAATAATCAATAATTCCATACATAATTAACAGCACATAACTACAAATTTTCGTAGTTATGTGCTGTTCTTTTAATAAATTTACATTATGCAGCTTTCATAAGCTGCAAGAATTTCTTTCGGATCTCCGAACTGCATCATCTCACCGTCATTTATCCATAAAAGCTTATCGCATAAATCAAGAAGTGTTTTACTGTCATGAGATACAATAACGACAGTTCTGTCCTTCTGGGTAATAAGCTCCTTCATTTTTGCATAGCTCTTTTTACGAAATCGAGCATCACCAACACTTAACACCTCATCTATAAGGATAATATCAGTTTCAAGAATGGCTGTTATTGCAAAGGAAAGCTTGGAGTACATTCCGCTGGAATAGGTATTCACAGGCTTATCTATAAATTCTCCCAGTTCGGAGAATTCAATTATCTCATCCATGCGTCCTTTGATTTCGGCTTCTGTAAAGCCGAGAAGCAAACCCGATAACAGAATATTCTCACGGCCTGTAAGCTCCTTTATGAAGCCTACTCCGATAGCAAGCAAAGCAACAGAATTGTCATGCAGATTAACACTGCCCTCATCCGGAGTGAAAATACCGGCAATAGCCTTAAGAAGCGTGCTCTTGCCGCTTCCGTTTTTACCTATAATACCGAGTATTTCACCCTTATTTAGCTTGAAACTCACATTTTTTACAGCCCTGAATAACTCATTTTCAGATCGTTTTCTTCTTAAAAGATTCTTTTTTATTGAGTAGGATTTAAGACCTTTATAACAGACACTGAGATTTTCAACCTCAATTGCATATTCACTCATAATTACGTCCTCGTTAGTCATATCGCCTTTACATAACTGTTTTCTTCTTTATAAATCTTCCTGATTCCAAGCAAAACCAAAATAATGCTGACAATAAACCATATCAACAGTAACATCCAATCAGGAGTCTCACCGTAAATAAGACTCTTCCGCATAGATGTAATAAGAAAAGCTACCGGATTAATTTTATTCAACAAGGCACCGACCTGAGGAATACGGGTTTCAATATTATAGAATATTCCGGTAGCATAAAAAATAAAGCGCAGTGCCACATTAAGAACATTGCTGAGGTCTTCAACATAAACACCGTAGTGCATCAGAAAACAGGAGCAACCGAATGTAAATAAAACTAAAATCAGAACAATCGGAACAAAAAGCAAGACATTCCAAGTAAAATGAACCTTGAATATCAACATCATCAGTATAACAATGCAAAAGGATATCATCATCTTGAAGCCGTTAATCCATATCTTTGAAAGAAGTAGTATAAATTTCGGAAAATATACTCTTGAAACAATAGCTTTATTCAGTTTGATGGTTTTTACACTTCCAAGTAAAGTTTTATTGAAAAAATCCCACATTGAAAGACCGATAAAAATAAATATCGGGAAATACTGCTCTTTGGCATTGAACACAAAACCGAAAATAAATGTATAAATAAGCATAAAGCACAGAGGATCCAATATCCACCATAACCAATTAAGATAAGAATTGGCAACCTCCGCTTTAAGCTTTGATTTTGCTGATACTACAGAATATTTGAAATATTTCTTTAGATCGTGAAAAGCCCTGTGTAGCATTCAAGCCGCTCCTCTTCAGACTCATATATTATAGAGTAATTTTATCACGAATAGAGTTATATTGCAACAATTTTCTATAAGCAAGTCTATGATCAATATGCTTATAAAAAACCATTAAATAATGAGATATTGAAACTATAAACAAACAGAACCCGAACAGAGTTATTGGCTCTGGTCGGGTTGTTGCATGTTACTTCTTCTTTTTGAACAACAAATCTAATGCCTTATAAGTTGCCTTACCTATAATATCTTTAGGCATATCGTTCTTATTGTTCTTTGTTATTATTTTATTATATTCAGCATTTAA
>JAZNRX010000227.1:0-53219 GCA_045590915.1 Acutalibacteraceae bacterium | reverse complement strand
TCGAGATTCCATTTACAATGAAAAAGGACTTCTTCACATCCTTCTTCGTTGCCGTCAAGCTTGCAGTGAACGGCAGAATATATTTTGCCTTTGACAAAAAGCAGGGAATAAGGCATAATGTATGGGCACATGAATTTTTCTCCGAAATAATAAACGACAACGGATCTATAGGGAAGATACTTGAAATGTAGAGGCATTGTTGAATTCGGAATTCGGAGACAGGTCTACACAAATGCAATCAAATTTCAGCAATGTAACGAAGGTACGAGTGTTTTAGAGCGGAGCGGAACAAGGCGTTTACGCCTTCCTTCATATTTTCCTCAGGAAAATATATCATTCTTTGTATTGCAAAGAATTTCACTCATTCCGTAGGAATGAATTTCACTCATAGCGAAGCTATGAATATCATTGTCAAAAAAAATCAGAATTTTTTTTGACTTTGTGTGACTTTTTTGTTTTCTCAAACGTATTACAGATAGGAGGCAGTCAGTTGGGTTGGTCTTCAAAGGCGGAAACTGATATATCTGCGGTTTATTTACGCTATTCGGATATGCTTTACAGAATTGCTCTGATGCAGCTTCGTAATCCCGATGATGCGATGGATGCCGTTCAGGATGTGTTTCTGAAATATATAAAGAAAAAAACAATATTCTTATCTGACGAGCACGAAAAGGCTTGGTTTATACGGGCAACAGTCAATCAGTGTCACGATATTTACCGTAAGAATGCCATTCGCTCCCATGAGGATATTTCGACTGCCGAAAAGCTTGTTTACAGAGATCATTTTTCTGATGACAGCACGGGAATTCTTGATGAGATAGAAAAGCTTCCCGAGAAAATCAGAACCGTTATTGTTCTTCACTACCTCGAGGATATGAGCATTGACAGTATTGCAAGGTCGCTGAAAATTTCAGCCTCTGCAGTGAAAATGAGATTATCCAGAGGCAGAGATGCACTTAAATTACTTTTGGAAAAGGAGGAGTTCAATGTCTGACAGTAGGTTCAGAGAAGAATATCTGAATATAAAAGCACCCGAAGAACTTTATGACAGAATAGTGAACGCCGACGAAACAGAAGTAAAAAGCGGAAAGCTTGTTCAGTTCAGAAGAATAGGCTCACTTGCCGCGGCAATCGCTGTCATTCTTGTTGCGGGATTTTTCTTTATGAATTCGGATAAGACTCCCGAGGTGTATGTGGGTGCCGAAAGGCTTACCGAAGAGGTTCACATCACACAGGCACAGTCCGAGTCACTGATGCTTGCAAGACTTGGCAATGAAATTATGTGTGACCTGACAATCAATCTCAGAACCGAGACAGAGGTTTTCACAAGCTGGGGTACTCTTTATTCCGAAAACGGTGAAATCCTTGCAGACAATAACAAAACGGGCGTTTTTTCAGGTGAGCTGAAATGCAAGTGGGTGGTACCCGTGCCTGATCCAAGCTTCAGCTATTTAATCACACTCAAGGATAAAAACGGCTTCCATTATGTAAAGCTTTACTATGACAATGACGTATCACAGTGGACAGCCTGCTTTACGGACACATTGAGCTGATATATGTAAATTACTCACTCAGGGTGATTTTCAATATATAAAAACAAAAAAACATATCCAAAAGGAGAAAACCAAAATGAAAAAAGTTATCGCAATCGTACTCGCTCTTATTGTAGTTATCGGTCTTGTTGCATGTGCAACAACAGGTAACAACGACGAAACAACAACTCTTGAAGAAACAACTGCCGGCGAAATGACAGTTGCTGCAACATTTGTTGAAGCTTTCAAGGCTGAAGCTGTAAAAGAAGGCGCAACAGCAAACACAATCGCAACTGCTCTTTCAACAAACGAAACAGTAGCATTTATGCCCATGGTTCAGGATATGGAAGCAGGCTATCTTGCAGGCTTTGATGCTGACATCACAGGCTTCGCTGCTTGTACAGCTTTCATGCCCATGATCGGCACAATCCCCTTCGTAAGCTATGTATTCGAGCTTGCTGCTGATGCAGACGCAGACGCTTTCGTTACAACTCTTAAGGACAATGCAAACCTTCGTTGGAACATCTGCACAGCTGCTGAAGAAATGCTCACAGCTACAGAAGGCAACTTCGTATTCTTCATCATGGCTCCTCTTTCCTTCGAACAGCCCGAGGCTGAAGGCGAAGGCGAAGTAGAAGGCGGCGACATCGCAGGCGACGAGCTTGACGGCCCCGCAGCATTTGATCCCGATGCAGAAACAGCTGCTGACGAAACTGTTGCAGAAGAAGAAACTGTAGAAGAAACAACAGCTGCTTAATTAGTTGTTTGTAAAAGACTTTGAGAGAGGGAGCTGAAAATTCGGCTCCCTTTTTGTTTTAAGGAGAAGTTAAAATGCTTTTTTCCAGTATTTCATTTTTATATTTCTTTCTTCCTGTTGTTCTGATACTTTATCTCATTGCTCCCAAGGTGCTTAAAAACACAGTGCTTCTCATTTCGGGCCTTGTTTTCTATGCATGGGGTGAGCCGAGATATTGTATTATAATGATAATCTCTATTCTTGTGGGATATGTTTTCGGTTTGCTGATTGAAAAATTCAGAGGAAAGAAGCTTTCAAAGCTGTTTATGATACTGTCCGTCGGTGTTGATCTGGTATTTCTGATATATTTCAAATATGTTGATTTCTTCATTTCGAATTTCAACAGCGCAACAGGCCTTTCGGTGCCCCTTCTTCGTATTGCTCTTCCCATTGGTATCAGCTTTTACACCTTCCAGATTTTAAGCTATACCGTGGATGTTTACAGAGGGGATGTGCCCGCACAGAAAAATCCCATAACCTTAGGTGCATATATTACTATGTTCCCACAGCTTATTGCAGGTCCCATTGTCCGTTACAGTGATGTTGAAAATGAGCTGAGAACCCGTACGCATACGATTAAAAAGACTTATGAGGGTATAATCCGCTTCTGTATCGGCTTCGGGAAGAAAATTCTTATTGCAAATGCTCTCGGTGAGCTTTGCGAGACCTTCAAGGCAACCGATGAAAAGACGGTGGCTTTCTATTGGCTTTATGCCGTGGCTTTCTCACTTCACATCTATTTCGATTTCTCGGGCTACAGTGATATGGCAATAGGTCTCGGTAAAATCTTAGGCTTCACCTTTATGGAAAACTTCAACTATCCCTATATCTCAAAGAGCGTTACGGAATTCTGGAGACGTTGGCATATGTCTCTCGGACAGTGGTTCAGAGATTATGTTTATATTCCCTTGGGCGGAAACCGTGTTTCAACCGTTAAGCACTTGAGAAATATTTTTGTAGTGTGGTTTTTAACAGGTTTCTGGCACGGTGCCGACTGGAATTTTATAGTATGGGGACTTTATTTTGCGGTGCTTCTCACTCTTGAAAAAATGTTCCTTGGAAAATATCTCGCAAAATCAAGGGTGCTGTCCCGTATATATGTGCTTTTCCTTATTGTTATAAGCTTTGTAATCTTCAATGCCGCAGGCATGGGCGAGGCTTTACAGTATGTCGGCGGAATGTTCGGAATAGGAGCAACGGGACTTGCCGGTGCCGAGTGGCTTTATAATCTTCGAAGCTATGCTCCCGTTATGCTTATGGCGGCTGTGGGTGCAACACCCGTTCCCAAGCTCATTGTCGGAAAGCTTTCGCGGTCAAAAGCAGGAAACACAGTTATTTCGGTTCTTGCCCCCGCCTTTGCCGCAGGTATTATAATTCTTTGTACCGCATATCTGGTGGACGGCTCATTTAACCCGTTCTTATATTTCAGATTTTAATCGGAGGTAATTGTTATGAAAGAAAAGCTTAAATATATTGTAACAATCGCCTTGTCAGGTGTTTTGATTTTCGGTTTGTCTGCGTGGTTTATGTTCAAGGCTCCCACAGAATATTCCGAGTCCGAAAGAAGAAAGCTTTCACTTCTTCCCGATTTTTCAATGGAAGCCGTGCTGTCGGGTGAATATATGAAAAGCTTTGAGGATGCATCTCCCGACCAGTTCCCTCTTCGTGATTTGTTCAGAAGCATCAAGGCATATGCATCGGAATATCTTTTCAATAAGATGGATAATAACAAGATTTTTCAGGCAGACGGCCATCTTTCAAAGCTTGAATATCCCATGAAGGATGATATGATTGATTATGCCGCAGATAAATTCACCTTTATATATGATAAATATATAAAGGATACCGAGGCTAAGGTATATTTGTCTGTTGTTCCCGATAAAAACTGCTTTATTGCTCAGAAAAACGGCTATCTGGCATTTGATTACAATGAATTTGCCCGAAAGCTTTCGGAAAAGACTTCTTTCTCGCAGTATATTGATATAATGCCCTTGCTGGAGGCAGATGACTATTATACCACCGATACTCACTGGAAGCAGGAAAGCATCGTTGATGTTGCCGAAAAGCTTGTAACATCTATGGGTGCTGCCTTTGAGGATGATTTTACGGAAAATAAAATAGAACAGCCATTCTACGGGGTTTATTATAATCAGTCGGGATTTAAGGTTCCCACAGACGAGATAATCTATCTCACAAACGATGCCGTAAACGGTGCAACGGTTACCAATTACGACTCGGGTAAGGCACAGGGCTTCCCTGTTTACGATATGAAAAAGCTTGAAGGTGCAGACCTTTATGAAATGTTCCTTTCCGGTACTGTTGCGGTTTCCGTTATAGAAAACAAGGAAGCCTCAGAAAAGAGAGAGCTTGTTTTATTCCGCGATTCCTTCGGAAGCTCCATAGCCCCTCTTTTCATCGGAAGCTATTCAAAAATTACCGTGGTTGATATAAGATATATTGCCTCGGGCTCATTGACAGGTCTTGTGGATTTTGAAAATGCAGATGAAGTCCTTTTCCTTTACAGCACAGTTCTTCTCAATAACTCGGTTGCGATGAAATGAGTAAAAAGCTTCTTTCCTTTGTCGGAAAGGAGCTTTTTTTCTACACTTCTGCATTTAAAAACGACACTTTTGCAGTTTTTGGCAAAAGTGTTTGACAATAAGGTATTATGCTGATAGAATGAAGAAAAATTAATTGAAAGGAAGGTGGACAAAATGACAAATACTATGAATACATTACAGCTTCACACCGTGTGCGGTATGGTGCTTGAGGGTAAGAATAAATCTATGCGGAGTGTTGTTTTGTCGGCTTTTCTTTGTTGACAGAATATTATAGACTTTTGTCGGGACATCTCCGTTTGCGCGGGGATGTCTTTTTTTCTTGATTATCTGAAGGAGGCGGATTATGAAAATCGGCATTTGTGATGATGACAGCTCCTTTATAGGAGAAATCAGAAGCAGGCTTCGCTCGGCATTATCAGTGACAGACAGCCTTGATGTTTCGGATTTCTCTTCGGCACAGGAGCTTATCGAGTGTTATAAAGACGGTGCATATTTTGACATTTTATTTATTTCCATTGAAATGGAAGGCATCAACGGGATTGAAGCCGTGGGGATAATCCGTGCGGTATCTCCCCGTACCGTAATTATTTTTATGTCCTCCCATTCCGACTGTATTTTTGATGTGTTCAGAGTAGAGTCTCTGCTTTATCTCGGGAAACCCTTGAAGGATATGGAATTTTCAGAGGTTCTTGGCAGAGCATTGAACCAATACAGAAGAGTTAATGCGAGCATAGTGCTCAAATGGGAAAGCACAAGAAATAAAATTCAGATTGACAAAATCAGCTTCGTTGAGGGCTATATGCGCCATCTGACAGTGCATACGGCAGACGGTGAATATGAGGCAGTAGGTAAAATTTCCGAAATACAGGAAATTCTGTCACCCCACGGCTTTGTCAGGGTTCATCAGGGCTTTGTTGTCAATATGAATTACATAAAATGCTTCGGAATAAACGAAATTGAGCTGACAGACGGTTCGAGGGTTCCCGTAAGTGTCAGAAAAAGGCAGGAAGCATTGAAGATTTATGATAACTATATTAAAGAGCAGGGCAGTGAAGCCGTTTGCTTGTGAAAGGAGAATTAATATGAAGCTGTTATCCGTGCTGTTTTTTGTTGCATCGGTTTTATCTGTTATTCTGGCTGTGGCGGCATTTCTCGGAAAGCTCTCGGAAAAGAGAAAGGAAACAGGTATCATTCTGCTGATTGCATCGGGAATTTTCGGACTTTGTGAGCTTATTTGTATATGGAATTCACCGAAAGGTCTTATTCTTGTGATATGCGGAGTAATTCTTGCCGGTATGCTTTTGGTGATAGCCCAAAGCAATGAGAATTGAATATCCTGTACGGCGTTTACAAGAGCATTTGACACAAAAAGAACAAGATTATCCGTAAACCTTAACAGTTTATTTAAATATTGCGAGTTTTAGTTTAATGAAATTTTAGTAAAATTTGCGTACGAATGGGTTTACCTGTTTGAATAATTTAAGGACGGATTTTTTATGAAGAAAAAATCAACAAGACTTTTTTGAGCATTGCTGTCAGTTGTAATGCTGTTCAGCTTTGCGGTTTGCTCGGTGGCATTCAACGGTTCGGTTACTTATTCCTCCAAGTCGGGTAAGTATACCGCCACAAAGATTTCTCATCCCGACAAGAAACTTTGTGAGGTTGACGGTATTGTTGACTATGTAGGCGGCGGTGTTACTGCTGCAACAGATCTCGGTCAGGGTGCAAGAGGACAGAATTATTCTTGGGCTGCTATCGGTGTGGGAGATTATGTGTATGTTGCAACCTGCTATAATGCAATGGGACAGACGCTGGACTTTATGGACAGTGTTCTCGGAAACAGCTTTGACAAGTCTCAGATGCAGGCAGCTCTTGACGTTATGTTCCACGGTGACTTCTTTACAGGTGAAGTGGACGGCTTCAATGCAGGCGGTGTGCTTGTAAAGGTCAATGTTCATACAAACGAGGTTACACAGCTTATGGGTAAGTCCATTGACGGTATCAATGTTCTTCTCCGTAACGGCTGCGAATATAAGGGTAAGCTTTATTTCTGCGGTTCTGTGGGCGGACTTGCAAAAATCGTTCAGGTAGATCCCGAAACTGACGAATGCAAGGTAGTTTATGCAGGTATCAGTGCAACGGATGCCTGGGCTGCTCACAAGGCAAATATCTGTTCTACCATCCGCGGTCTTTGTGTTTATCAGGACAAGCTTATTGTAAGTGCCGTAACACTTGAAGGTCCCCAGATTCTTATTGCCAATGAGCCTTGGCTCGGTCAGGAGGCTTTCACTGAAATTGCGGATCAGGAAGCACTTTTCAATTATCCTGCATTCCACTATACAGATAGTATTTACGGCGGATCTATCTGGGAAATGGTTGAATTCAACGGCAGTGTTTATGTATCTCTTTGCACAGGTACTCCCGAAAACAAGCCTGATGAATACAGCATGCAGTCCTTCGCACTTGTACGCGGTGACGAGAATGAAGACGGTACATGGAGCTGGACTGCCATTGCAGGTGACAAGGAAAACGACGGTGCAAAGTACACCTTCGGTATTGATCCCGAAAGAACAAGAGCAGGTGCCTGTGTTCTTCAGGTTTACGGAGATTATCTCTATCTCGGTGAATATAATGATGAGCAGCTGGCTCTTGAGGGTATCCTCTTTAAGTCAGATTTCGAATTTATGAACAGAAACCTTGAACAGTCTGTAAGCCTTTACAGAATGGACAAGAATGAAAATATTGAGCTTGTTGTGGGTGATGCAACAGCAATGTTCCCCGAAGGCAGCCTTTCAGGTATCGGTTCAGGCTTCGGCAGACACGAAAATCAGTACATATGGAGAATGACATCCTATAACGGCAAGCTTTATGTCGGTACATTTGATACAAGCAGTCTTCTTGAGCCTGTGGCACAGCTTACAAACGGTGATGTTCTCACAATGTCTATCCCCGATTGGCAGAGACTTTTAGGTTTCGTCAAGACTCTCCTTGAAATCACATCAGAAGCTGACAGAGATATTCAGGCTGCGAAAAATCTTTTCGAAAACTTCAGTGTTGACGAGCTTGTAAATATCTTCAAGAATATGGATATGTCTGCCGTAACCGAAAAATTCGGAAACAGTGAGGAAACCATAGCCGCAATAAAGAAGGTGTGGAAGATTATTGAAGGTATCCTTGAATGCTCACAGTATACCGTAACTGCCGACAGAGGCTTTGACCTTTATGTAAGTGAAGACGGTGTCAGCTTCAATACTATCACAACAAACGGCTTCGGTGATCCCTATAACCACGGTCTCAGAGTTTTTGCAAATATGGATTCAGGTCTTATGATAGGTACAGCAAACCCCTTCTATTCAACACAGATATGGATGCTTGAGGATGATGCTTCTCTGGTGGAGAATAATTCTCCCGTAACAAGCAAATTCCAGCTTCTTATTGAAAAGCTTATCAGATTTTTCAACAGCATCATTGAAATGATCAAGGAAAATGTTTCAATGATTTTCCCCATCGGATAAAAATATAATATGAGACTGTCGGATATCCCGAGGGATATCCGGCAATTTTAATTGCAGTATTTCTTTGTCAGTCAGAGTTTTCAGCTGTTCATGAGAGTTATTATTACAAGCTCGGGGCGGTTGTTTATTCTTATGGGGAATACACTTGAGCCGATGCCTCGGCTTATGACCATTTTTGTTTCCTGCTCCTCGTGAACTCCTTCGGTGTATTTCGGAAATAAGCCTTCCGTGGGGATGAAAAGACCTCCGATAAAGGGCAGTCGGAACTGTCCGCCGTGGGCGTGGCCCGACAGCACAAGGTCCTGCTTCTTTTCAACATAAACCCTGAAAACTTCGGGGCGATGGGAGAGGGTTATTGTAAAAATGCTTTTATCGTATTCAACACTGTCAATTCCCTGTGCGATTTTTTCATATTTATCTTCACCGGGGAAGAATACGGGATCGTCAATGCCCATAATATTTATGAGCTGTCCGTTTTTCTCTATTTGTTCACAGTTGTTGCGAAGAACCGTTACTCCGAGAGAACGCATATCCTTTTCAAAGGGCGGATATTCGTAAACTGTTGCCGCCTCATGATTTCCCGCAGACATATAAACGGGAGCAACTGAAATAAGCCTTTCGGCATAAGAGAGGGCAAGGGCGGTGTCGGTTTTTCTCGTATCAATGAAATCTCCCGTCAGCACAATTATATCGGGCTTTATTTCCCGAAGTGCGTTGATGACATCCTCCTGAAGCTTTTCCGATTGGGTATTATGAAAATCGGAAACCTGTGCTATGACAAAGCCGTCAAAGGCTTCGGGGATTTTTTCATCGCTTATGCCGTAATTTGTTACGGTGAGATAATTGTTCTGATAGTAGGCATAAAGGCTGAATAACAGAAGAAATATCAGAGAAAAACACACTGACAGTGTTTTTTTTCTTGAAGACAGCTTTTTCATCAGTCAATTCTCATTGAAATGTCAAATGCTTTTACGGAGTGGGTAAGTGCTCCCATGGAAATGATGTCAATTCCCGATGAAGCCTTTTCCCTGATATTTTCGGCAGTGATGTTGCCGGAAGCCTCGGTTAAGGCTCTGCCGTCAATAAATGTAACGGCTTCCTTCATCTGTTCGGCACTCATATTGTCAAGCATAATGATGTCTGCTCCTGCCGAAACCGCTTCTTTTACCTCGTCCATATTTCTTGTTTCAACTTCAATTTTAACCGTATGTCCGATTTTTTCGCGAAGAGCCTTTACTGTTGCGGTAATTCCGCCGCCTGCATCAATGTGATTATCCTTGAGCATTGCACAGTCGGAAAGATTATAGCGGTGGTTTTTGCCGCCTCCGCAGGTTACTGCATATTTCTGTAAGGCACGAAGTCCGGGGAGAGTTTTTCTTGTATCCGCAATGCTGACAGACGTACCCTTTACAAGCTCAACCGCTTCATTTGTAGCGGTGGCAATACCCGACATATGCTGTAAAATATTGAGAGCGGTTCTTTCTCCCTGTAAAAGCATTGATGCCTTGCCCTTCATTGTTGCAATAAGGTCGCCCTGCTGAATTCTGTCGCCGTCCTGCTTATAAACGGTGAACTGACAGTCTGAGTCGAGAAGCCGGAAAACCCTTAAGGCTATTTCAATGCCGCAAAGAACACCCTGAGCCTTTGAAACAAATTTTGCAGTGGTAATGGCATCTTCGGGAATAACATAAGCTGTGGCAGTGTCAAGATAATTAATATCCTCCGCCAGAGCCTTTTTTATAATATCGTCAATGTAAAACTGAGGCAACAACATATTTTTTCTCCTTTGACTGTTCGAAAACCGTAAACTGAAACCGAGAAAAAATAATTCGGAATTCGGAGTTCGGAATTCGGAGATATGAAAACTTTAAGTGTCGTGTTTTGTTAATGATAAATAATTAAATAGTTTGAAGTACAAACTGAAGCTGATTGTTTCTCCGAAATCCGAATTCCGAATTCCGAATTAAAGCCTGATTTAGTGAAGCAAAATCAGGATTCCTCTGCTTCTTTAAGTATTATATATGCGCAGGTGGCAAGTGACAGGGCTTCCAGATATTTTGTGGTCTGGGCATACTTTGCACCCTTGAGACGCTTTAAGATGTTGTCTATCTGCTTAAGACCGAAGCGTATTGCACCTGCATCGGGAAGCACGAAATATGCTCTTTGCATAATGCTTCTGATTTCCGTGCGAAGTCCCTCGGGGAGAGGTGCACCTGAAAAATCAAGCTCAACGGGAAGCTCGCTTACCTTTGCAAAGCCGTTAAGCATACATCTTTTTATATCCTCTGCCGCACGCCTTGAGAATACGAGAGCCTCAAGCAGTGAATTACTTGCAAGACGGTTTTTGCCATGAACACCTGTGTTTGCACACTCACCGCAGGCATAAAGGCGGGGAACCGTTGTTTTTGAGTCAATGTCAACCTCAATTCCGCCCATAAGATAGTGCTGACAGGGGAATACCGGAATGAGATCCTTTGTTATATCAACACCGTACTGACTGCAGCCCTCGGAAATTGCGGGGAAGCGTTCTCTTAAGAAGTCGGCATCCTCATGGGTGATGTCCAGATAGAAATTATTGCTTCCCGTTCTTCTGCTTTCAAGGATGATTGACTTGGAAACTACATCACGGGGGGCAAGCTCAAGGCGATCATCATAGCGGTCCATAAATCTCTCCTTGTTGCAGTTGAGAAGATATGCACCCTCGCCTCTGACGGATTCGCTTATCAGAAACTGCTCGCCGTTTTCGGAATTGAAGGCAGTGGGATGGAACTGTATGTAGCTGAGATTTTTAATTTTTGCACCTAATTCATAGGCTATTCTTATGCCGTCACCTGTTGCGGATTTGGGGTTTGTTGTATACTTGTAAACTCTTCCCACACCGCCTGTGCAAAGCATGCAGAAGCTGCAGAATACACTGGAATATTCACCGTCGTGAAGAAGGTCTGCCCGAAAACCGCTTCTGACACGGACAAGTCTGACAAGAACGGTGTTTTCCTTGTAAATGATATTTTCTCTCTGCTCAACCTGTGCTAAAAGACCTCTGACCATTTCCGCACCTGTGCAGTCTTTATAATGGACAATTCTTCTTTTGCAGTGACCGCCCTCAAGAGTCATATCAAGCTCTCCGTCCTTATCCCTGTCAAAGCGTACGCCCATTTCCATGATTTTTCTCACATCGTCGGGGCCCTCGCTGACAAGGACATCAACGCTTTCGGGATCGTTTTCGTGGCGGCCTGCAATAAAGGTATCCTTTATGTGAAGGTCAAAGCTGTCATTGACGGTATCAAGCACTGCGGCAACACCGCCCTGTGCAAGATTTGAATTGGAGGTGGTTTTTGAATATTTTGAAAGTATCATAACGCTCGTATCGTTATCAAATTGCAAAGCACCGTACATGCCCGCAACTCCCGAGCCTACAATAAGAACATCAACTACATTTACATTGTCTGCCATTTTTTTCACCTCTTAACCGAGTCTGAGCATCTCATCTATACTGTGCTTAGCTTTAATTCGAAGCTCCTCGCACAGCTCAATTTTTTCTCCGCCCTCACCCTTAAGGGCAAGAAGGATGCTTTCGGGAGTTGTATATTTCATATCCTTGCAGGTAAGCTTTTCGGGGCAAAGGTGATAGAAGACCTTTTCGGGATAATGGGGGATAAGATAATCCGCAACGCCTCTTTCCGTGCCTATGATTACGGGCTTATCTGCTTTCAGTGCATAGTCAATTATTTCTGCTGTTGAGCCTGCCATATCGGCGTGCTTCACAACATCCCTTTCACATTCGGGATGGACTGCAAGAAGTGCCTCGGGATGCTCATTTTTTGCTTTCAGTATATCATCCTCTGTAATTCTCGCGTGTATGGGGCAGTAGCCGTCCCACACCACAATATTTTTTTCGGGGAAAAGCTCTTTTACAAAGGTGCCGAGATTTTTATCGGGAATGAAAAGAATTTCGGGAGAATTGAGCTGTCCGACGATTTTAAGAGCACTTGAGGAGGTGACACACACGTCGCATTCCGCCTTCAGTGCGGCGGTGGTGTTTATATATGCAACAACCATAGCCTCAGGGTTGTTCTTTTTGTATTCTCTTACTCTTTCGGGGCTTATCATTTCAGCCATGGGACAGGTGGCTTCGGGGACGGGAAGAATAACCTCGGTTTCGGGAGAAAGTATTTTTACGCTTTCCGCCATAAAGCGAACACCGCACATAATAACCCTTTTTGCACCTGCTTCAAGACTTTTTTTTGCAAGAGCAAAGGAGTCACCCGTAATATCGGCAATTTCGATTATTTCGGGATTCTGATAGGTGTGGGCAAGAATTACCGTTCCTGTTTCTTCCTTGAGCTTTCTGATTTCACTGAGAATTTCTTTATTCATAATTTCCACCTCAATCGGATTGTGCATTAAGCTTTATTACAAGAGTAAAGGTTTTGTCTTCATATTTTGTAAGCATTTCACCGTCGTATTTTTTGGCGGTGCTTTCAATACTTTTAAGACCGAAGCCGTGATTTTTGGCATCATTTTTTGATGTTACATAGGTGTTGGGTGAGCGTTTTACGGGAGCCTTGTCGGTAGGATTGATAACTGAAATTACAGTAAAATCACCGTTACCCGACATTTTGAGCTTTATATATCTTTTTTCGGGTTCCTCTATTGACTGATTTGCCTCTATTGCATTATCCAGAGCGTTACTGAGAATTATGCACATATCCACAGGCTTTATATTATTTTCGGTCATATGCATAACATCGTAATTAGTCGTTATGCTGTGGGACTGTGCCTCATAGAGCTTTTCGTTGAGAATGGCATCCACTGCCGAAATGCCTGTAATTCTCACATATGAGGATTCGTCTAAAATTACGCTCATTTCCTTGAGATATTTTTTTATCTCATCAATATCACCGTTTTCCGCAAGGATGTTCATTGTCAGAAGATGATTTTTTATATCGTGACGGAAGTTCCTTGTACGGTTATATGCATTCTCAAGATTTTTTATTGATATTTCCTGTGAATTTATCTGTGAGGTCAGAAGGTCATTTTCTCTTTTTATTCCGTGTTGACGCTGGTTGAACCAGAACATTACAAAAACCACGGCATTTATGAGAATTATGCCTGTGCAGGAAAGATAGATGTATGCCTTTATCTGTTGGTTCAGTTCATATGTTTCGATTATATACTGGAATACGGAAAAGGTTATAAGTGTCACAGCAGGGACAACTAAAAGTCCCGTCCACATTCTGAAGGCAAGGCTTCCGTTGGCTCTGTCCTTGAGAAGTGTTCCCGTTAGCACTGCAAGGGGAATCATTATAGTGTTGGAAAGAGTTATTTTAAGAAGTGCCGAAAAGGGTGAGCTTTCGTCCGTAGGGGTGTTCATATGGTCTGTTATAATACCGTATGAGAGGTCCGAAAGCACAACGGATATTCCGAGAAGTGCAATGAAGATTACGCTACCCGCAAGCTTGTGCCTGAGCTTTCCCTGATACATACCGAAAAGGATTATTATCAGAACAACACATTCCAGTATATATTTTGTGTAGCCCACATTTTTATATTCCTGCAGAAAGATAACCGCGGCGGCAAGCAGGAAAAAGGGGATATAATCCACCTTCTTAAGACGGGCACGTGGCTTGAAAAAATTGTTTATGAGAAGAAATGCCAACAGAATTTCAAACACCGAGGAAAAAATTCTTGCGGTGTTCAGTATTATATCCTGATAGTTTTCGGTAATTATTTCAATCATAGCTTATCTCATTGCCCATAAAAATGCTTCGTTGGTTTCTTTTGCCCGTCTTTTGCTGACGGGGATGCTTTTTCCGTTGTTGAGGGAGAGCTCATTGTTTCTGACAGAGGTTATTTTTTTTGCATTTACAAGGAATGATTGGTGGCATCTGACAAAATCCTGCTTTTTCAGTTGAGCTTCAATGTCATCAAGCTTGCCGTAAAAGGAGAATTCTTCATTTGATGTTATTATGTTTATTATTCTCTTATCGCTTTCAAAATAAAGGATGTCGCGAAGAGGCACACTGACGGTTTCTGCGGCCTTCTGGAAGGTGAAGCGCTGCTCATTGGATTTTGTTATTTCATCGAGGCACTCCTTGAACACACCCGTGAAGCCGTGAAGAAGCTCGGGCTTGAGAATATATCTGAAGGCTCTCACCTCATAGCCCGAAAAAACATATTCGGCGGAGGCAGTGACGAAAACTATCATAACCTTACTGTCAAAGCCTCTTATTATTTTTGCTGCTGTCATTCCGTCGCATTCTCTCATTGTGATGTCAAGAAGAATTATATCGAAATTGGCTTTTTCGGCTTTGTAAAGGTCAACCAAGGGCTGACCGTCATCAAAAACCGTCACACTTCCTTCAAGGTCGGCTTTTGCAAGACAGTCCATTACGGATTTCTGCAGAAAATCGCTTATATACTTTTCGTCGTCGCAAACGGCAATATTAAGCATCTTTTTCTCCTTTTTTTCGGAAAATGACAAGCTTGCTTGCCACGTAATTAAAGATTACAACGAAAACCGCAACCGCAAGTTTCGCAAAAAGGTCGCGTATTCCGAAAATATTGATGAGAAGTGCAAATATAAGCTCCTCGAAAATAAGGAAGGAAATTACTCTTGCACCCACAAAGGAAAGGAATTCCTTGAGAAAAACTCCTGCCTTCCATGAGCTGCTTTCAAAAACAAAGAGCTTGTTTGTTATAAACGAAAACACAACAGAGGCAATCCATGCAACAGCGTTCATAAGAAGGACTAACTGAAAATCAAAGGAGCCTACGGAGAAAAGGATTTTCTCCTCATAGTTTTCGCCTGCAAAAATTCCCATAGCCATATACGTGATGAAATTCACAACGGTAGTGAGAACGCCGAAAAAGAGGTAGGACACTATTTCATACTGCAGAAGCTTTTCAACTACCGGAATTTTCAGAAGGCTCTTGAAAAGGGGAATTGAAAATATTTTGCCGTAGATTTTTTCATAGAATATTTTAAGCTTCATTACTATCTTCTTTCTTTCGGGGAGAAAGCTTTTTTTCTCCCCTGTAAAACATTATTTGCCTTTTGCCGCTTTTTCTCTGAGTTCTTCCTCCTCCTGTAAAGCCTTGGCTTCATTTACGCGGAGAAGTGCTTCCTCATATGAGTCTTCAATCTCATTAAGGTGAGTGTAGTTTTCTGCCTGCTTTATCAGCTTTTCGGCATCAACATAGGGCTTTGCGGCGCGGTTGAAGTATGCGTGACGGTTCATTTCGTCCTTTATTGCAGCCTGAATATCCTTCTTTTCTGCCTTGAGAGATGCAATTTTCTGTGAAAGCTCTGCATTCTCTGCTGCATTCTTCAATTTCTTTGCGGCATCAAGGCTGACATAAAGCTCCTTCATTTCAAGGTTTATGGCATCCTCTCTGTCGTAGAGGCGGTCAAGCTCTGCGAAATCGGGCTGAACAAGCTCAGTGGTGTTTTTGAAATATTTCTTTACGGAGGATATTGCAGTGAGCTTTTTCTTTGCATTTTCAATGGCAGCTTTTCTCATTTCCTTTTCTTCCTTTGAAGAAGACGGCATAAGCTTTGCTGCCCTGAGCTCCTCTTTTATGTTGGTTTTATTCATTGTGAGAATTGCATTTATTCCCATAGCGTAAAGCTCTTTTGCCTGTGACAGACGGAATTTTCCGACACGGGAATTGAAATGGTCAAGCTCTTCGCACACGAATTTTGCAATTTCAATTTCTTTATTGAATTCTTTTGCTTCATTATAGGCTTTTTTTGCTGCCTTCTTTTCTGCCTTGTCTTTTATTGAGCGATAGCTCTTTTTGTCGAGGGCTGCAGGCTCAAGACTGCAGTTTTTGCGGGAGTTTCTTATGATTTCGATACCGTCAACAAGTCCTGTGTCATTTGTCACATTGTTTCCGAAATCTTCAAACATTGCTCTGACCTTAAGAACACGGACAACGGATTTCTGCTTGATTTCATTGAAGTCATACCAGAAGAAAGGAATAACATTCATAAATGCACCGACTGCTGCGAGAATGATAAGAATCTGGAGAAGGTTGAGAAGGATATTAGTATCATAAAGAGCAGAGGTTGCATTGGAATAGTTATCCTGACCTTTTGCAAGCTGGTCCGCAAGGATTTCGCCGACAGTTTTTCCGTCGCCGAGCATTCTTCCGAGAATACTCGGATCGGAGGTGATTTTAAGAGCATTTGTTTCTGTAAGTCCGCTCTTTTCATAAACTATGGGAAGAACGCTTGAGGTTGCAAGGGTGATAACCGTGCCGATTGTTGCAACTGCAGAGAACATACCGTCAATTCTTTCGCCGGTCTTATACTGCTGATAGTCGCGGATATCAGCCTGGATTGCGGGGTTGAGAATGTGTGCGAAAGATCCCATAAGGGCATTGAGCCACAGACATCCCATAACAAGCCATATGGTCATATGGGAAATTTCCTGACAGCAGGGAAGCATCATGAGAATGAAGAGAACATTGAAAAGGTTTGTTACGATAAGCACAGCCTTTTTGCCCCATTTTTTGATTGCAAAGGGAGCCATTATCATGCCCCAGAGTGATGCATTTCCGTAAACCGTAACAATAAGGGCATATTCATTACTGTTACAGGCACCGCCGTAGTTATAAAGCCATGAGAGAATGTTTGCATAGGATGCTTCAAGAAAGCCTATCCAGCCGGCAAGGGAGATTACCCAGAAATATTTGTTTTTTGCAACAGCTCTTAAAGCGTCAATGAATTTGATCTGAACAACGTGTGTTCTCGCCTGAACGATTTTTTCTTCTGTATTCTTATAAACAAGGATGCAAAGAAGAAGTCCGAGCACGGTCAGAATGGGATATAAAAGTCTGTAAACACGGATGTCGGTTGTGTTTGTGTGGAAAATATTTCCTGCTATGAGGGGAGTGAGCAGGTTAACAACCGTGGGAGCAAAGGAATATACAACGCTCTTTACTGACTGCACATTGGCTCTTTCCTGTGAATCGGGGGAGAGAACATGGATGAGATTTTCATATGCATCGTAGAAGAAATAGTAGAAGAAATGTAAAAGCAGATTTATAACAAAAATGATGGCACATTTAAGAACATAAGCTTTTGTCTGGCCGAAAATCTCGCCCTGAAGGAAAGGAATTTCCGAGAATTTGCCGTAAGGAATCCATACCATGGCAAGACAGAGAAGTGCGGAAGGCACAGCCATGGTGAGAATATACGGACGGTATTTACCTGCTTTGTTACGGGTGTTGTCTATTATGTTTGCTCTTATTCCCGTAAGCGGAATGTTTGCAAGAACGCAGATGACATACATTATGTAGACATGGGTGGGCTTTACACCCAGTGTCATTGTAAGAAGGGTGTTGTTTGCAGAGAGCAGACACGCGGTGCCGAGTGTTATGATCAAATAAGCACCGATGCCGCCTACAGAATAGCCGAAAATGCCTTTATACGGCACATATTTGCCTGCAGCCGGTTTGTCCCAATAGGTGAAAATGTCTGAAACAATATTTTTTGCCTTGTCCAAAAGTTTCATAAAAAAAACTCCTTACGCACAAATATAGTTATAAATATAATAACATAATGAAAATATTAATTCAATTATTTTTATAAAATTATGATCTCTATTTTTTTGTAGAAAGTCTTTTATTTATACAAATTTTGTGATAGTATTATTCTGGTGATGTATGATGTATAAAAAGTATGCAGAATTTGCAACTCAGAAAGCAGTTGAAATATTAAAGATCGATTCCCCGACGGGATACACTTCAGCGGCGGCGGAATTTGTCAGAAATGAGTTTATTTCTGTCGGCTGTCCCGCTTTTATCACTGAAAAAGGCGGAGTTGCCGTGGAAATCGGCGGAAAAGATGAAAAAAATGCACTCCTTCTGGAAGCACATCTTGATACACTCGGCGGAATGGTTGCCGAGGTTAAGAGTAACGGCAGACTGAGAATCACACCTCTCGGCGGACTTAACGGCTTTAATACAGAGGGCGAAAACTGCCGTGTCATAACAAGAAAAAACGGTATATATGACGGCACATTTCTTCTCAAAAATCCCTCAATCCATGTCAACGGCGAATTTAACAAAACCGACCGCAGCTTTGATAATATGGAGGTTGTGCTTGACGAGGATGTGAAAAATGCGGATGATGTGAAAGCACTCGGTATCGGAAACGGCGATATTGTTGCCTTTGATACGAGAACTGTCGTTACGGAATCGGGTTATATAAAAAGCCGTTTTCTTGATGATAAGCTGAGTGTTGCGGCAATTTTAGGCTTTGCGAAGCTTCTGAAGGATGAAAAGCTTTCACCCGAAAGAAAGATATATCTGCATATAACGGTTTATGAAGAAGTCGGGCACGGAGCTGCCGCAGTTCCCTTTGAGGGGATAACGGAAGTGCTTTCCGTTGATATGGGCTGTGTCGGAGACGGACTTATCTGCACCGAAAAGCAGGTTTCGATATGTGCCAAGGATTCCGGAGGCCCATATAACTATGATATGACATCAAGGCTTATTGAGGCTGCGGAAAAAACCGGTGCAGCTTATGCAGTTGACATTTATCCTCATTACGGAAGCGATGCAGAGGCCACTCTTCGTGCCGGACATGATTTCCGCCACGGACTCATAGGTCCCGGCGTATATTCCTCCCACGGCTATGAAAGAAGCCACATCGACGGAGTCGAAAACACAATCAGATTGCTCACAGGTTTCGCAATCTGAAATTCGGATTTCGGAGAAAAAGATACAATATGAATAGCGGCTATAGCTGTTTAGAAGGAGAATATTTTGAGGTGTAATATTCTTTGTGATAAGTCAAAGGCTTTTGCTTTGCGAATTATAAAGCTGAATAAATATCTGTGCTCGGAAAAGAAGGAGTTTGTGCTTTCAAATCAGCTGTTGCATTCGGGGACAAGTATTGGTGCTAATATCCGGGAAAGTACAAGGGTTCAGACTGATGCAGATTTTTATATGAAGCTTACTGTTTCGTTGAAAGAAGCAGATGAAAGTGCTTATTGGTTGGAATTGTTGTATGAAAGTGAGTACATAACAAAGGAACAGTTTGACAGCATTTATAAGGATTGTGACGAGTTAATAAAAATGCTTGTTGCTATAACCAAAACTCAGAAAAATAAACTGAACAAAAAATGAAAGCACAAACGGGCGGAAATAGATTTAGATTTTGGGGGAAGTAAAAGTTTAATTAACCTCCGAATTCCGAATTCCGAATTTGCACTGGAGTTGAAATAACGATGAAAATAAATTTTTGCGTTCCTTGTTTACTTGGTCTTGAGGGGCTTATTGCAGATGAGCTTCGCGAGATGGGGGCTGAAGATGTGAATGCCGAGAACGGCAGAGTGCTGTTTTCGGGTGATGAATATATTCTGGCGAGAGCAAATATCTGTTCACGCTTCGCTGAAAGAATACTTGTTATGGTGGGTACCTTTGAGGCTCATTCCTTTGAGGAGCTTTTTCAGGGTACGAAAAAGCTTCCATGGGAGCAGTGGATAGGTAAAAAAGACCGTTTCCCCGTAAAAGGATATTCTCTGAATTCCGATCTTTTCAGTGTCAGCGACTGTCAGTCAATCATTAAAAAGGCGGTTGTGGAGAGGCTTAAAACAAAATATGCAATACCGTGGTTTGAGGAAACGGGATCTCTTTATCAGATTCAGTTTTCCATAATGAAAAATCAGGTGTCGCTGTTTATTGACACCTCGGGCAGAGGTCTTCATAAGAGAGGCTACCGTCCCGATGCGAATGCCGCTCCTCTTAAGGAAACTCTTGCGGCATCCCTTTGTCAGATTTCAAAGCTTCGGCACTATCACTCCCTTTACGATCCCATGTGCGGCTCGGGTACAATTCTCATTGAGGGTGCTCTGATGGCTCTTAATATAGCTCCCGGCAGATTCAGAAAATTCACTGCGGAAGCTTGGAGACAGGTTCCCCCGGAGGTATGGCAGAAGGAGAGAAGCGAGGCGGTTGACCGTCAGAGGCACGATATTGATTTCCACGGTTACGGTTATGACATAGATCCCGTAGCTCTTGATATTGCAAGAGAGAATGCAAGAAAAGCGGGTGTTGAGAAATATCTCACCTTCACATTAAGAGATGTTAAGGATTTCACTCCCGAAACCGAAAGAGCGACGGTTATTGTAAATCCCCCTTACGGTGAGAGACTGCTTGATATTGAAAATGCGAGAAAGCTTTACAGAACCATGGGTGAAAGATTTGCTGCCCAAAAGGGCAGAAGCTATACAATAATCACTGCCGATGAGGAGTTTGAAAAGGCATTCGGCAGAAAAGCCGACAAGAGAAGAAAGCTCTATAACGGAATGATAAAATGTCAGGTTTATATGTATTTCAAGTGAGAAAGGAATATAGAAAATGAGTGCAACACAGATAGTGACATCAGTTGTTCAGATGCTTTGCGGCCTTGCGTTTTTCCTCTTCGGAATGAATGTAATGTCTGGAAACCTTGAAAAGATAGCCGGCGGCAAGCTTGAGGGACTTCTTAAGAAGTTTACCTCAAATCCCTTTTTCGGAATACTTTTCGGTGCGATTATAACAATAGCCGTACAGTCCTCGTCTGCGGTTACGGTTATGCTTGTGGGACTTGTAAATTCCGGTATTATGCATTTTTCGCAGACAATATTCATCATTTTTGGTGCCAATATCGGAACAACACTTACCGCATGGATATTGTCTCTTTCGGGAATTGAAAGCTCAAGCATCGGTATGATGATGTTAAAGCCCGAAAACTTCTCTCCCATACTTGCCTTTATCGGTGTAATATTTGTTGTTTTTTCAAATAACTCAAAGAGAAAGAGCATAGGCTCGGTTTTCGTGGGCTTTGCCGTTCTGATGTACGGAATGGAATTTATGGGTAATGCTATGGATCCCATAAAGGATATTGAAGGTATTGAAAATGTATTTATAAGATTCAATAATCCCTTGTTCGGTGTTCTTATCGGTGCGGTCATCACAGCAATAATTCAGTCCTCTGCCGCCTCTGTGGGTATGCTTCAGGCACTGGCACTTACGGGGCTTATTGATATCGGTATGGCAATTCCTATCATTATGGGACAGAATATCGGTACTTGTATCACTGCGGTTATTTCCGCAGTGGGCACCAATGCAAAGGCAAAGAGAGTTGCTTTTATACATACCATTCTCAATGTTATCGGAACGGTTCTGTTTACAAGCGTATTCTGGGTTGTTGACATAATTTTCAGTCCCGCTTTGTTTAGAGGGCCTGCAACTGCATGGAGTATTGCTCTTGTGCACTCCATTTTCAATGTGGCTCTCACCGTTGTACTTTCACCCTTTGCAAAGCCGATTATAAAGCTTACCGAGTTTTGTGTTAAGGACAATGACAAAAAAGAAGACAGCAAGCATATGTTTACAATGGATGATAGACTTCTCGGAATGCCCTCCGTTGCCGTCAGTGAATGTGATAACCATTCCGTAAATATGGCAGGGGAGGCAAAGCAGATGCTTCTTTCCACCTTTGCAATTTTATGTGAATATGATGAAAAGACTGCCGAATGGATAAGAGGACAGGAGGAAAAGCTGGATGCCTATGAGGATGACATCGGCACATATCTTGTTAAGGTTGCCGCACTTTCTCTTTCCGATGCAGACTCAAGAAGAACAGGCCGTATGCTTCACTCAATCGGAAACTTTGAAAGACTCGGTGACCACGCTCTCAATCTCCTTGAAACTGCCAAGGAAATCAAGGATAAGAGCATTGTGTTCTCCGATGCGGCTTATAAGGAGCTTACTGTTTTAACCGATGCTCTTATTGAAATAATCACAATTACTGTGGATGCATATTCTGCAAACGATGTGGCAACGGCAGCCCGTGTCGAGCCTCTTGAGCAGGTTATTGACAGACTTACGGAAAAGGTGAGAAAAAGACATATCGACCGTCTTAAAGCAGGCGAATGCACTATTGAGCTTGGCTTTATTCTTTCCGATATTCTCAATAACATCGAAAGAATTTCCGACCATTGCTCCAATATTGCCGTTGCTGTTATTGAGGCTGAAAAGGATGAATTTGAAGCCCATAATTACCTCAACGCCGTAAAGCACGGCAACGAGGATTTCGATTTTGAATTCAATCAGTACAAGGAAAAATATAACCTTAAGAAAAATGTGTAACGCCTTGAAAAATAAGACTTCGCAACTAAAGATTACATAAAAAACATCACCGCAACCGCGGTGATGTTTTTTTTAATACTGTTATTTTTTCATAAATGCCACATACCAATAGTATGCGGGAATGCAGATAAATATTAACCACATGGGATGCCACAGATTTAATACAAGTCCCAGAATGAGAAATATGATTACGGCATAGAGATAAACGGGGAGCATAAGAAGCATTTTCTTTTTCGTTTTTGCAAGAAAAGCCCATGCAGTGAGATAGTATGCGGGGATGGTGAGGATTATAAGCCATAAGGGATGCCAGAGCTTTAATGAAAAGCCGAGAACAAGATAGGCGATGATTGCAACAAGAAAATAGGGAATACGAAGAAGCTTTTTTCCCAGCTCGGAAAAATTTATTTCCTCTTTTTGCGGCTGAGACGGCTGCTCGGAGTGATTTTCGTTGCTGTATAGATTTTTATTATCCGAAGAAGCGGGTGCTTCTGTTTTTTCTTCAGGAGTAAATCCTTCTTTTTCTTCTCTGACAGCGGACAGTGCTTCGATTATTTCCTCGGCGGTTTTGTCACCTAAAAGGTCGTCAAGGGAAATTCCGTAAAGCTTTGAAAGTATTATAAGATTATCGGTGTCGGGAGAGGCTTCTCCTCTTTCCCACTTTGAAATTGCCTGACGGCTGACACCTACCTTTTCGGCAAGTGCTTCCTGCGAAAAAGAAAAATGCTTTCTCAGGGCAATCAGTTTTTTTGCAGTAAAAAGATTCATATTTATCCTCCCATATGTAAAAAAATCGGTTGCGGTACGGTTGCGGAAAATTTTGTAAACCGAAGTATATATTGAAAAGTGCTTTTGTAAAGTGCGGTTGGTGTTTTTTTGTTCTCCCGACGGATAAACTAAAACCGTAGCAGACGAAAAGAGTTTGCCAATAATTTACAGGAGAATTTATTATGAACACAATTAAAACGGAACACTTCGGAATACAAAGAAAGATAGTTGCAAATATGACAAGTGAAAGCTGGAGAGAAATCCCTCACGTATCATATATGTATGAAGCGGATGTGACACAGCTTTATAGTCTTTACAAAAAAATGAATTCCGAATATAGAACGAAAATCACCTTTAATACTCTTATCCTTAAAATCATAACCGAGGGGCTTAAGGCTGCTCCCGAAATGAATTCACACATCAATTTTAACAGAAGATTAGTCCGAGGTCAAATAAATACTTTCAGTAATATTGATATTTCTATGCCGACAATTCTTCCTGACGGAAAAATGATGACGGTGAATTTAAGAAATTTTGAAAGCCGTGACCTTGATGAGATGACCGCATATATTAATGATGTCACAAGACGGATGGAAAATACGGATCTCACCGAAGCACTTTTTTCCGTGTCGCTTAATGATACCCTGAAGGGCTTAAAAAAAGGTAAATTGGTAAAGACGATTTACAGGCTTATCGGCTCAAAAACAGGCAAGCACAGAGTGAAGACCTTAACGGGAAAAGCAAAAAAGGAATATGAAGCCATCCCCGAAACCGAAAGGCTGACTGCCTTCGATCTTGAACAGGGAACGGTTACGGTATCAAATATCGGCTCCACCTATCTCGGACAGAAGGGTGCTATGGCACTTCTTGAAATAGTACCTCCGCAGGTGTGTGCCTTCGGTGTGGGTGCCGTTCAGAAAAAGCCTTTTGTTACGGAAAATGATGAAATTGAAGTCCGTCAGATTTTACCTGTCTGTATAGCCTTTGACCACCGTGCTCTTGATTTCGGAGAAATAGTTCCCTTTATTAAAAAATTAGACGAAATTTTTGAAAATCCCGAAATAATCTATTCGTGGAGAAGTGAAAACAGAAAGCTCAGAATAAATCGCAAGCTGACAGCATAGTGCTTTGCAAATTCGGATTTCGGATTTCGGAATTCGGAGAAAACAGTGCTTTGCAAGGTCGGAAGTCGGAGAAAGTTCGATGCAAATGCTTCACATTTTCCGCAGGAAAATATATCACTCTTTGCATAGCAAAGAATATAAGTACCTGACTCCGTCACAACCTTGTTATTCGTGTTGCTCATAATGCACTGCCCGAAGGGCAATATCACTTCTGCGAAGCAGAAATATCATTAACTCATAATTTAACGGTACTCCTTTAAATTATGAGTTAAACCTTGTGGCGTATTGGCAGTGCTTGCAGAGATTGGCGGTGGCATTTTTTTGAGTGAAACCGTCATATATCGCTCTTGCAGAGGGTTTGTTTATTATATCGGTTAGGTCCTCTTTGAAAAGATTTCCCAGTGCCAATGCCCCGTCGGCATCGAGACAGCAGGGAACCACCGTGCCGTCACAGAGAATTCCTATGTGGTCACGAAGTCCCATACAGAAGTGAACCTCCTGCTCGGGTGCACTTTTGTCGGGCCAGATGAATTTTTCGGCACTTTCAAGATATATTTTTTCTGAAAGAGTGAAGCCCTTTCTGTTTTCCCTGAAAGTGAATTCCTCTTTCAGTCTTTCGATTATCCGGGTGTTGAGTGTGTTTTCTCCGCCCTCGTTCCACAGACGAAGCACACATATTGTGCCCTTTTTTTCAGCCTTTTTACAGAAGATAATTATATTATCGAGATACTCCCGAAGGCTTACGGGCATTTCGTTACCCTCGTATGCGTGAAGGGAAAAGGTCACCTTATACGGCGGAGTCTCCAGAAGCTCCTTCTCCCTTTCTTTTATAAGTAAACCGTTGGTTGCGACGGTGTTTCTGAAGCCAAATTCTGCGGCAACCGAAAGAAGCTTGCTGAAATTCGGGTGCAAAAGAGGCTCACCCATAAGATGAAAATAGAGATAGTCCGTATGAGGTCTTATTTTTTTCAGAAGATATATGAATTCTTCTTCTGTAATAAATCTTTTCTTTCGTGAGGTTTTGTGACAGAAGGTGCAACTGAGATTGCATACATTGGTGATTTCAAGATAAATTTTTTTATACATAATAAGGTCTCTTTTCGGTTTGATTATACAAAGGCTTTATGATAGAATGCAAAAAAAGAATGCAGTAAAGGAGAAAATATAATGTCGGATGTAAATGAAATGAAGAACAAAATACCGTCCTATGAAAGCCGTTTAAGACATAATATCATAACTGTTCCCGAAGTTGCAAGACAGTGCAGCGGAATAAATGTTTTCGGAAGAAAGTTAAAAACATTTATTTTCTCAACAGATATTGCAATAATCCGAAACTGCGATGCCGATGCGGTTTTTGCTGTATATCCCTTTACACCTCAGGTTGCAATTTCCGAGTCTATTATAAAGGGGGCGTACACTCCCGTTTTCTGCGGTGTCGGAGGCGGAACAACTCAGGGAGAAAGAACTGTTACTCTTGCAAAGGATGTAGAGGCACAGGGTGCCTGCGGAGTGGTTCTTAATGCTCCCGTGTCCGATGAAAATGTTTATGCCGTTGCAAAAGAGGTTGATGTGCCTGTTGTAATAACGGTGGTCAGTGAAGATACGGATATAAAAGCAAGACTGGATGCAGGTGCGTCTATTCTCAATGTTGCCGCCGCAGAGGGAACACCGGAGCTTGTGAGAAAAATAAGAGAGAAATTCCCCGATGTGCCCATTATTGCCACAGGCGGTCCCACTGCCGAAACTATAGGAAGAACGGTGGCGGCGGGAGCCAATGCCATAACCTATACACCGCCGTCGGCAAAGGAGCTTTTCTCCTCACTTATGAAAAAATACCGTTAAAACAGAACAAGCGGAGCCGAGGGCTCCGCTTGTGTTCATATAAAATTAAATCTGTCCTTGTTTTCTTCCATAAACTTTGCGAAGATTTTGTCAACAAGCTCCTGATCCTCTATTCCTGCATAGGTATCGTAATCGGAATCCAGCTCCTCGATTACCTCAAGAATGTGAACGGGGCCCTCTTCGTCGCCTTCGGGAAGAAGTGCCACATAGTCAACACCTTCATATTCCACAAAGCCGAGGATTTCAAACTTTTCTACATTGCCGTCCTCGTCAACAAATTCAAATACGGGTACTTCTTCTTCGGGGATGGGAGTGTTTTTGTTATTGCTCATAATAATTTATCCTTTCGGTTTTAATTTACAATGTTATATAGAGATTTTCGAGACCGACTGAGGCTCGAAGAGCAAGTCTCGCATCTGCGGCGGAAATTTTGCCGTCTCTTGTGGTGTCGCCTGCAAAGAAAAGCTGTCCGCCGAGAGTGGTGAGTCCCACTGATGCACGGAGAATTGTTCTTGCATCCTTTGCGGTGACATTGCCGTCTCCGTTTACATCACCCTTGCTGTAGTAGGGGGAGATGTGAATTGTGAAAACCTCTGAAAATTCCATATATTCAACGCTTATATTCTGTGAGCCCATAATTTTATAGTCGGGTGAGCTCATTTTATAATCGTTTATATATTCGAAGCTGTCGTCACTGTAAACCAGACGGACTCTTATACCGCTCAGGTCAATCTCCTCACCCTTTAAGTAGGTTATGGGAACGGTGTTGCCATCTTTATCCTTGAATTCAAGGATGATTTTTACGGGTACTGCAAGTGAATAGCGGAAATACAGAGTTACGGATTTTCCGCCGAAATGCACTTCAACGGGATTGCCGGGACCGATTGCGAAGTTTTCGGGCTCGCATACGGCTTCACAGGAATAGTGATAAACATCCTCAATTTCACCGTTGTCGTAAACGGCTTCAAGAATAAGTCCGTCAAGAACGGGGATTTCCTCATTTGAATAAACGGTGAGATTAAGAGGCTGCTGCTTTACGGTGAGAGAGACGAGAGTTCGGGGTGTTACATTTATTGTGACCGAGCAGCTGACATCCGCATATTTATAGCTGATGCTTATTGTATGCTCACCCTTTTTCAGTGCATCGCCGTGTTTTTCACCATGACAGCCCGAAATGGTATAGTCACTGTTTTTAATTATTTCATCATAAGTCAGTGTCACGTTTTTTGACGCATCGGTGAACTCAGTCCGGATTTTTAATTCCGACAGGTCTAAGGGCCGGTTTTCAAGATATTCGGTCGCGGGCGGTGTGATGACGGATATTTTTACCGCATCCTCTCTGACAACGGTAACACTGAACTGAGTTGTAAAGATGTGCTTGCCGTCGGGAGAATAGGTTATTATCACCGTTTTTTCACCCACACCCTTCATCTCGGGTGCGAAGACGCTGTATTCATAAACGGGTGCTTCCTTGCCGTTTTTGTCAACCGAGACAAGAGAAAGTCCCGTAAGGTCAAGCTCGTCAATGCCGTCAACATATAAGGTCTTCAGGGGAAGCTCTTTTATTTTTATTTCCTTTATTTCTGTGTCCTTGTCACTGCTTTCAATAAAGGTGAGCTTTTCGAGAAGCACCCAGCCTGTTATATCTTCTGATGCAAGATAGGCTTTTCCGAAGGTGTTGTTTCTTATTTCAGTTATTTCAATATAAGTGTTTTTCGGGATTTCACCTAATTTGCGGCTTGTGGTGTTTGCCGAAAAGTATATATCTGCATGGCTTGCCGTTACCTTATATTTTCCTGTTGAAAATGCGGCAAAGCAAAGGGGAGACATTGAAAATATCAGGATTGAGACAAGTATGAGAGAAATTAATTTTTTCATATTACCGTCCTTTATCAGTCGGGAAGTCTCCCGTTTTCCAATAAAATATCGTAAAGACTGTCAAGTCCCACAGAGATGCGAAGTGTTGTTCGGGCATTTTCTGCCGAGATTTTTCCCGTGTTGCCGTAATCAACTCTTTTAAGGAGCTCGGAGTCGGGCTCTTCAAGCTTAACTGCACAGCGAAGCACAATTCTCGCATCGGCGGCGGTGATTTTTCCGTCGTCGTTTATATCGCCGAATTTACCGTTTTTTATAAATTCCTGTCTTCTTTTATCTTTTTCTTCTTCAAGGTCCTTATCCGAAAGCCATTTCGCATAAAGAAGCTTGTCGCCTGTTTCGCCCGCTTTTATTTCGGTTATTCTCTCACCTGAAAAATCCCTTGTGAGATACCATCCGTCAAAGGTGAAGCCTGCTATGGGCGGCTTCAGGTCACGGATTTTTACAGCTTCTCCCACGGTATATTCCACGGGATTGTGACTGTTGTCGGCACCGCCCAGAGAAAAGGACTTGTCCGTATCATAGGTAGTGATAAAATAGTTTATTTCATAAACCTTGGGAAGCCAGTGGGATTTGAGATTTACGGCTTTTAAGCCTTTGGGAATGACATTTATTCTTTTATCATCCTCAAGGGACCAGCCGTCAAAATTATAGCCCTCTCTTTCGGGAACGGGGAGGAGAATGTCCTCTTTGACGGGGGAATTGAAGAATCCGTCAATGCTGAATTCTTCGGAGAAAACCGCATCCTCGGGGATGTCCGTTATTATGTAACAGAAGGAGGGACAGGAGATTTCTTTTACTTCGGAGGCGGTATAAACATAAACCGTCTTCACATTTTCCTCTCTGAAATTCTCCGAGGCTGTGAGAATTCTCACATTAAGGGAAAATCCGTCGGTGAGAGAGGATAAATCTTTTCCGGCATTTCTGAGGGCGGGGAGAATTTCACCGAAAAAGGAAAGTGAAAAGGTGTTCGGAACTGCCTTTAAGGTATACCATTCCGAGTCCGAAACGCTTATCTGACAGTAATTTTCCGTTTTTGCGGCAAGATAGCTCTGATTTGATGAAAGAAGCCTGTCAACGCTTCCGAATTCATCCAATGCCACGGAATATATAAGCTCTCTTAATTCCTCCGCATCGGAAAGGTTATCGGTGAAGGAAAAGATGTATGCTTTTTCTTCCTCCGTGAAGTCTTCCGAAAACTGCGTAATAACGGGTGCGGGAATTATCTGATTTTTTATTTCAAAGGCGAAAACGGATATTTTAAGTGAAAAAAGAAGGGAAGCAATCAGTATTGCCGAAATATACTTTTTCACATCATCGTTCCTTTCGTATTACTATATGTAATTATATATATAAACACCGCTCCAGTCAAGAAGAAAGAAATACCATATATATTCCGTTGACAAAAAACAACGGATGTTGTAAATTATTTAATGAGAAAAAAGAAAGGAACTCCATTTATGAAAAAAACAGTTTCTTCAATACTTGTGCTGACACTGGTATTTTCCGCACTTTTTATGTCCTCATGTATGAAGGTTACGATTTCTCTGCCCCAGCAGGACGATGTGCAGGCGGATGCTCCCGAAAACACCACTGCAGCCGAATATGAGACACTTCCCGAGGTGACTACCTCTGAGCATTTGACCTCGGCACCCGAAAACACCACCTCGGCACCGAATTCCGAAGGCACAACTGCCGCACCTGCCCCTGCCGTAAAGGTTCCCACCGAAATGACAAAGGCTCAGCTTCTTGATTATTTCAATACCAATATGAATAATGTAAAGGAGACCATGCCCTCATTTGAAAGAGCAAAGCTGACAACGGTTTCCGATATTGTTCTGTCAAATCAGGTCGCAAACACTCTTGTTGATTTCGTAAAAGGTGCTCTTCTTTCAGAGGAAACGGAAATTTCCAATGCCTCAAAGGGACAGTCCTGTGTGGAGCTTATGTCTCCCGACGGCGAAAGATATGTTTCACAGCTTCAGATGTCTGATATTAAGGATATAACTCTTTCAACGCAAGGATCAAATTATGTTGTTACGGTTACTATGCCCGATGCTAAAAATCCCACAAAGGATGAAAGTGCATATGCAAAGGTATTTAATTTCATAACCGTTGACGATGTTGTGAATAAATATGCTCCGAAGGTCGGGGCAACCGTGGAAAGAAAGAATATTGAGGTTAAATATTCCGGCTGTTATGCCAAGGCGGTTTTCTCTCCCGACGGCAAGGTCGTATCCTATGAAACATATGTTACCTGTGTTATGAGCCTCAAGGATGCCACAGTAAAAAAGGTTGTCACCATCAACACCGATGTTGACATAACCCTCACCTCCACAACAAATTACAGTAAATTTTCTTATTAATCCGACTTTTTTTGCAAAAAGCAGATTTTGTTAAAGTTAATTTTAATAAAGTCACTTGACAATTCTATATTAATGTTGTAAATTATTGATGTATTGCATATATTATGCATAAACACAAGCGGCTGATGCCGTAACATTGAAAGGGGTACATACCTAATGAAGAAAAATGTTTTCAGAGTAATTGCTCTTGCTCTTGTTGCAAGCATGCTTTTTGCTTTTGCTTCTTGCACACAGGAAATTCACGTTCGCTTTGTTGACAAAGACGGTAACGACATCGACATCAGCGGTCTTGTAGGCGGTCAGGTTTCGACAGGTGCTCAGACACAGACACCCGCTCCCGAGCAGACAACAGCTGCTCCTCAGCAGACTCCCTCAACAGAGACAACAACAGCTGCTCCCTCAGGTGAAGCAACAACTGCTGCTCCCGCAGGCAACAAGATGCCCGCTACAACTGCTGAAATCACAGCTTTCTACAAGAAGGGTGTAGATGACATCAAGGCAGGCAAGGTTGGTTACACAAAGAAGGAATGGCAGAATGTTGACGCTGTTAATGTCGGCGGTTCAACAATCAACAACATCGTTACAAGTGTTCTCGGTAACTTCATGACAACAGAAGATCAGGCTTCAGAGCAGGTTAACGAAAAGGGCTCAGAGGATGCAATGAGAAGAATTGCAGCATGGACACTTACAGACCTTTCCAAAGTTAAGTCTGCAACATGCGTAGCTGACGGCTCAAACTACAAAATCACAATCATCATGCAGGATGAAGACACACCCAAGAAGGAAGGCTCCGTTCTTGGACAGGTTACAGGTGCTCTTCTTTACTGGGAAGATATTGAAAATACACTCAGAAATGACAGCACTGTTAACAAGGTTCTCACAGATTTCAGTGACATTCATGTTATCTACAAGGGCTATAAGATTGAAGCTGTTATGACTCCCGACGGACAGTTCGTTTCCATCGACCACACAGCTGATGTTGATATTATTATCGGTTATGCAAAGCTTATCGTTGGTAAGATTGAAAACAAGTCCGGTCATATGTGGAACTACTGCAAGTTCTATAACTTCGTTTACTAATTAGACAAAAATTCTCCGAAGCTTCGGCTTCGGAGTTTTTTTCTTTTTAAATATTACACAAAGGGATTTTTTGAAATTCTGTTGACAGTTCATATATATAATACTAAAATAATTATATATAACATTTTTTTGGAGAATACTTATGAGATATGCACTTGTGGGTTGCGGGAGAGTGTCTCCCAGTCATATAAAGGCGGCTGTTGAAAACGGCTTCCGGATACTTGCCGTTTGTGATATTGATAACTCCCATATTGACGATATGTTTGCCCGTGCTGTCCCCTGTGACAGTGAAAGCATCAGAAGATACAGCTCGTTTACGGAGATGTATGATGCTGAAAAGCCCGAGCTTGTCAGCATAGCGCTTCCCAGCGGTCTTCATGCCGAGGCGGCACTTGAAGCAATAAAGCGGAAAATCAATGTTATAATTGAAAAGCCCATGGCAATGAGCATTGAGGATGCCGATAAAATTATAAGTCTTTCCGAGGAAATGGGTGTTAAGGTTTCAGCCTGCCATCAGAACCGCTTTAATATTGCTGTTCAGCAAATGAGAACGGCACTTGAAAAGGGACGCTTCGGAAAGCTTTCCAATGCCGCAATTACGGTTCGTTGGGGCAGGGGTGAGGACTATTATAAGCAGGCAGACTGGCGCGGAAAATTCGAAAGCGACGGCGGAACGCTTATGAATCAGTGTATTCACGGAATTGATCTTCTTCGGTGGATGTGCGGCGATGAGCTTCAGAGGGTATACGGAGCCACAAGAAGACAGCATCACCCCTATATTGAGGCAGAGGATGCAGGCACCGCGGTTTTTGAATTCAGCAACGGTGTTATTGCCACCGTTGAGGGTACGGTCAATGTTCCCGGCTTCGATATGGAGGAGCATCTCACCCTTATCGGAAGTGAGGGTGCCGTGAAGCTTGGGGGAACAAGTGCAAATACCATTGATGTATGGAAATTCCTTGATAATCCCGAGGATATGAAGGACGGCTTTCACGAAAAGACCGCCAATGTATACGGCAACGGACACACCAGTCTTTTCGCTGATGTGAAAGATGCAATAGAAAAGGACAGAGCTCCTTATGTTGATGCCCATGCAGGAAAGCGTGCCCTTGAAAGTGTGCTTGCAATTTATAAATCAATGAGCACCGGACTTCCCGTTGAGCTTCCCCTTGAAAGCTGTGGGGGAAAGGATTTTGAAGGGTTGTTTGACAGATGATAAAAGCAGTAGTATTTGACCTTGATCACACACTTTTTGACCGTCACGGCACGCTTAAACGCCTTGTTCCTGAGTTGAGAAGTGAATTTCGGGTAAATAAAAATATGTCGGATGAGGAAATAGGGGATATCTGGTGCAATGCCGATGACACCTGTGTTTATTCGGGCTGGGAAAAAGTTTTCGGCAGTCTTTGCAAAAAGGAAGTGTTTTCCCTTGTGCCTTCCTTTGAGCAGTACCATGCATTTCTTTTTAAGTATTTTGAATTGATTTCGGTCCCCTTTCCTGAAGCAATACCCATGTTTGAAAAGCTTCATTTGATGGGCTATAAAACGGGGCTTATAACAAACGGAACTCATAAGCTTCAATATGCGAAGCTGAATAATCTTTGTCTTTCGGAGCATTTTGATGAAATTATTGCAACGGGTGACTACGGTGTGCATAAGCCCGACAGAGAAATTTTTGATATAATGAGAGAAAAATTCGGTTTTTCTCCCGATGAAATGGTATATGTGGGTGACAACCCCATAAATGATATAGAGGGTGCGAGAAATGCAGGCTGGCACACAATATGGATGAAATCCACCGGCTTCTGGCTTGACGGAATAAAAAAAGCAGACCGTGAGGTTTCTTTTGTTGAAGAAGTAATTGATGCAGTATTAAGTCTGGAGGAATAAATATGGAAAAGCTTCTTACCCCATGGGGCGAAAATCTTAACAAGGAAATGCCCCTTAACGATTATCCCCGTCCGCAGATGCAAAGAGACTCCTTTATCTGCCTTAACGGAAAATGGGATTATGCAATTTATCCCACAAGGGATGAATTCAAAGGCTATGAAGGGGAGATTATTGTTCCTTTCAGTCCCGAATGTATTTTAAGCGGTGTTGAAAGAAATGTAACACCCGACGATACGCTTTATTACAGAAAGAAATTCAGCTTTAAAAAGACCGCAGACAGAGTGCTTCTTCACTTCGGTGCAGTTGACTATAAATGTGAGGTTAATGTAAACGGCACGCATTTCGGCACACATTTCGGCGGTTATTTCCCATTCAGCGTTGATATAACAAGAGTTATAAAAGACGGTGAAAACGAAATTACACTTAAGGTTACGGATCCCTCGGAAAAGGGCTCACAGGCATCGGGCAAGCAGACCTCAAAGAGAGGTAACATTTGGTATACACCACAGTCGGGTATATGGCAGACAGTGTGGCTTGAGGAAGTTCCCGAAAGCTATATAAAATCAATTAAACTCACCCCCGACATAGACAGTGACATTCTCAAGGTCGAAGTGCTTACAGAGGGTGAGAATAAGGGTATCTGTGTTACCGCATATGATAACGGTGAGGCTGTTGCAAGTGCCGAGTGTTCAGGTGACACTGCAGTGCTTAAGCTTAATTCCTATGAAAAGTGGACTCCCGAAAATCCCAAGCTCTATGACCTTAAAATCACCTGCGGTAATGACGAGGTCAGAAGCTATTTCGGTATGAGAAAGTTCGGCATCGGAAAGGACAGTGAGGGCTTTACCCGTCTTATGCTCAATAACGAGCCCTATTTCCAGAACGGACTTCTTGATCAGGGCTATTGGAGTGACGGTATGTACACCGCACCGTCTGATGAGGCTCTCATTTATGATATTGCCACAATGAAGGAAATGGGTTTCAATATGCTTCGCAAGCACATCAAGATTGAGCCTCTTCGTTGGTATTATCACTGTGACAGGCTGGGAATGCTTGTATGGCAGGATATGATTAACGGCGGCGATGTATATAACAATGCCGCAACCACAATTCTTCCCGCCTTCGCTCTTGCCACAGGTCTCAAAAAGACCTTGGGAGTCAAGGACACAAGTGAAAATTATAAGCTTTTCTCCCGTCTTGACAAAAAGGGCAGAGAGGAATATTACACCGATGCAAAGCGAATGATTGACACTCTTTATAACAGTGTTTCCATATGTCTTTGGGTACCCTTCAATGAGGGATGGGGACAGTTTGACTCCGTTAAGGCAACAGATTATTTCAGAAGCCTTGACAACACAAGAATTATTGACCACGCTTCCGGCTGGCACGATCAGGGTGCAGGCGACCTTAACAGCTTCCATATTTATTTCACTCCCTTCATTTTCCCGAAATACGGCAAGGATGATGAAAGAGCTGTGGCACTCACTGAGTTCGGCGGTTATTCAATGTCAATAGACGGACATCGCTTCAATGCAGACAAGACCTTCGGCTATAGAATATATAAGTCAAAGGATGCTCTTGAAAAGGCACTTGAGCATCTCTATCTCAAGAGAATTCAGCCCCTTATTCATAAAAAAGGACTTTCTGCTCTTGTTTATACAGAGGTCAGTGACGTTGAAGATGAGACAAACGGACTTCTCACCTATGACAGAAGAATTGTCAAGGTTGACATTGACCTTATGAAGCGTATAAACGAAAATATTAAGCTGTAATGAGGTAATGAAGCTCAAAGCCGATGAATTGGGACTCGGCGTAACGGAATAATGTAACACACAAATCATATACCCTTCATTGCAGAAGAAAAAGAAACAACCAAGAGAGAGTAAAATCTTTCTTGGTTGTTCTGATATCTGCACTTCCGACGAAACCGTCACTGATTTGTACAATGAAAGCACACAGATTAATTATACAGTTCTTTCCGTATTCACAGCGTTTGTAAAATCGGTGATCAGAAGATGCTCTGCATACTGATAAACGGGATGGGTATCTTTAAGAATAGTGTTTATGATATTTTCTTTCAGTGTTTTATCTGTATCAATAAATTATGCACAAATCCGTAAAGCTGAAATGTCAGAAACGGAAAAGAGAATTCAAAAAGGCTTTGTAAAACGAAAACACGGTGCAACAGTAATCTGCTGCACCGTATATTTCACCAGAAATGCTTTTTCTGCATAACGCAGAAGAAGTGTTTTTTTGTCGGATAAATCAGCCGAGAGCAACCATGCTGAAAACGAGGGCGAAAAGGGCAACTGTTTCGCAAAGACCGACAACTGTGATGTACTGTGAAAAGCCTTTTCCTGTTTCTGCAAGAGCATCTGCACCTGCGGCACCTGCTTTACCCTGTACGTAAGCGGAAACTGCCATGGCAAGACCTGATGCAATTCCCAGTCCGAAAAGGAAGGAGGGATCTGCACTTGAGGACTTCATCTGCTGCATAAGAAGGAAGCCGTAAATGGTCTGTGTGAGGGGGGCACCTGCAAAAACGGTGAGAATGAAGGGAGCCGCCTTGTTGTTCATATAGCATTTTTTCCATGCTCCGATTGATGCCTGACCTGCAATTCCGATTCCGATTGCAGAGCCTGTTGCGGCAATGCCCATTGCCAGTGCTGTTGCTAATAATCCTAAATTCATAACTATTCTCCTTTATTTATCAGTTTGTTCTTTGAAGGGTGTGAATTTGTGTCCGCTCCAGGACATATCAAGATGGGATGAGAATTCCAGTGTGTTCAGTCTTATGCCGTGAACGATAACCGACAGGACATTGAGTATCATATTCAGTCCGTGGCCGAACACAAGAAGAATTATTGCGAATATCATAAACATCAGCTTTCCCAGCATTGGGCTTGCAAGCTCGTTTACCGTCTGTGATATTGCCGCACCTGCAAGACCTACCGCCCACAGACGAATGTATGAAACAATATCAGAGAAGACGTTTACGACGCCTAAAAGCACGGAAACGATGTTTTTGAGGCTTGCCAGAACGGATTTAATGATACTGCCCTCGAAATTCGAGAAAACGAAGCTTAAAACGAAGCCTGTTCCTACAAGAATGAGAGCCGCAGTACCCACGGGAATACCCCCTATTACAAGGGAGAAACTGAAAACCTGTGCGTTTACAACGAAGCTTAAAACTACATAGTATATTCCCAGAAGCTGCATTACAGAGCCGATGTCACCGAGAATTTTAAGGGATTTTCTGTTTCTGACGGCAACCTTTATATGAGCAACGCTCAGCTGAATAAGTGCCAGCGTGAAGCAGAATATCTGCAAATTCTGTGCAGTTGTAAGTCCGTATTCGCCGCCTGTCCAGAAGGGATACCATATTTTGTCGGCATATACATTTGAGATTACGGGAATTGACAGCTTCTGAAGCCATAAGGGAATTTGCTCGGGAGAAAGACCGAACCATGTGCAAGTAAGCGTTCCCCAGAGAATTGTGGAAAGCCCTAAAAGTCCCACAAGTAAAAATGCGGGGGAGATGCTCTTTTTTGATACAACGGATTTTATAATCAGTGCTCCCGTAACCGAGCATATGAGAAGTCCGTAACCGCCGTCACCGAAGATTATTCCGAAGAAAATAAGAATAAACGATAAAAACCAGCCTGAAATGTCATATTCAAAATAGCCGGGTACGGTTCCCAGAAAGTCTGTCAGGGGATAAATGAGGCTGACAAATTTATTGTTTTTGAGCTTTGTGGGAGCATCGTCCTCCTCTGTGGGAGTGCTGACAACAAGTCCCCATTTGTTTTCCCTTGCGGCATCCTGCAGCTTCGGGAGGTTTTCCTCTTCAACAAAGCCTGTGAAATATGCTACGGATATGCCGTTTCTTTCATCGGGAGAAAGATATTCAGTTTCCATTCCCGTGTTGAAGATTTCAAACTGTGTTTCCTGTAAAAGCTTGTTGACGGCAGTCTTTATGCTGTCAGCGGTACCTGCCATTGAACAGATTTTTTTGTCGGCATTTTCTGAAATTTCCTCAAGGTGTCTGATTTTTTCTTTTATTTCAGCCGTAGACATCTCGGGAAGGGTGAGGCAAAATGCCTTTATGCTGTCGGGAACAGGTGTATCTTCTTCTTTGATGAGTGCAAATTTCACGCTGTGCTTTGTTTTTTCGAGGCACAGTGTTTTAACGTCCTCACCGAGAGCCTCATATTCCGATACGGGAGAGTCGAAAAGGTGCAGCTCTATGCCCTTTTCCTTAAGCTCACTGATTTTCAGAGGCTCTATGTCTCCCCAGCCCTTTAAGCGTTCAAGCTCTGAAATAAGCGTCAGCTTCTGTGATAAGCACTGTTTTTTTTCTTCCTCAAGAGAAATTATTTCTCTCGCAGTGTTCAGTGCCTCGGTGTAATCAACACTTATTTTTTTTGCATTTTTGATTTTCTTTTCTGAAAGAATGAATAATGCACCTTCAAGAAGGTCCCTTTTTTCCTTTAATCGCTGAAGCTCCTCTCCGTGTCCCTCGGAAATTTCTATATGAAGAATTCCCAGTTTTCGAAGAATGCGCAGCGTTTCCTTTTTCTTATCACCCATCACAATGAGCGATATTTTTTTCATAGGTACTATCATAAAGCGTTGACCTCCGTTTCTGCGGGGATTTCATCACGGGCGGCTATTTTACGCTTTGATATTTTTGAGCGTACAACGGCACTGACCTGCTGGTCTGCCATATATATCGAGATTTTTCTGATGTTCTCAAGAGTTTCGGGGATTTTGACCTTTTCAAACAGGTTTACTCTTTGTGAGGTGGCTGTAAGCTCCTTTTCAAGAAGTCTCACCTGTTCGTCCAACACTTCTGCTTCAAGGTCGAGGGAAATTGCCTTTTCCATATGGTCTGCGGCTATATCAACCCACAGGGGAGTGAAATATAAATCATAGTCGCTTCGTGTAAATTCGGCACCCTCATAGGTGGGGATTTCAACACCTGCGATGTTTCCCACGCCTTTTTTTATGCCGCTTACGGTAATAATTCCCTCGGGAAAGGCATCCTTTTCACTGAATACGGCAATCCATTGGGAAAAGCCGTTTTCAAGCTGCTCCTTTTCCTTTCGGACCTCTTGTGCTTTTTGCTGAATTGTTCTTATTTCCGATTGAAGCTGCTGTTTTTTAAGTGTCAGAGTAGGCAAATATCTGCGGTACATTTTGAGAGCATCCTTTTGTACCTTTAACTCATTTTTAGTTAATTTGATTTTTGCCAAAGCTGTTGTCCTCCTTAACCTTCGGGCCAGAATTCATCGGTAAGGTCTGATTTTATACCTGTTTCATCCTTGCTGAAGCAGTCGGCAAGAATTCTCCAGCCTAAGTCCAGCGAGTCCTCAAGGGAAAGATTTACCGACAGGTCCATAAGCTTGTTTTCAAAGAGAAGACCGTATTTCAGAAGCTTTTCGTCCCATTTTGACATTGAAAAGCCCATATTTTTCTTTTCAAGCGTTTCTTTGTAGGAGGAATACATACGGATCATAGCATCCATAAGAGCACGGTGGTCCTTACGGGTTTTTCCGTTGACATTCTGCTTGAGTCGTGAAAGTGAGCCGAAGGGCTCAATTCGTCCGCCCTTGAGATAATACTGGCCTTCGGTGATATAGCCTGTATTGTCAGGTACGGGATGCGTTACGTCGTCACCGGGCATTGTTGTAACTGCGAGAACCGTTACGGAGCCTGAATTTGCGAAGTCAACTGCCTTTTCGTAACGGGATGCAAGCTGGGAATAGAGGTCACCCGGATAGCCTCGGTTTGAGGGAACCTGCTCTTGTGTAATTGCAATTTCCTTCATGGCATCCGCAAAGTTTGTCATATCTGTCAGAAGAACAAGCACGTCCTTGTCCTGTAATGCAAACTGCTCTGCAACTGCAAGTGCCATATCGGGAATCATCATACATTCAACTGTGGGATCGGATGCGGTGTGAATGAACATAACCGTTTTGCTTAAGGCACCGCCGTTTGAAAGCTCCTCCTTAAAGTAAAGGAAGTCGTCATATTTAAGTCCCATGCCGCCGAGAACTATAACATCTGCATCAGCCTGAAGGGCAATTCTTGCAAGAAGCTGATTGTAGGGCTCACCGGAAATGGAGAAGATGGGAAGCTTCTGCGATACAACAAGAGTGTTGAACATATCTATCATCGGGATGTTTGTTCTCATCATACGGTTTGCGAGAATACGGTTTGTGGGATTTACGGAGGGACCGCCGATTGCCGTCATATTTTCCGTGAGTGCGGGGCCCTTGTCTCTTGGCTCACCCGAGCCGTTGAAAATTCTTCCGAGTAAGTCTTCGCTGAAGGATATTTTCATTTCGTTTCCCGAAAAACGCACCTCGTCACCTGTGGAAACACCCTGACCGCCTGCAAAAACCTGAAGTGAAACAGTATCGCCGTCAATTTTGTTGACCTGTGCCAGTGATTTTCCGAAGCGGGTGTTTATGAGTGCCAGCTCATTATATTTTACTCCTTCGGCTTTTACGGTTATGACGTTGCCGGTGATGGACTCTATTCTGTTGTATACCTTGCTCATATATCCGCACCGCCTTTCAGTACGCTGAGGGCATTGTCGCTTAAGGCTGCGTTACCCTCACTGTATAATGCATCAATTTCCTTTTCAGCCTTTTGGAAGGCATCGCTTTCAAAGGATGTATAGTTCCAGTCAATAAATCTCTGACGCATACGGTTGAAGAAGTCTCTTGCCTCGTCCTTGTTGCCCAAAGTATATTCACTGCCGAGAATTTTTACAAGCTTATCGGTAACATAACGCTGACGTGCAGTTGTACAGTCCGCATCGGTGAGGTCAAAGGAGTTCTGCTGAAGATATACCGCATCAAGCATCTGAGCCTTAAGGTATACTGTATAGTCAGAGATGTTTGTGCCTTCTTCGCCTACAACCTTCATCATAGAGCCGATTTCGTCACCGTCAAGAAGTATGCTCTTTAAAAACTGTGATTTCTTTGTTTCTATAACCGTCTTATATTTTGACCAGGAAATAAGAGGATCTATTGCAGGATATTTTCTTGCATCCGAGCGTTCACGGGAAAGACCGTGGAAGGCACCGACAACTTTAAGGGTTGCCTGTGTTACGGGTTCTTCAAAGTTACCGCCTGCGGGGGATACGGTACCGCCTATGGTGACAGAGCCTGCAGAACCGTCGGGGAGACGGACATAGCCTGCTCTTTCGTAGAATGCGGCAATATATGATTCGAGATATGCGGGGAAGGCTTCTTCTCCGGGGATTTCCTCAAGTCTTCCCGACATTTCACGCAGAGCCTGTGCCCAACGGGATGTGGAGTCGGCAAGCAGAAGAACATTGAGTCCCATCTGTCTGTAATATTCTGCAAGTGTAACAGAGGTATAAACCGATGCTTCACGGGATGCAACGGGCATTGAGGAGGTATTGCAGATGATTATTGTACGCTCCATAAGCGAGCGGTTTGTTCTGGGATCCTTAAGCTCGGGAAATTCTGTCAGTGTTTCAACAACCTCACCGGCTCTTTCGCCGCAGGCAGCAATGATAACGATATCCACATCCGCGTATTTTGATGTGGTGTGCTGTAAAACGGTTTTTCCTGCGCCGAAGGGACCGGGAGTACAATAGGTTCCGCCCTTTGCAACAGGGAAGAAGGAGTCAATAAGACGAACCTTTGTTTCCATGGTTTCAACGGGAGCAAGTCTTTCACTGTAGCACTTGACAGCACGCTTTACGGGCCAGCGGAATGACATTGAAAGAGGGATTTCTCTGCCTCTTTCGTCCGTGACGACCGCAATGGTTTCGTTTACCGTATATTCACCCTTGGGAGCTATTGATTTAAGGGTATATGCTCCTAAAAGGTTGAAGGGGATGAAAATTTTGTGTGTGAAGGCTCCCTCGGGAACGGTTCCTATATACTCACCTGCACGGAAAACCTCTCCCGCCTTTGCTGTGGGGGTGAATTCCCATTTTCTTTCACCGTCAAGAGAGTCGGCATATACACCTCTTTCAAGGAACCAGCCTGCCTTTTTAGCAAGCTCGGGCAGGGGATTCTGAAGTCCGTCATAAACCTGTCCCAGAAGTCCGGGACCAAGCTGTGCCGAGAGCATTTCACCTGTAAATTCTACCTCGTCACCGTTTTTGATGCCGTTTGTCATTTCATAAACCTGTATCTGTGCAATATCGCCGCGGATACGGATAATTTCACTTTTCAGCTTTGTGCCGTCAACGATAACATAGCATATTTCGTTCATTGAAACATTGCCCGTGAATTTAACGGACACAAGGTTTCCGTTGATGCTTACAACCTTGCCTTTGTTTTCGGTCATTGTGTTTCCTCCGTTCTGTCCTTACTGATTATGGAGTTGTAAATATTTTTGTATTCCCTTTCGCCTGTCAGGGTGTCAAACTGCCTTATTCGTGAAAGAAGCCGAAGCTTCAGAAGATAGTAGAAGATATAGTCCTCCGAAAATGAATCGAGAGGTCTCATAGCTTCAAGAAGCTCAAGGCGGAAGCGGTTAAGGAATTTTTCCGCTTCCATGGGGCTTTCTGAGTCGACGGCAGTTTTTGCCGCCTGAATAATAAGAGGATTTACCGCGGGGGCATCCTCATTGAAGCTTTTGTTCATTCTCTGGGCACGAAGCTTCCCTAAAACAAGGCGGAGATTTTTTTCTTCCTCGTTCCACCTGTCAACAAGCTGTGAGACGGATTTTACGGGATTTTTATCGGGTATCAGAGAAAGCCTATTTAACTCCGCGAAGGTCTTTTTTTTCAGATTCTGTTCACTCAGCTCCAGAAAGCGTTCCTCGGTTATTGGCAGAGGAGTGCCTTCCGAAATACCGTCAAGAGACGGAAGCTGGGATATAAAATAATAATCAGCCATTGTTTTCAGCCTCTTTCAGAAGTGCGGTGACCTTGGGACTGAGATATGCCGAAAGCATATCTGTTACTGCCTCTGAGGAGAAATCGTAATATGCACCGCTCTTATCGGCACTGATACGGAAGCCTCCGTCAAAGCTGTCTGTAGCTTTTAAGGTGACACCGCCCAGCATTTTTTCTTTAAGAAGTGAAAGAAGTGCCTCCTCAAGCTTATTAAGGTCATCGGATGACAAAAGGACAGACAAATCCTCTGCTTCGGGATTTTTTGTTCTGCTTTCAACTGCCGTGATGATAAGCTTTGTGAAATCCTCAGATGAAAAAGCTTTATTGACATTACTGTCAATAATTGCCTTCAGCTCTCTTGCAACACTTTCTCTGAAAGAGATAAGAAGGTTTCTTCCTGCCTGACGAAGTGCATCCTCTCCGGATTTCACGGTTTTTTCGTTTTCTGCTTTAGCGTTGGCTATAAGAGCATCTGCCTGTAATTTTGCATCGGAAATAATTTTTTCAGCCTGTGCCTTTGCTGAGTTGAGAATTTCAGCAGCCTTTTCCTCGGCGGCATCAACACCGTCTTTTTTTATCTGCTCAATAAGCTCCAGAAGTTGAATTTCCATAACACTGTCTCCTTTTTAGTAAACATAAATTGCGGAATTATTCTTCCGCAAAAAAGACATAAAGGAACCAACCCTCTTTGCAGACAGTCGGCTCCCTCCTCGTTTACATATTTATAGTAATTATATCATAACTGAGTTTTATGTCAATACGCAGAGAAGTGTCAGAAAATAGAAAAATACCTCAGTTTTTTGCATAAAATGACGGATTTGCTAAATTTCTTAGCACAAATTCGATGCCCTTTAAAATTTTGAGTTATGGGTTTGAACCACTACATTTTTAAGTGAAATCGTTCGCTTACGCTCACGGTGAAATCAAAGGTTTGCACCTTTGGTGAAATATTTTGCTACAGCAAAATATGAAATTAAATCCACCCACCGCCGCAGCGATTTTACACGAGCATTGCTCGTATTTCACATTGCGAAGCAATATTTCACCCAGCCGAAAGGGTTGATTTAGTTGAAAAACCGACTTGGCGAAACAAGTCGGTTTTTCTGTGTTTACAGGTTAAAATAGCAACAGCTCGACGAATTGGAAGTTGTGTATTAAATAATCGATATTTTTATCCCTACCACACCATATTTGTTTTGCTTTTCTTTGGAGTAATAGTATTCCATATCTTTTGGAGAAGCATTATCTATATTGTCTTTTGTATAACCACATTCCAATAGCGGTAATTCTTTATACAACTCTTCAAAAGAATCGAAAATATATAAGTCTTCAACAACTACATTCAAGGTATCCAATGTATTTTTTGCATTAACAAACTTTATTATATCTCCAACAACAATTTTTTGTCTTTTGTCATCATATAATCGCAATTCTATTGTTTTATATCCATTGCGAATGCTTTCCATTGGAATTGGGTTTAAGGTCATTATGTGTTTAATCATTCTTTTTCACACCTAAAAATTCTTATTTGTAGGGATGATTATATCACATATATTATTAAATTACAATGTTAACGATTTTATCAATTTTGTTTGCCCGTAAGGGCAACTTCATTGTGCCGTGAGGTACACTTCATTGACAAAGTCACTTCATTTGCCGTAAGGCAACTTCGTTTTATGTCGGGTTCATTGACAATGAAGTTGACAGCAGACTGTCAAATGAAGTACTCGCCTTGCTCGTAACGATGTTATGTCCTGCGGACATAAATGAAAAAATCCAAGTCTTTCGACTTGGATTTTTTGGCCCGCCCGGAGGGATTTGAACCCCCGGTCTTCAGAATCGGAATCTGCTGCGTTATCCAACTGCGCCACGGGCGGATGAATGTATTTTACTAAAATTATCACTTCAAGTCAACCTTTAATGAAAAATTCCCGTTTTGACGATATTGAAATATATCGGCTGTTGTGTTATTATTGAAATACAGATATCTTTTGACGGAGGTGTTTTTATGCCTGTATGGAGCTTTCCTTATACGCTCAGCACGGATGACTATCTTGCATTTAATGAGCATTATTTAAGATACAGACCGTCGGGAAAGAAGGCTATGAGAAATTACCGACTTATTTTTCCTGCTGTGCTTTTGCCGATTACTCTTCTGACATTTTTATATCAGAAGGATTTCACCCTACTTATTATACAGCTTATTCTTTCTTCTGTATTCTGTGTTCTGTGGTTTTTCTTCTGTGACCGTTTTATTGTTTTCACTATGAAGCGCCGTCTGAAAAAGAAGGACAGTGTTGAAAATACACTTTACAGCAAGGAAGGTCTGCTTGTCTTTGATTTCGAAAAGCGTTTCATCAAGGATTTCGGTGATAAAACAGAGGAAAAGCTTTCCTTTGACAGCGTAATGGTGTGCTATGAAACCAACACAGCGTTCTATTTCTATTTTTCAGAAGCAAGAGCGGTTATTCTGCCCTACGTAAATATTCGTACACAGGCGGATTTTCTGGATTTCAGAAATCTCGTTTGTCAGACGTTTCCTGTTGAAAAGCATAATGTTTTCTGATATGTGAAGGCGGCAGCCTTGTGAATTCTGTATTTATTTTTCGGAGTGTATTTTATGGCTGAATTTCTTGAAATACTTATGATTGTATCCTTCGGGGCTTCGTGGCCTCTTAATGTTATGAAGTCCTATAAGGCAAGAACAACAAAGGGAAAAAGTCTTCCCTTTCTTCTTCTGATATTCTTCGGATATATTGCGGGAATTGCCTCTAAGCTTATGAATGAGGCATATATGGCTTCCTTTTCGGAAAAATGGTATGTGCTGTTTTTCTATTGTCTGAATTTCGTTATGGTGGGACTTGACCTCATAATGTATGTGAGAAACTACAGGCTTGATAAGGCTTCGCAGTGATTTCAGGGAAGCTCTTGACTTTTATCAGAAAAAGTATATAATGAATTTGTTAATATTATAAAGTGTTGACGGAGAGGCTGAAAACAGGCATTTTTCAGAGAGAACCGTGCTTGCTGAAAGCGGTTTATTTGTTGGTTTTCATTGGCTACCACTCCCGAGTGCCGACTGAAATAAGGTCAGCCGCATAAGTCCCGTTAAAGACTTTCGAGAGGGCAGTAAATCTGTCAATACGGGTGGAACCGTGGAGCATCAGCTTCATCCTGTTTTTTCGGGATGAAGCTCTTTGTTTTTTTAAAAAAACAGTTTTATTTGCACCGTCGGTGCAAGTGATATTGCCCTTGCGGGCAGTGTTATTCGTTTTTTTTGAAACGAGTGATATATTTGACTTTGTCAAATGTTAAGGAAGCCGTAAACGGCTTGTTTTGCAAAACTTCGTTTTGCTTTGTTTGTTAAAATATGGCGGTAAGTTCAGTTTTTCGGTCTCCTACTTCCGACTTCCGAACTCCGACCTCATATAAAGGGTGGTTTTTATGGTAAACGTAAAATTAAGAGATGATGTAAAGCAGTTTGAAAGCGGAATTTCTGCTGCTGAAATTGCAAAATCCATAGGTGCAGGTCTTTATAAGGCAGTATGCGTATGTAAAATTGACGGTAGCCTCTGTGACCTTCGCACAAAGATTGAGAAAGACTGCGAAGTGGAATTTCTCACATTTGATGATGAGGACGGTAAAAAGGCATTCCGCCACACCGCTTCCCACATTCTCGCACAGGCAGTAAAAAGACTTTATCCCGAAGCAAAGCTTGCTATCGGTCCCGCAATAGATAAGGGCTTCTATTATGATTTTGATGTTCCCAAGGCATTTTCTCCCGAGGAGCTTGAAAAAATTGAAGCTGAAATGAAGAAGATTGTCAAAGAGGGACTTGAGCTTACTCAGTTTGAAATGACACCCGATGAAGCTGTTAAATTCTATGAGGAGCAGGGAGAAATCTATAAGGTTGAGCTTATCAGGGAACACGCTGACAAGGGCGAGAATATCAGCTTCTATAAGCAGGGTGAATTCACAGAGCTTTGTGCCGGCCCACATCTTCCCGATACCTCAAGAGTTAAGGCATTCAAGCTTACCTCCTGCACAGGTGCATATTGGAGAGGCGACGAAAAGAACAAGATGCTTCAGAGAATTTACGGTACTGCTTTCACAAAGCAGGCAGACCTTGACGCATATCTTGAAGCACTTGAGGAAGCAAAAAGAAGAGATCACAATAAGCTTGGCCGTGAGCTTGAAATATTCACAACTGTTGACACCATTGGTCAGGGACTTCCCATTCTTCTTCCCAAGGGCTGTGATATAATCCAGACACTTCAGCGTTTTGTTGAGGATGAGGAAAGAAGCAGAGGCTGGGTGAGAACCAAGACTCCTCTTATGGCAAAGAGTGATCTTTATAAGATTTCGGGACACTGGGATCACTACAAGGACGGTATGTTTGTTATGGGTGATGAGGAAAAGGATGATGAGGTGTTTGCCCTTCGTCCCATGACCTGTCCCTTCCAGTATCAAGCATACTTAAACCGTGCACGCTCATACAGGGATCTTCCCATGAGACTTGCCGAAACCTCAACGCTTTTCAGAAATGAGGCTTCCGGTGAAATGCACGGCCTTATCCGTGTGCGTCAGTTCACAATTTCAGAAGGCCATCTTATGTGCACTCCCGAACAGCTCAGTGACGAATTCAAGAGCTGTCTTGAGCTGACAACCTTTATGCTTAAAACCTTAGGTCTTTATGAGGATGTTTCCTACCGTTTCTCACAGTGGGATCCCGATGACAAGGATAAGTATATCGGAACAGTGGAGCAGTGGGATGAGGCACAGGGAATTATGGCTGAAATCCTTGATAACCTCGGCATCAACTACAAAATCGGTATCGGTGCAGCCGCCTTCTACGGCCCCAAGCTTGACATTCAGATCAAGAATGTTCACGGCAAGGAGGATACTCTTATCACAATCCAGATTGACCAGATGCTTGCTGAAAAATTCGGTATGGAATATGTTGCCCCCGACGGCACAAAGAAGAATCCTTACATCATTCACCGTACGTCAATCGGATGCTACGAAAGAACACTTGCTCTTCTTATTGAAAAGTATGCAGGTGCCTTCCCCGTATGGCTTGCTCCCGAAAAGGTACGTATTCTTCCCATTGCAGACCGTCATCAAGATGCCGCATATGCCGTTAAAAAAGCACTTGAGGAAGCAGGCATTGTAAAGGTTGATGTTGATACAAGAAGTGAAAAGCTGGGCTATAAGCTCAGAGAAGCACAGCTTGAAAAAATCCCCTATATGCTTGTTATCGGTGACAAGGAAGCTGAGGATTTCACCGTTTCCGTAAGAAAACGCGGTCACGGCGATCAGGGTGTTCAGAGCGTTTCCGACTTCATTAAGCTGATTTCCGAAGAAATCGAAACGAGAGTAATCTGGTAAATAAATTAAAGTCTCTGCACCTCTTACGGTTGCAGAGATTTTTTGAAAAGGATGAATAAAATGAAAAAAGCATTGTCTTTGATGTTGGTAATTCTTTTGATTATTACGGCTTTTCCGCTGTCGGCTGTGGCGGCTGAAACTCCCGCCATATCAATGACGCCGAAAATTACCGATGCTGCCTATTCATATCTTGATGAAATATATATTGAAAAATTTCCCGAGCTTGGACTTGATTTTTCTTTCGGAACAGCTTCCGATAAGGCAGCTTTGCAGAAGCTTGCTGATATGCTTACAAAAAACTGTAAGACCGATAAAGAAAAGACAGATGCGGTTGTTTGCTGGGCAGACAGAAATATCAGGTATAAGTCATATTCTGAATCGACATATTATTTCCCCATAGATGTATTTGCAAACCGTACGGGTAATTGTCTGGGAATAGGACTTTTTATTTCGCAGGTGCTTCGTCTTGCGGGTGTTCCTGCGGTTTACTGTGCAGGTACAAGAGGGGATATGAAAGATTTTATAAAGCTTGAAAACCGCGAGATTAATCACGGCTGGGTTATGGTGTATTATAACGGTACATGGAATCTTTTTGATCCTCTTTTCGATGTGTTCGGAACCACAGACAGAGAATTTATCTCCCGTTGGTATTTCACCGATTTTATGGAAGGTGTTTCACCTTATTATGAGGGAATGAACTGCGAATATGTTTATTACGGTGACAGTATTTTTTACATCGACGGCAGATTTATGCACTATAAAAACGGTATTCCTGCTTCAGAATATTGGGGGAATGCCGCAGAGGGCGGTTCTAACCTTAACGGCAGTGTTCCGTACTATACAAAGAACAGATACGACAGCGGCAACGGCGGTGGAGACGGATTTTATCATATTGAAGATCCTGAAAGAAAATTCAGTATGATAAATGATGAATGTTATTCAGGCGGATGGATAAACTATGGGGAGAATTTAGGCTATTATACAAAGCAAAACGGCATAATTGCAGGGTGTACCGTAAAGGAATATAACGGTGAAAAGTATTTTCTTCCCTTTGGCTCATCACCTCTGAAGCTTTCAGGGGATGCGGATGAATATACACTCACATGGGGTGCCCCCACATTTATTCTCGGTGAAAAGATAGACACCCCCGTGCCTCTGTGGATAGAAAGTGAAATTGCAAACGGCAGAGTTGTCACTTATGAGAGCCTTTATCCTGAAATTGCCACTGTTTCATCCACGGGAGAAATCACGGCACTTTCTGAAGGCTATGCATCAATACTGGTATGCTCAAGAGATTCTTATGATGATCCGGGAAATTATTGCGGCGGCTTCATAGAAATATATATAGCAGCAGAGAAACGCGAATTTGATTACTCCGATAATATTCTTAGTTCTGTTGCAGATATCAAGGTAATTGGCGAAGAAAGCTTTGCTTCAAAGGCCGGCGTTTTAACAGGTCAGCTTCTGCAGGCAATTCCCGAAGCAAAAATTACTGATGTGAACGGAAAACCTGTGGAGGCGGATAAAAAGCTTGGAAGCGGTATGACAGTTTCTCTTCCTGACGGAACAGAATATACCGTTGTTGTAAAGGGCGACCTTGACTCGAACGGAGTTGTTTCCGCCGCTGATGCAAGACTTACTCTGCGTGCAAGCGTCGGGCTTGAAAAAAATTCTGCGGGGTGGTTTATTGAGGCAGGAAATATTCAAAAGGACAGCGGCGAACAAAAGCTTACTGCTGCTGATGCAAGACTTATTCTACGAGGTTCTGTGGGCTTGGAAAGCTCGGAAGTCTGGTTTAATTCTATATAACAACACAGGTCATACCGTTATTTGAGCGGTATGACCTGATTCTTTTCTTGTTTTTTTCTTATTTTATCATTTCAATAATGCTTTGGAGTCCTTCGGCGGTGAGCATTCCCGAACGGTTGTATCGGATATTTCCGTCCTTGTCTATTGCTATGGTGCGGGGAATTCCCGAAACGCCGTAGGTTATGGCGGCGTTGTATTCAAGGTCATAGCAGGTTGGGAAGGAATAGCCCTTGTCGGCTATGAAGCTCTCTCCCTTTTCTATGCCGTCGTCGGTGTTTATCATAAGAAATTCAATTTCATTTCCGTATTTTTTATATGCATCCTCGAAGTCGGGCATTTCCTGTATGCAATAGCCGCACCAGGTTGCCCAGAAGTTGAGAATTACGGGCTTTCCCTCAAAATCGGAAAGCAGAACTTCATTACCGTTCCTGTCAAAAATTCTTATGTCCTTATATTTCTGATACTGTACGGTATCGGAGATGCTTGTGTTCTCCTTTGTTGTGGCTTCGGCTTCGGCTGCTTTTTCGGAAAGCTTGGGGTAGAGAAGAAGTGCAACGCCTAAAATCAGCACAAAAACAGCACTTATGATTATAAGAGATTTGTTTTTCATATTCTGCTCCTTAGCTCAGTATTGTAAGAAATTTATTGAGAAGTCCCGTCATCATAAGAACTCCCACAATTATGAGGAAAACTCCGCAGACGGTGTTGATTATCTTATAGTTTTTCTTGATGAAAGTGAAGGCACCCTTGAGCTTATCTATGAGAACGGCACTTAAAAGAAAGGGAACACCAAGTCCCAGCGAATACAGAAGAAGCATTATGATGCCTTTCATTGTGTCGCCCTCGCTTGACGCCATTGCCAGTGCGGAGCCTAAAAATGCTCCCACGCAGGGTGTCCAGCCCACAGAAAACACCACACCGAAAAGGAAGGCGGAGAAAAATCCCATTTCGGTATTTTTTACGGCTTTACCGCCGCCTCTGAATATTTTCAGTCTGAAAACTCCGATGTAATTCAGACCGAAGACAATTACAATAAGTCCGAGAATGATGTTGACAGCGGTTTCATATTGTCTGAGAAGACTTCCCAGTGTTCCCGCCAATGCACCGAGTGCTGTAAATACTGCGGTGAAGCCGAGAACAAAACCTGCGGCACCGATAAGAGTCTTTTTTGTGCTTCTTTCCCCGCCCCCAGCGAAATATGTGAGATAAACGGGAAGCATAGGAAGAAGACAGGGGGAAATAAATGTGACAATTCCCTCAATAAAGGAGACAAGATATTGCATATATAACCTCAATTTTTTAGAATGATTTTAATTTAAGACTATTCTAAATTATTTTAACCAAAAAATCAATATATTTTTTGTATCTTTGTGATATTGGTGAATTTTATTTTTCTATTGCCAAAATATGATTTTTTTTGTATACTGAAAAGACGGAGGAGTGATGAATATGGTTAGAGCAAGAATTAAAAATGTCAAGGATAAATCCATAGCAACAAAGGGCTTTGAGAGAGTTCTTTTCTATCTGGTGCAGTTTACATGGGGACTTCCCGTGAATGCAATAAGCGGAATAATCTATCTTATTCTGAGAAAAAAATACCGCACAGAGAAATTTATGAATTCCTTTATAACCTATATTCCGGGAAACTGGGGCGGTCTTTCTTTGGGTCTCTTTATATTCATAGCTGACGGCAAGGCTGAGCTTTGGACAAATAACACAAAAATCCACGAATACGGACACACAATTCAATGTCTTCTTTTAGGGCCTTTATATTGGATTGTTGTGGCTCTTCCTTCTGCAATATGGTGTAATTTCTTCGCTGATTACAGAAAGAAGAACAATGTTTCCTATTATAAGCTTTACTGCGAGAGCTGGGCAAATAACTGGGGTGTTAAATGGTCCGGTCTTAAGCAGTTCGGTATAAAATAATTTTCGGAGGTACATAAAATGAAAAAAATCATCAGTATAGTGCTTGCTTTCACGCTTGCTTTCACCTTTGTGTTTGTCGGCACTGCCGCAGAGGATGAAAAGGTTCTTAAATTCAATGATGACGGTACATTCAAGATTTTACAGATAAATGACAGTCAGGATGTGGGCGAGGGTGTCAATAAAAGAACAATAGAATTTATTGAAGCGGCTCTTGATAAGGAGCAGCCCGACCTTGTTGTTTTTGTCGGCGACCAGCTGGCAGACTCTTATCCCTTCGGAACTAAAGAGGATATGACTCTTGCTATTCAGAATATTATTGAGCCCTTAAAGGAGAGAAATATTCCCTTCCTTGTAACTCTCGGAAATCACGACCACGACCATCTTGATACCATTTCAAAGGCAGAGCAGTTCGCGGTTTATTCCTCATATGATAATTGTCTCAACGGAACTGACGGCTGGGATGAATTTACCGTTAATGCTCCCGTTTATTCCTCTGACGGAGAAAGCATTGCTATGAGTGTATTTATGATGAACACTCACAACAAGGCTGAAACAGGCGGATATTCAGGTGTTGTTGAAGGACAGAATGAGTGGTATAAGAATGTCAGTGCAGAGCTTAAGGCAGCAAACGGCGGTGAGAATGTGCCTTCAATGCTTTTCCAGCACATTCCTCCCAAGGAAATATATAATCTTTTCAGAGAATGCGAATGGCACGAGGACGGAGCAATCTTCTCACGCCGCGACAACAAGTGGTATAAGCTTGATGAAAATAAGGCTCAGGGAAATCTGGGTGAGGCTCCCTGCAGTGAGGATTTTGATAATATCACAGGTCAGTATGAGTCATGGCTTGAAACAGGCAATATTATGGGTGCCTTCTTCGGACACGACCATGTAAACGATTATGTGGGCACAACAGATGACGGAATTGTTATGGGCTATAACGGCGGTACAGGCTTCAACGTATACGGCAACGGCGGTGACAGAAGCGTCAGAGTTTTTGAGTTCAATGAGAACGATGTAACAAACTACGAAACAAGAATTCTCACCTACAATGAAGTTACCGGTGAAAACATATCCTTCGTTTTCGTAGACCTTTTCTCCCCCGCACTTCTCACAACACTTATGAAAATAGTCTACTTCTTTGTTGGCTGGATAATTGAATTATTCTGATAAAAATCCCCCCCGATTTACCTTTGGTGAGTCGGGGGGGGCGTGTTTTGTACGGAGTTTCGGTCATAATTCAAATGTGAGGGACAGATTATTTCAGATTATATTTTTTCAGTGTTTTTTTGAAAGCGTGAGAGTATAGGTATACTCTGCTGAATTGTTTGACTGAGGAATACGTGCCGTATATAAAACCCTTAATGCCGTGTTTGAATATTCTGTTGATGGCATCGCTTGCAGCTTTTTTTATTATACCGTATGAGTCATTGTTTACAGAGCCCTTGCCGGAAAATGCTTTCCATTGATAGAAATAATGTATAACCTTTAAATCTCTGTCAGGAACGGCAGACAGATTGACAAGTACATTATCTGTCACATTCTGTTCAACCTCAAAGGCTAATTTTTCGATTGTATCAGGAAAACAGAATAAACCTTTTTGTTTGGCATAATTATAGATTTCGGAATTGGGTAACGGAATTAAAATGTTCATAACAACAAGACTTGCACCGAGGCTTTCTGCAAAAGTGATGGTGTTGGAAATTTCT
>JAZNRX010000226.1:0-23676 GCA_045590915.1 Acutalibacteraceae bacterium | reverse complement strand
GCAATATTTCCTACTGCACCCACAGCACAGGAGATTGTTGCAAGACCTGCAAAAACAACTGACATGGGAAGATTTATGAAGCCCTTATTGTTAAGCTCCATAAGGGGCGGAAATATAGTGTAAACACCCTGAGATGCCGCTTCTCCGATATAGGTCTGAAGAAGGCCGACGGTAATTCTGTCTTGAGGATTTGCCGTCTGGAGAGACAGAAGATTTCCTCTGGGGATATTATAAAGGGTGGAGAAGGTCTCCTGAATAAAGAGCATTGTGAACACGAATATGATTTTCTTCGGATCGTCACCTGCGGTGTCGCCGAGGAACAATGCACCCGAGTACAGCATAAAGGTACTTGCAAAATAAGGAATTGCACCGAAAACAATGTAAGGACGGGCTTTACCCCAACGGGTACGGGTTTTATCGTAAACAATACCCATAAGAGGATTGTTAAGCATATCGTAAATACTGATAAGAGAAAGGATAACGGTGACATACACCATATCAATTTTAAGAACATTTACGAAATAAAGAGTTCTGTAAACGTCAACACCCTTAAGAAGCTTTGTTGCAAACTCACCGATTGCGGGAAGGAACATTTCCTTGGGAGAAAGAACATTGGTGTGGAACATCTTAATGGCAAGCTTACTGTATTTTATTCTCTGCTCTTCAGCAAGAGATGCAGCAGAATTGTTTTCAGCAGTGAAAACACCCTGCACGAAATTCTTTACATTTTTATTGTTATTGGCTTCACTCATTCTACTGTCACCTCACAAGTCGATCTGTAATATCCGTCATCCGAAAGGGCATAAACAATAACCTCACCCTGTGCGACGGCTGTGACAACACCGTTTTCATCAACTGTTGCAACGGCTTCATTTTCAGAATACCATTTTACAGTCTGAACGGTTGCCTTTTTGGGAGAAACCTTTGTTGAAAGAGTAAAGGTTTCACCGACTCCGAGCTCTACATTCTTTTTACTCATTTTCATTGACTCAACAGGCACCTTAACAAAAACGGTACAACTGTCGGAATAGGTTTCACCTAAATATTCGTATGTTGCCGTAATTACGGCTTCACCTGTTTTTGCAGTGGTGCTGATATATCCGTCAGCATCGACAGCCGCAATACTTTCATCGGATGATGACCAGCTGACTGTCATGGCAAGCGGATCCTCACAGGTGAGTGTAGCAAGAAGATTGTCAGTTTTTTTAGGCTCAATTTCAAGCTTTTCCTCATTGAGCGTGAGAGCGGGCCATGTGAGAGAATAGCTTTCACATTCGGTAAAGTCAAAGGAAAGCTTTTTCACACCGAGCATTTCATATTCAGAGGCAAATGAAACATCCGTTGCAACTGCCATATTCTTGTAATAACGGACACTTGTCAGCTCATCAGTGAGTCTGTTTACCTTAAAGACGATATGTAAATCCTTATAAGTGATTTCAGTGTTTTCAAGGCTGAATTTTTCGTCAACCGCAGTGTTGATGCTCTTAACCACTGCTTCGGTTTCCTCGGGAGCAAAGAGCTTTTCGAACAACTCGGGGGCAGTCTCTTCCAAAGCACCGTCAATCACAAATTCAATTTCATATTCATCGCGGTATTTCTTGAAATATTCCCTTGTTGAACCGCAGGGATCACATTCTGAAAGCTGTTCATCATTTGTAAGTCCGCAGGAAGGACAGGAATAATAGATGTATGAGCATTTTGCATCCTTGATGTTCGCAATATCTTCTACATCTATAAGTCCTAAATTCTTTTCGGTTTCATAACCGAATGCACTTCCCTCTGCTTTTTTTGTAGCATCGGAAAAATGATCTTCAACATTATCCTTTGCGAAGAGAACAGTCTCCTTGAATTGCGAAGAGCCGTCTGTTTCGAGATTTCCTATATCATAGCTTACGCCTGTTGAAATCATAGCCGGACTCTTTGCGGCTTTTTCAATGGCTTTGTTGTAAAAGCTCCAGACCTCTTCAACGGTTTCGGGAGCGGGAGAAATTCCCTCTTTTATGTCATTGGGAGGAAATGTTCCTTCCATTGAACTGACTCTGTCAAGACCTATCCAGAAGCCGCCCACAAAGAAAAAGATAAGAATAACAGTTACACCGACAGACAAAAGCTTTTGTTTATCAAGTTTTTTATCAGCCATTATCTTCTCCTCCTTTGCCGAATTTTTCATAGAAGGCTGCTTCTTCTTTTGCTATTTCCTCATCAATTTTTCTTGTTGCTTCTGTTTCAACAACAGGCTGAGGAAGGTCATCAATATTAATTCTGCCTGCCTTGACTTCCTTATAAATTCTGACTCTTTCTTCAACGCCTTCATCGTAAACGGGATGAATACCCTTTTTCCAGAGAAGAAGATTTACGGTAAAAACTGCAATAAACATCACCACGGTTGCAATAAGACCGAAGCCGAAGGAACCGCCCAAAAGGATACCGTCATTTGCCTTCGCATCAAAAAGAGCTATCATAACCATTGTTACAACGCTCATTATAATACCGAGAGCGGCAGTAACGGTTGTAACCTTCTGCATATTCTTTATGCTTGCGAAGCCGAAAAGCGAAAACAGAAGACAGAACACACAAAGAAGAGCAACAACAATATAGCATATAAGTGCAGTCAGAAGTGCAGAGAATGCCGCACCTGCTATTTCGGAGGAGCCCATCTGCAAAAGATAGTTAAGTGCTCCGCCTGTTACGATATTCACGATACCGAGAATACCGAAATGTGCATCAAACTGAATAAAGGGAGCCGACACACTGATATTTCCCGACGGAATAAGCAGTGTCAGCAACGGCAGAAGCATAACCGCCAGCTTTGCAGTCACAAGCTTTGAGCCTGAGAAAGAATATTTGAGATTTCTGAGCTTTACCTTGAGTCCTGCCTGAGAAAGCTCTGCAAGCTTTGCTTCGCGGATGAAATTTTCTTCAAAATTATAAAATCTCATATTCACTCCGCAGGCGGGACAGAACTGACTGATGTCAAGGATACTCAGTTTCCTTGAGCATTTAGGACATTTTGCCATAAATGTTTCCTCCTTTGTTGTTCACGGAATAATTCAATCGGATAACAGATGACCTGTATAATTTGCAAAAGACAGCTTCGGAATACAGCCGGCACGGAATATCACCTTGGTGATACAGCAATTATCAACCTGCCAACAGAATGTTTCGGGAAGACTTATTCCCAGAGCCGCACGGATAAGATAGCCGAAAAAGGAGCCGTGAGTCACAACCATAATGTGATCCCCCTCCGATGCATTGTCACAGATGTAATCAATGCACCTTTTTCCTCTGCTTTTCAGCTTCTCGGTGTCTTCCTCACCGAGAAGAAGACTTCCGCCCGTAACAGTGGGCTCGCAAAGACTCATTTCAGCGAGAGGATAGTCCTTCTCAAGACGCCACAAATCAGTTCCCGAAATTTCGGTGCCTATTTCCATAAGGTCAGACAGCAGCTCAATTTCCTTTGAAAGCTTCTTTGCCGTAGGATAGGCAGTGGCGATTGCTCTTACCAATGTGCTTGAATAAATTTTCGTAACACCATCGGTAACACTGCTTTTTCCGAGAAGCTCTGCCTGCATAAATCCCTTGGGGCTTAAAGGCGGATCATCCTTCTGAAATTCGGGGGTATATGCTACCCCGATATTTCCCAAGGACTCGGCGTGCCGCACAAAAGAAATACAGAAGCTCTTTTCCTTCGACATTCTTTCATCTCCGATGCAGAAATTTCTGCAAATTTCCGTATAATTATTTATATTAATAATAACAAATAATGTCGGGCAATACAAGTGAAATATGCAAAATAGTTAAAATATTTTTATACGGAAATATTTTTTTGTACATAAAACTGAAAAAAGTTATATAAATTTAACATAAAATATGGAAATTTAATTTTTTTTGTTATATTATTAGATTAAATTATCTGCAATACGGAGGTTGTTATGGCTTACATAAGAAACAAAACAGAAGAACGCACAGGCTATCAGTCAGGAGCTCCCCTTCTTGACAGCATTGACAACAAATGTGATTTCGTTATGGTTTACCGCCTTGACGGCTCAATGGAGGAACGTGTCAGGCAGCACAGGGATGCCGGATATGTTGTTCATCTTATGACCGGTATCGCATGGGGACAGTATCAGGATTACCTTTACGGCAAGTATGACGGTATTGACCACTGGGATGAGGCACAGCAGGACCGCTTCGGAAATCTCATTGTTCACGGAAAAGACGTTCCTTATATGGTTCCCACAATCGCCTTCGCTGACTATCTATCGGAGAAACTGAAAAGAGCGGTTGATGTGGGCGTTGAGGCAATTCATGTTGAGGAACCTGAATTCTGGGACAGAGGCGGCTATTCTCCCGCCTTCAAGCGTGAATATGAGCTTTATTACAGGCAGCCTTGGAAGGCTCCCCACGAAAGTGTTGATGCGAAATATAAGTGCGGAAAGCTCAAGGCATATCTTTATACAAGAACCATTGACCGTATTTCCTCTGCTCTTAAAGAATATGCTAAGGTAAAATACGGCAGAACCCTTCGTTTTTATGTCCCCACACATTCTCTTATAAACTATACCCAATGGAAAATCGTAAGTCCCGAGGGAAAACTTGCGGATATTCCCGGTGTTGACGGCTGTATTGCACAGGTATGGACAGGCACATCAAGAGAAAAGAACTGGTTTAACGGTGTCCTCAAGGAAAGAACCTTTGAAACGGCATTTCTTGAATACGGTGTTATGCAGGAGCTTGTCAAGGGAACGGGAAGACATATGTGGTTCTTGCACGATCCCATTGAGGACAACCCCATTTTTGACTGGACGGATTACAGAAAGAACTATCTTTGCACTGTTGCCGCATCCCTTCTTCATCCGAAGGTAAACACCTATGAGATATGTCCGTGGCCAAACCGTGTTTTTGAGGATAAATATCCTAAAAACTCTCCCGAAGCCGAAGCAATCCCAGAGGAATATGAAACAATCCTCAACAATACCTTCCATACACTCGGCACTCTTGAGGGGGCACAGGAAAACAATTTCAGAGTGGGAATCCTCGTAGGTGACTGTGAGCTTTATCAGAGAGAATATCCCGACTGCTGCTTCTCGGAGGCGGCAAAGGAGGTTGTGGGAACCGTTCTTAATGACGACGATGAGCTTCTCAACCGTTTCAGAAATGAGCTTTTCACGGGTAAAGCCGAAAACGATGAGCTTATGCTGAAATTTATGTCCTCAAACGCCTTCCCTGCTTTCTTCAGCATCGCTCTGCCCCTGCTCAAATACGGAATTCCCGTACGCCCCGTGCTTCTTGACAATGCGAGAAGATATGTAGGCTATCTTGATGACTATGATGTGCTTCTTATGAGCTATGAATATATGAAGCCCGACTATCCCGACATCAACAATTCCATTGCATCTTGGGTAAAGGGCGGCGGTCAGCTCATATATATCGGAGACGGCTTCGATCCCTACAATAGCATAAGCTCATGGTGGACAGGAAAATTCCAAAATCCCGCCGAGCATCTTTTCTCAATGCTCGGCATCCCCTCTGACGAAGAAAAGGCGATCTTCAACTGCGGTGAGGGTACTGCTGCATACTGGAAAATCAATCCGAGCACTTTCGCATACTCAAAGGAAAATGCAGATATGCTCCGTGAATTCTTCCTCATAAACACTGAAAGAAAAGGAAGAACTCCCGAATTTTCAAATTATCTCATTACCCGACGTGCCCCCTATACCATAGCGGCGGTTATGGATGAAAGCATCAATGACGAGCCCCTTGTTATTACAGGACTTTACTGCGATATGTTCTCTCCCGATTTTGATGTAATAACCGAAAAAATACTGTTACCCAACGATAAGGCTATGCTTTTCAATCTTTATGAAGCAAAGGATTTCGAAATCATCGGCACCTCGGTGAGAATTGACGGAATTGAAACAGGCAAAAACAAGGTTATTCTCAATGTCAGCGGTGCTAAAATGCGAAAGGCAAATATCCGTATCAAGCTTCCCTTCGCTGCGTCTCAGGCAAGTGTTGACGGTGAAAAGGCTCAGCTTACTTATGATGAAGGAAGCCGTACCGCACTTATCAGCTTCCCCAATGTCACGGGAGAAAGAAAAATTATTATTGAATAAGGTATTTTTATGAAATATACAGATTTTGTTAATGTTTTTCAGGGTACGGGAGAAATTGACCTTCCGAAACCCGAGGGTATTGCGGCTAAATGGTTTTTCATTAAGGCGGGCTGCGGAAACACAAGCCCTGCCGCAGTCCTTCCCTTTGGTGCGGTGAGCGTGTCTCCGTTTTCGGGCGGCTATCCCACCGGTTACGGTGACCATTTACCCAACTCCCACTCAAGACCTGCTCATTTCGAGGGCGGAAAAGACCTTATCGGATTCTCCCATATTCACCAGAGCGGAACAGGTGCCATAGGCTTTTATTATAATTATGCAGTCACCGTTCCGAGATATAAAAGCTCACCCTTCAGAAGAACACCGGAAAATGAATATGCTTATCCCGGCTTTTATTCCTGTACTGTTGAAGACATTGACTGCGAATTGACGGTTACAAGAAAAACCGCATTCCACCGTTACAGCTTCGGTTCCCCCGACGGAATTGTTGAAATTGATTTCGGCAACAACGGACTTTTTATTCCCGATTGGAACAGGGACAAGGTATCTTCACTGAAGCTGACATGTCACGATGACCATACCGTTACCGCCGAAGCCGTAATTGAAGGAATTGAAATTTTCTTTGCCGCTTCCTCTGACGCGAAGCTTAAAATTGATGACAGCAAGGCTTATTTCACCGTCAACAATTCCCGTATCTGCAATCTGAAGCTTTCAGTGTCACTTATAAGCACGGAAAATGCACTGTCCGAGCTTAATATTTCTCAGGACTTTGACGAAATAAAAGAAAAAGCCGCAGAAATATGGAATGAGAAGCTGGGAAAAATCAGAATAGAGACAAAAAACACCGATATACTTGAAATTTTCTACTCAAATCTCTACCATTCCTTCATTAAGCCTTCGGATTGGTACGGTGAAAGCTTCGTTTACGAAAAAGGAAAGGCATTCACCTCGGATTTTGCAACTCTCTGGGATATGTATAAAACCGCAATTCCTCTTATTTTTATGACAGACAAAAAAATGGGAGAGGATATTGCCGAAACACTGCTGTCCTTCGGAGAAGCCACAGGAAATCTGCCAAACGGCTTCGGTCTTACCAACAGATATAAGGAATTCTCCGATCAGGCAAGAGTTCTCGGTGTTTATGTTCTCATAACCGCATACAGATATAATATCATCAGGGATGCTAAAAGATTGCTGAACGTCATAAAAAGTGATATTTTCTCGGAGGACAAAAAGGACTTTATCGAAAACGGAAGATGCATTTCACATACCTTTGTGCTTGATATGGCTGATGCCTGCTTACTGACGGCAGAAATTGCAAAGGAACAAAACGACCTTCCGCTTTATGAGGTTCTCACCGGTCTCGGCAGACAGTGGAAAAATGTCTATTCCTCTGAAACGGGACTTCTCCTTACCGACTGTCCCTATTATGAGGGAACAAATTATAATTATTCCTTCAGACAGATGGTTGAAATGGACGAAAGAATTGAACTTGCAGGCGGAAAGGAAGGCTTTATAAGTCTTCTTGATGACTTCTTCGGTTACGGCAAGGAAGATACGGTTCAGCCTACAGATCCTCATAATTATGCTCCCGTTGAAGAAGGAATGAAGCTGGGACGCTTTGAGGGCTTCAACAACGAATCCGACACGGAAACACCCTTTTCTTATATTTATGCCCACCGTCACGACAGAACCTGTGAGGTTTTAAGAGCGGGAATGAAATATATGTTCACGAAGGGCAGGGGCGGAATTCCCGGAAACAATGACTCGGGAGCACTTTCCTCCTATTATGTTTTTGCGGCTCTGGGTATTTATCCTCTTGCCGGACATAAGCTGTTTCTTATAGGCTCCCCCTTTGTTGACAAAGCTGAGATTTCTCTTTCATCGGGGAAGACACTGACAGTATCCGTCAAAAACAACACTGAGGAAAACATATATGTGAAATCGGTTTTCTTCAACAAAAAGGAAATCACGGATTTCAGAATTGAAGCTACAGAGCTTCTTTGCGGCGGAACACTGGAATTTGTTATGAGCAATACACCCTAAAAGAAACGGGGCACCGAAAAAATCGGTGCCCTGTCCGTTTTAGTTTTATTATTTCACTTCTTCAAAATGTATTGCGAAGCTTTCGCCGTCACCGACGGGATAGTGATACATCGAAAGACCTGCCTTCATAAGAAGTGCACCCGAATATATCTCGCCGTCCTCAACACATCTGTAATACTTGCTCTCATCAAGTCCGCGAAGCCTTATAAAGAAGTTTCTTGCTTCCTTGAAGAATTTTACAACCACTGTCAGCATTGCCTGACTCTTATCCTCGCTAACGAATTCCCATGAGACTCTGTAGGGATCGTCCCAGGGATTGATAAGTCTGTAGAAATCACCGTAATGGATAAGGTCGTAATATTTATGATAATCTGCAATCTGTGTTTTGATTTCTTCTCTTGCTTCTTCGCTTATCTTTGCGGGATCAAGCTCATATCCGAAGGAGCCCCACATAGCAACATTTCTCTTTGTTTCATAACCGGAACGGTGTGAAGCTGAAACGTGTGCACCCTGAACAGATGCGGGATAGCAAAGAGATGAGCCGAACTGAATATCAACTCTCGACAGTGCATCGGTGTTGTCGGAGCACCATATCTGCGGTGAATAATACATCATACCGGGATCATATCTTCCGCCGCCGCCCGAACAGTTTTCAAGAAGAAGGTGGGGATATGCCTCCAGCAGTCTTCCCATAAGCTCATATGTGCCGAGAATAAAGCGGTGGAAGAACTCGCTTTGCTTTTCGGGGGGAAGAATTGCAGAGCCGGCCTCGGTGATATTGCGGTTAAAGTCCCATTTCACATAGTCAATGTCATTATTGGCAAGAACATCGCTCATTTTATTGAAAAGATAGTCTCTTACATCCTGTCTTGTCATATCAATGACATACTGATGTCTTCCCACAGAGCTTTCACGGTTGGGAACATGGATATGCCAGTCGGGATGTGCTCTGAAAAGCTCTGAATCGGGAGAAATCATTTCCGGCTCATACCAGATACCGAATTTAAGTCCCAAACCCTTTATTCTTGAAACAAGGCTTCCGATACCGCCTCTGAGCTTGTTTTCGTTTACCTCCCAGTCACCGAGAGCACAGGTGTCATCGTTACGCTTACCGGACCAGCCGTCGTCCATAACCAGCATTTCAATGCCTGTTTCCTTTGCCCATTTCGCTATATTGAAAAGCTTATCATCATCAAAATCAAAGTATGTGCCTTCCCAGTTATTTATAAGAAGCGGTCTCTTTGCTTTCTTCCAAGGGCCTCTTACAAGGTTATTATTATATAACTTATGGAAGGTACGGCTCATTCCTCCGAGACCTTCATCGGAATATACTAAAACTGCCTCGGGAGAATAGAATTCTTCTCCGGGGGAAAGTGTCCATGAAAAATCGGAGGGATCAATACCCATCATAATTCTTGAGCTTTCGTTGAAGTCCACCTCAATTTCACAAAGGTGATTACAGGAATACACAAGATTAAAGCCGTATGCATCGCCGTACTCCTCAGTTGCACCGTGACGAAGAAGTGCCATAAAGGGATTTTGCTGAGCAGAGGATGAGCCTCTTCTTGAGCCTATTCCCTGTCTTCCGTGGGCAAGAGGTCTCTTTTCGAAGTTTCTTTCATTGTTGTGTCTGCCGTAAAGTGTTATAAGGTCAAAATCCTTGCCGATTAAATCGAGATTGAAGCTCATTACCTTTTCTATTGCGAAGGACTTGTCGGAAGTGTTTTTTACGATAACGCTTCTTGTGAGAGCGGAATATTTTTCAAAAACAGTATAAAGAAGTATGGCTTCGGCACCTGTGACACAGTCTCTTGTTGTAATTTCAAGAGTCTCACATTCGCCCTCTTCATTTTCATAAAGTGCGGGAAGCCCCTTAAGAGCAGGCTTGCCCTTATATATCTTATGGGAAACATATCTCATATCAGTTGATGCATTTCCGTCGGCATTTCTTATCTGCAGTGACGATATTCTCATATCACCGCAGCCGTTACAGCCTATTTCAAGAGGATATACGTCTGCAGAGAATATCCAGTCATCCATATGGGGATTGGATGCGGAGAAGGATGCATACATTCTGCGGTTGGGGAAATCCTTGAGGTTATAATCGGGAATTTTTGCACCGTAATAAAGGTGGACAAGATAATTTTCCTGATAAATCTCAAAGACATAGCTTGAATTCAGAGTATCAAGCTTGAAAATCTTTTTTTCACTGTCAAAAACTATAGCCATAATTTACCTCCGAAAAAAAATCCGTCATCAAAAAGCTGATGACGGATTATCTTAACAATTTTTAAGCGTTTGCTTCTTTTTCAGCCTTCTTTGCAAGAGTTGAAGGTCTTTCATTGTAAGGAAGAAGGAATTCCGATACATCCTTATATTTAACCTGAATGTTCTTTTTCTTATAAACAACATTTATAACGATCATAGCTACAAAAATTGCAACTGCACCTATGTATGCGGCGGGATTTACGGAGCCTGTGAAAATTCCGGGAAGAGCCGCTGTGAGAGTGTTTACCATAAGATTATAGAACACGAAAGCAACTGTTGCAAGAACGATGCCGATTGAGGGAATTGTGATGTTTCTGATGATGCCCTTCTTTGCGGCGGAGAGAGTGAGAAGGAAGAAACCTACAAGGGTGAGAACAACCATAAGAACAAGGCTTACAAGTGCCACTGCCCAGTAAATCATTCCCGTGCCCACAAGCTCGGAGCCGAAAAGCTTGAGAAGAAGGTCCACATCAAAGCCGTTATCCATAATGAAGGTAACAATAGAAATAAGATTTACGCTTGCACTCTTCTCAAGATAAGGAAGAACATAATTTACCGTTCCCATAGGAAGAAGAGTTGCAACGATGGGAAGAAGACCGAGAACAAGTCTCACGATTGCAAGAGGATGACCGATAAGAGAGAACTTAAGTCTGTCATATTTAGGCTGGCTCTTGGCGTGCTGATATTCTGCCTTGTCAGCTTCCTCACGGAGTCTGTCTTCAATACCGTAGTACATAACATTTACACCGCACTTGGGACACTCGGGCTTCCAGTCTGTTATTTTGAGTTTATAATTACATTTAGGACAATATTCTGCCATAATCTCACCAAACCTTAATATTTATTATACTTTAATAATTTTATCATAAAAAGTTCAGTATTACAATACTTAAAAAATATTTGTCAGATATGTAAATTATTCAAGCATTGTTTTGTCAATATTGACATTATAAGGCTCTCTGAGTGCAAGTATCTGCTCAGAGGTAATGAACTGCTTTTTACCGCCGCAGGACATAACCTTAATAAGAATTTCACCCGCCTTTTCAATGGTATCCATAAGACCGAAGGCAACATCAAAATCCTCACCGGAACAGAAAATTCCGTGGTGTGACCAGATAACTGCATCAAACTGCTTGATTTTTTCCCCTGTTGCAACGGCAATATCGGAGCTACCGCATACCATCCAGGGAACAACGCCTATACCTGCGGGGAAAACGATGGGACATTCTGTTATCATTTCCCAGATTTCGCGTGTGAATACCTTATCCTCAAGAGGAAGAAGGAATGTGAGAGCGATTATGTTTGCAGGATGTGCGTGCATAATTACACGGTGAAGACCGTTTGTTTTTTCCTTCTTTATAGAGTGATTGAGAAGGTGTGTGGGGAATTCACTGGTGGGAACGCCGCCCTCATTAAGTCCCCATACAATTTTATAGTTTTCACCCTTTTCATCAATTCTTACGATGCAGATATTATTTTCAGGCTCATTCTTAACATTCATATAGAACTTACCGCTGCCTGTAACGGTGAAATATTCATTTGCCAGATTGCTGACTGTGATACCGATAGGTCTCCAATCGCTTTTATCCTCAAAAAGATGGCTTATTGCGGCAACCTCCTCGTCCTTCATTCTGTAGGACATATTACCGCCGTTTCTTTCGTTCCAGCCCTTAAGCCATGACTGATTACAGGTATCAACAAATTTAGCAACGGCTTTAAGCTCAAGTACATTGTTCATTTTAATTACTTCCTTTCAGCAAGCACTGTGCTTTCATAATCCTTGACAATATTCAACCAATTTTCTCTTACGGGAACATTATTTCTCTCGCAGAACTCATCCCAGACAGCACCCACGGGATAGGATTTCACTTCTTCGCCCAGAACGAACATTTCCGTGAAATTACCGCAATTCTGCAATTCAGCTAATTTTCCGTGAGGAGTGAGCATAGCACCTAAAAGTGCTTTCTGCATATTTCTTATACCCATTACCCATGCGGCAATTCTGTTGATGCTTGCATCGAAATAGTCAAGACCGATAATAACCTTTTCGGGCCCTGCAATTACTATTTCCTTTGCAATTTCCTTAAGCTCATCCGTATAGCCGACAACGTGGTCGGAATCCCAACGGATACCTCTTGTTACGTGGAGAGCAACCTTGTCGGAGAAAAGGAGCATCGAGGGAATTTTATCCGCAACGCTTTCCGTGGGATGATAGTGTCCGTTGTCAAGAAGACACATACAGCCGTTTTGGGCGGCATAATTCATATAGAATTCGTGGGAGCCTACGGTGTAGGACTCAACACCGATACCGAAGACCTTTGATTCAACACTGTCAACAAGGAATTCGGAGCTGTATTTCACAGAGAGAATTTCATCAAGAGAAGCCTTAAGACGAGCTCTGGGAGATGTTCTGTCTGCGGGAGTTTCCTTATAGCCGTCGGGAATCCATATATTGTTAAGACAGGGGGTGCCCAGCTTCTCACCGATATATGCACCGATTTTTCTTATTGCCTTGCAATGCTCAATCCAGAAGCGTCTCACATTTTCGTCGGGATGGGAAAGAGTGAGTCCGTCAGCAGCTAAAGGATGGGAGAAAAGCGTGGGATTGATGTCAATACCCAGTCCCCTCTCCTTTGCAAATTCGATCCATTTATCAAAATGCTTCGGCTCTAATTTATCACGCTCAACAACACCGTCGGAATAGTCGGCATAAATTGCGTGAAGATTTATTCTGTGCTTTCCGGGAACAAGAGAAAGAGTTTTGTCAATATCAGCCATAAGCTCTTCCATATTTCTTGCCTTGCCGGGATAGTTGCCTGTTGCCTGAATTCCGCCTGTAAGCTCTCCCGATGCTTCAAAGCCGCCTACATCATCACCCTGCCAGCAGTGAAGTGAAAGGGAAATTTCCGAAAGCTTCTTCAGAACCTCATCGGTATCAATACCGATTGCACAATAAAGCTTTTTTGCTTCAGTATATAATGCGGACATTGTAACACCTCTTATTTCTTAAGCTCAATAGCCTTCTTTGCTTTATGTGCTATATTCTGTGCATTGAGACCGTAAATTTCGAGAAGCTCAAGTGCGGGACCTGATTTTCCGAATACATCCTCAACGCCCACTCTTGTTACGGGAACGGGACAGCATTCTGCAACAACCTCAGTAACTGCAGAACCGAGACCGCCGATAATGCTGTGCTCCTCTGCAGTAACAATACAGCCTGTTTTCTTTGCGGCATCAATGATAATATCCTTATCAATAGGCTTAATTGTTGCCATATTTATAAGTGCGGCGGAGATACCTTCATTTTTAAGAAGCTCAACAGCACTCATAGCTCTTTCAACCATAAGACCTGTTGCAATAATTGTTACATCGGTGCCTTCGTTAAGATATACACCCTTACCGATTTCAAACTTATAGCTTTCATCGAAAACTCTCGGAACGGCAAGGCGGCCGAATCTCATATATACGGGGCCGTCGTGCTCTGCGGCGGCAAGCACTGCAAGACGGGCTTCAACATCATCAGCGGGATTGATGATTGTCATACCGGGAATTGTTCTCATAAGAGCAATATCCTCGCAGCACTGATGGCTTGCACCGTCCTCACCGACGGAGATACCTGCGTGTGTTGCACCGATTTTTACATTGATGTGGGGATAGCCTATGGTGTTTCTTATCTGCTCGAAGGCTCTGCCTGCGGCAAACATTGCAAAGGAGCTTGCAAATACGGTATAACCGGAAGCGGCAAGACCTGCGGCAATACCCATCATATTTCCCTCTGCAATACCGCAGTCATAGAATTTTTCGGGAAATGCCTTCTTGAACATACCAGTCTTTGTTGCGGCGGCAAGGTCAGCATCAAGAACTATAAGTTTATCATTCTTTTCACCAAGCTCAACGAGAGCCTTTCCGTAGGCATCTCTTGTTGCGGTTTTGATTACATCAGCCATTTGTTTGTCCTCCCTTACTTATTAAGCTCTTCTATTGCGGCATCAAGCTCTGCCATTGCGGCGGCATACTGCTCTGCATTGGGGGCACTTCCGTGCCATGAAACCTGATTTTCCATAAACGAAACGCCTTTACCCTTAACTGTTTTCATAATGATAGCAGTGGGCTTGTCATCACATGCCTTTGCTTTTTCAATAGCCTCTTCAATCTGTGAGAAGCAGTGTCCGCAGATTTCAATTACATTGAAGCCGAAGGCGGCAAACTTTTCGGAAATGGGATAGGGAGAGTTTACTTCTTCAACCGTACCGTCAATCTGCAGGTCATTATTGTCTACAATAACGGTAAGACAGCTCAGCTTCTTTGCGGCGGCAAACATACATGCCTCCCATACCTGACCTTCTTCAATTTCACCGTCACCCAAGATTGCATATACATTATAAGGATTGCCTTCTATTTTTGAAGCAAGTGCAAATCCGCAGGCGGCAGAAATGCCCTGACCGAGAGAGCCTGTGCTCATATCAACACCGGGAACATAGTTCATATTGGGATGTCCCTGAAGGTAGGAATCGGACTTTCTGAGGGTTTTAAGGTCTTCCACAGGGAAAAAGCCTCTTTCGGCAAGAACCGAATAAAGAGCGGGAGCGGCATGTCCCTTTGAAAGAACAAGTCTGTCTCTCTTTTCCCACTTGGGATTTTCTGTATCAATTTTCATTTCCTTGAAATAAAGATAGGTGAGAACATCAGCTATTGAAAGCGAGCCTCCGGGATGTCCGCTTTTTGCATTGAAGGTACCCTCTATGATACCCTTTCTTACATTGGCGGCTTTAAGCTTTAACTGCTTCTTTTCACAATTTTCCATAAGTAAAGCACTCCTTTTATTCTGAAATCTTCTTTATTGTATTTATAAAATATTCGGGCAGAGGTGCCGAAAATTCCATATACTGCTTTGTCGTAGGATGAATAAATCCTATTGTCTCGGCATGAAGGCACTGTCCTTCCAGACCGAGACTGTTTTTGGGCGGCCCATATACCCCATCACCTGCAACGGGATGCCCGATTGACGCGGCATGAACTCTTATCTGATGAGTTCTTCCTGTTTCAAGGGTGAAGCTGCATAAATCGTAGCCAGAGTAACGCTCAAGCACCTTATAATGAGTTATTGCTTCTCTGGGATTAAGACCGTTTACAGCCTGTTTTTTTCTGTCATTGGGGCTTCTGCCCAGAGGTGCATTGACGGTTCCCTCCTCTTTGGGCATTTTTCCTATAACAACCGCCTTATATATTCTTGTAAAGCTGTGCTCCTTTATCTGTTCGGCAAGAAATGTATGGGACATATCATTTTTTGCAACGATAAGAAGTCCGCTGGTGTCCTTGTCAATTCTGTGAACAATTCCGGGACGGATAACTCCGTTAATTGAAGAAAGCCGGCCTTTACAGTGGTATAAAAGAGCATTTACAAGTGTTCCGTCGGGATTTCCCGCGGCAGGATGAACCACCATTCCCTTTGGCTTATTGACAACAAGAAGGTCATCATCCTCATAAATAATCTCTACGGGAATATTCTGGGGAACAGCCTTAAGCTCGGTGGGCTCGGGAATTGTAACGCTTACGGTATCCCCGCATTTCACTTTCAGACTTTTGGAAACGGTTTTTCCGTTGACGGTCACCGCTTTGTCATCAATGAGCTTCTGAACGGCACTTCTTGAAAGCGTGTCTATTTCCGAGGAAATTATCTTATCAAGGCGTTCTCCGTCATAAAGAGGTGAAACCTCAAAAACTGCTTCATTCACCGCTTTTTTCCTCACTGAGCTTCTTTTTCTTTTCCGCCTTCGAGTCGCGGATTATCTCATAAATCAGATAAAATATAAGACTGAAGGCACCGCAGGTAATAAGAATATCTGCAAAATTATAGACGGGAAAATCAACAAAAAGCGTTTTTATGTAATCAACAACAAAGCCTCTTGTTATTCTGTCAATCATATTTGCCCCACCGCCTGCAACAATGAGAGGGATGCATATATCATAAGCGAGGGGACGTTTATTCGGCAAGGCGAGGAAAATGAGCACTGCCGCAATAACAGCACCCGTGACAACGGAAAGCATTTTCGGATTTCCGTCAAACATACTCCACGCCATACCTGTATTCTGAACATAAGTCCAGCTGAAAAGTCCCTTTATAAAACCGACTTCCTCATACAGTGCGATATTGCTGACAACTATATTCTTGATGAACAGGTCAGCAGCTATCAGTGCAACCATAGAGAAAAGCTGAATAATCAGCGTCAGTATTTTTCTTTTATCATACTTTTTCAAACCTTGGTCCTCCGACGAAAATAATTTCAGCCGCATAACTGAAAATTATTTCTTCTTTTTACCCTTTTTCTTGAAAAATCCGTTTTTATTTTCCGACTGGGACTTATCGGAGCTTTCATCATCCTCAAACGCGGAAAAATCAATGTCAAAGCTGTTGATTTCACTGCCCTCGTCAGAATTTGCTTCTTCATCGGCATTCTTTTCTTCAACCATTGAATTCACCTTATCGGCAAGAGATGCGGCAATGCTGTCAACATCTGTCACCTCAGATGCAGTCTCATCGTCACCGAAATCACCGAAATCGCCGAAATCCTCAAAATCCTCAAGCTCGTCAGCGGCTTCTGTATACTTTAAGAAGGACTCCGAATTGTCCTCGGGAATTTCCTCAATTTCGGGAAGCTCGGCAACGGCTTCCTTTTCTTCAATTTCGGGAAGGACATTTTCATTGGCAGCTTCTTCGGGAGCCTTAATGCCGTCCATTTCATTGTTTCTGTCCTCAACGACCTCATTTATTGCATTTCTGAGATTATCTGCAATAATGGAGAAATCGTCTGCATTGTAATCAATTCCCGATGTAAATACGGGCTCTGCTGACTTTTCCTCCTCCTCTGTCTCCTCTTTTTCCGTGAGAACCTTATCGGAGTGGTCGGACATTGTGTTGTTTTCTGCAACAAATTCCTCGGGATTGAAAACTGCATTATCCTTTTTCTTACCGAGAAGTGCATCTATCTGTGCGGATGCCTTGATGGTTGCGGCTGTGTCATTTGCCATTACGGGAGCGGAAAGGATTTCCGAGTCAATACCCGTTTCTCTTTCCTTATAAAGACCGTAAACGGAAAGCATTTTTATTACATCAACATCCTTTGAGATGGGCTCAAGATATGCATCCATATTGAAATTGAATACATCCGTGCCGTCTTCAAATGCGGGAAGAACCGAAAGGGCACTCTTCTGTGCGGCAAGCATTTCTTCACTGGCGGCAACCTGCTTTTCAAGGCTTTCGCGAAGCTGAACTGACTGACTCTGAACAATATAATAGTTCTTTTCAACGGATGTTATAAGATCAACAAGCTTAACCTTGAGATTTGTGGCAAGAGCAGTCATTCTTTCACATTCGTGCTTTGCACCTGAAAGCATTTCGGCTGCCTTTTTGCTTGACTCCTCCATCATTGCAGTTGCATTCTTGTCTGCCTCATAAACCTTAATTCTTGCTTCCTCTGTTGCATTATTGATAAGAGCAGAGCTCTTTTCCTTTGCCTTATCAAGAATTCCCTCAACCGTTGTGTCTGCCTCATTGAGAGTTGCCATAACGGTGTTTTCTGCATCCGAAAGCATCTGCTGAGCCTTTGCCTTTGCTGTTTCAAGAAGTGTTTCTGCCTCAAGGCGTGTTTCAGTCTGAATCTGCATACTTAAAGCCTTTGCTTCGTCAAGAATTGCCTGTGCATTTCCCTTTGCCTCATCATTGAGCTTTCTTGCATCAGCCTTTATCCCGGCTACTTCCTCTTCGGCACGTGCCTTTGCTTCTTCTATATAAATAAATGAATTGTGAGTGCTTACACGGTTAAGGTCATCAGCCTGCTTTTTGGCTTCATCAACCATCTGCACGGCACGGGTTTCCGCCTCATCAATAAGCTGAGTGGAGGTTGCCTTTGCTTTTTCAAGGTTTTCCTTGGCTGATCTTAAAATCTCATCAGCCTGCTCCTTTGATGAATTTACAAGCTCTGATGAATATTTCTCTGCTGCCTGTTCAAGCTCTGTTGCCTTTTCCTGTGCTTCGGTTCTGACGGCATTGGCATCAGCTATTGCCTTATCTGTAATTTCAGCGGCGGCAATTTGTGCATCTGCTACAAGATTTTCAGCCTCTGACTGTGCCTTTCCCACTGTATCAGCGGCTTCAGTCTGTGCATTTTTAAGCTCTGCCTTTGCCTGTGTCTTTGCATTCTCAAGAGTGTCGCTTGCTTCCTTTTTTGCATCTGCAATAAGGTTTTCGGAATAAATTTTTGCTTCCTCAAGCATTTTTGCGGCCTTTTCGTCGCAATCGCCCAAAAGCTCATTTACACTGCTTTCAACCTCTGCGGTTACATTTGCGGCAGACTCTCTTGCAGCGGCAAGATAACCGTCAGCCATAACCTTTGCTGACTGAATTATACTTGTATACTCTGCTTCTGCGGCGGCAGTAATTGCCTCAGCCTTTGACTTGGCATTTGCAATGATGCCGTCACCCTGCTTGACAATTTCACCTACTGCATTGTTGGCATCAACAATAATGGCATCTGCCTTTGATTCGGCAGTTGCGATAATCATATCAGCACTTTTCTGTGCATTGAGAAGAACATCTCTCAGCACATTTTCGTCTTTTCTGTATTCATCAAGCTTTGCGGCAAGCACACTGAGCTTTCTTATAAGATTGCCGTTTTCTTCAAATACCTTTTCATAATCACCGATAACATCGGCAAGAAACTTATCAACCTCAAGGGATGAATAAGTATCATTTTCAAGCTTTCTGAGTTCAACCTGTTTAAGCTGTGCGGGACTGAGCATAATAATTCGCTTCCTTTCCTCTTATCGCATTTATTTTATCAGACAAAGAACATTCCGTTATTTTCAAGCTCATCAAGAAGGTCACCCATCACATCAACATTATAAGGTGTGATGATGTAAGTGTTGTTTGCAATCTTCTTCAGCTTTCCGCCGTTTGCATATGCAACACCGCTTAAAAAGCACAGAAGCTTTCCTGCTTCATCCTTGGGGGTTGCCTCAAGATTAAGCACAACCGTTCTTTTATCAAGAAGCTCATCTGCTATTGCAGTTGCTTCATCAAAGCGTTCCGGCTTTTTCAGAACGACCTGAAGCTTTGCCGTTGTGTGAATATCCACGACCTTTGTTGAATGGCCCGAGGCATTTCTTTTTTCAAAAGAGGATGCCTGATTGCTCTTACGGGAGGAGTCCTGCTGAGCATTTGGCTCATATTCAATTTCTCCTGCTTCCACCTCATCAAAATACCCGTCCTCAACATTGAGTATTTTTTTTATTTTATCACCTATACCCATAATAGTAACTTCCTTTCTTAATTAATAACATTATTATATAGGGGGTTATTTACCGTGTTAATATCTTCTCGCTCCGAAAAGTGAGCTTCCCACTCTGACGAGTGTTGAGCCTTCAAGAACAGCAGCTTCAAAGTCTCCCGACATTCCCATTGAGAGAACACTGAAATCCGCTTTATCTCCCAGTGAAGAGCGGCAATCCTCAAAAAGCCGTCTTGTTTTTTCGAAATATTTACGGGCACACAGCTCGTCTTCGCATATGGGGGGAATGCTCATAAGTCCTCTGAGTGCAATACCCTCGGTTTCAACTGCCTTGAATACAGTTTCATTAAGAAGGCTTTGGTCAAGTCCTGTCTTTGAGTCCTCTTCCCCGATGTTTACTTCAATGAGAATTTCCATTGTTTTGTTATTGTTTACAGCCTGTCTTGATATTTCATCAATAAGAGACATGCTGTCAACGGACTGAATCATACTGACCGTATTTATAATTTTTCGGACCTTATTGGACTGCAGATGTCCGATTATGTGCATTTCAAGATTTTCGGTGTTAAGAAAATCAAGCTTTCCCAACAGCTCCTGAACCTTGTTCTCACCTATAAGGTCTGCTCCAAGACCTATCATATGATTGATATACAGGGGATTTACGGTTTTTGTTACCGCCATAAGTCTGACATCCGACGGGGCTCTTCCCGATTTTATTGCGGCGGCGGCAATTTTTTCTGTTACTTCCTTATAGTTTTCCGTCAGGAATGAAAGGGATGCGTCAGTCGAGAAGCTTTGAGTCATATAAATCCATCCCTTCCAGAATTATTTCATCGTAAAGCTGCAGAAGACCTCTTGTTTCATCGTCGTCTCCCGAAAGAATTATATTTTCGTCGGAATATTCTATAAGAACCTTTCTGAATTCAACGATATTTCCGACCTTTACATAAACGCCCTTATTACCGTCAACGGTTCTCAGAGCCATACGGTCAACAGCAAGTCCCGAAACGGAGCCGACCTTGATTTTTACAGCCACGTCTCTGAGCTGTGCGATGCTTTCGTTCATTATGTTACTGCTGAGAACAAGAGTGACCTCATCGGTTCCCTCCTGAGTGTTGATAGCTTCAATTTTCATTCTCAGCTCATCTATCTGAGAACTTCCGAAAACCACGCTCACATATGAGCCCTTCGTTTTTCCTGCAAGCTTTTCCATTGTGGTATTGCACACAAGATACCAGTTAAAATCCGTAATAAGCTTACCCACATTATATGTTGAAACCGGAGCAGGCGATAAACTGAAAAGCTTTTCCACCTCATCGGGAGTTATACTTTCGATATCCCTGTAATCATAAGCACCCTCAAAGCCGTCTGCGGCATTGACATAATAGCCTGAGCCCTCAACACTGACACTTGATGACGGGGCCGCAACGCTCTTAAGCGAGTCATATTCCCTTGTCAGTTCATTGATTATGGGGGTTACATCCACCTTCTGTCCCGTACCCATCTGCTTTTTTGTAATTGCCTCGCGAAGCTCTCTTGAAAGCTCATAAACAGATGATAGCTCGTTGCTTTCTATGGTATTTAGCATTGAAAACAGTGCATTTGTCACATTGGTGTTATATACCTCAATATCCGTTCTGTGAGTTGCCTGTGAATTGAGAGATACACTTCTGTAATATTCAATTTCCTTTTCAAGCTCCAGAAGTCTCTGAGCATATTCAGCCTTCAATTCGTCGGAATATACTTTTGCAACGGTGTCGCCTACGGCAACCTTTGAACCGTCGGGAACTGAATGGACAAGAGTACCCGAATACATATGGTCAATCACCGTTTCGTTTCTCAGTGCAAATGCCTTAACATCAATGGTTTCGTAGATAGTTCTTGAAACTGCGGTCTGAGTCTTTACCGCACTTCCCGTTCCGTTCAGCTTGAAAATGGGATAGACCACAAGAAACATACAAAGAACAATAATTACCGCCGCACCCACCTTTCTCAGTGTGGGATCGGTTATTTCAAAATCTATTCTGGTACTGATTTCCCGTTTTTTCAATCAGCATCACCGTCCTCGTTGAATAAATTGCCGTTGATTATATCTACTGCTGCCGACACGGCTTCATCGGAGCTTTTATAGTCATCACAGTATATACTGTGTAATTCTCTGTTTCGTCTGAACCAGGTCATCTGCCGTTTTGCATAATGCCTTGTTGCTTTTTTAAGGTTTTCGGCGGCCTCCTCAAGAGTCAGTTCACCTGTGAGATAGCCTGCCATTTCCTTGTGTCCTATTGCCTGAGCAGAGGTGAAATCCTCGCAAAGAGAGAAATATTCTCTCGCCTCCTCAACAAGACCTTTTTCTATCATCAGATCAACCCGTCGGTTTATTCTGTCATAAAGCACATTTCTGTCGCGGTAAAAAAGACCGATATAAACACTCTTATAGGGAGACGGAGAGGCTTTTGAGCGTTCTCTCAGCACAGAGGGCTTCTCACCTGTGAGATATAAAACCTCAAGTGCCCTTAAAACTCTGCCCTCATTGTTTATATGTAAGGCATTGGCGGTTTCGGGATCCTTCTGTAAAAGCTCATTATAGAGAGCTTCAATGCCCTCTCTATCCGCTCTTTCCCTTAACATTTTTCTTATTTCCTCATTATCGGGCTGTTCCTCAAAAACTATATTCTGCAAAAGACTGTCAACATAAAGTCCCGTACCGCCGCAGATTATAACTCTTTTTCCTCTTGAAACAATATCCTCTATTGCCCAAGAAGCATCCTTTATGAAGGATGCAACAGAATATTTCTTATCACAGGGAAGAAAATCAACAAGATGATGTCTTATCCCCTGCTTTTCCTCCTCGGTGACCTTCGCACTGGCAATATCCATTCCTTTATATATCTGCATGGAGTCTGCGGAAATTATTTCAGCATCATATATTTTTGCAAGCTCTACCGCAAATGCGGTCTTTCCCGATGCTGTAGGACCAACCACAGCAATTACGGGAATTTTATTATGGGTTTCTTTCATTTACACTCTTCCGAACTGTTTTTCTATTTCACGTTTTGTCAGCTCATACATAACAGGTCTTCCGTGGGGACAATAGCGTATACTGTCATCCGCAAGAAGCCTTTTTACAAGAGCATCCGTTTCAAGCATATCCAGTCTGTCTCCCGCCTTTACAGCCGCACGGCAGGCAGTTGAATGGTAAAGCCATGTCAGCTTTTCGGGAACAGGCTGCATATTTCCCCGAAGAAGCTCTCCCGCCATTTCGGTTATAATTGCAGAGACATCTTCTTTTTGTAATGCAACGGGGCAGGCTCTTACAATTACAGTAGCACCGCCGAAGTCATCAACGGAAAAACCGCCCTTTTCGAAAACCTCTCTGTTTTCAAGCACTGCCGCATATTCCTTTGCCGACAAAGACACCGATACGGGAGTGAGAAGGTATTGGGAGTCGGAAGAAAAGCCGCCCTCGGCAAGAGAATTGAAAATCATTCTCTCATGAGCCGCGTGCTTATCAATAACCAACAGCTTGTCCCCTTCCTCAACAAGAATATAGGTTCCGAAAACCTCACCCACAATTCTTACGGATTTTTCCTTTTTACCGTCATCTTCTGTATAAGGTGAAAGGGTATCTTCCTTTTTGTCATTCTTTTTGTAAAGACTGTCACGGCTCTCCAGAACACTTTCTTTTGATGCAGTGTTCATAAACACACCCGAGGTATCGCAAAAAACCGCAGAAGCCTCTTTTTCGGGCAACGAAAAGGGCTTTTCGGGAATGTTTTTTATTTCAGTCTTCTCATTTATTGAATTTTTCTCATCACTGTCATCAACCGCAATGTCTATTTTTGAATATTTATCGGTTTTGACGGTATCAGAGAAATAATTTCCTGAAAATTCACTTTTTTCCTCAGAAGCAACCGTCTTGACGGGTTGTTCTTTTTCGGTTTTTTCTGCAGATGTTCCGGAAA
>JAZNRX010000225.1:0-5615 GCA_045590915.1 Acutalibacteraceae bacterium | reverse complement strand
GAAACTCTTTCACCGTTTATATATGCTTCAAAATATCCCAAAGCGGTAATATAAAGAGTTGCATTCTTTATATTTTCCGATGTGAATGCAGTTCTCGTAAGAACTGCATCCGTATCGGGATATGTAAGCCATACTGAATTATTAAAAATTTCAGAGCTCATAGTTTTATCCTTTCGTTGGGATTATTGTAAAGCTGAATTCCATAAGCTTGTCTGCATTAAGTCTGAATTCCTCTCTTGTATCGGGACCGCAGCTTGAGGAGCCGATGCCTCTTGTAAAGCCGTCAACGGCAAGATATGTTGTGTTCATATCCCTGATATCCTCCTGATGCTCAGCCTTGTTGATTGCAGACTGTGAGGTGTGGTGAACGCTGAAATTAAAGGGGGCATCGCCATAGAGAGCAACAGTATTTTCACCGTCGGAAAGCTTTAACCAACGGGTGTCGCAGTGCATACCGTTTTCCTGCGGATATACATAAGGCTCATACATATCAGCTATTTTTGCAACGTAAATTCCCACAGGTGACTGTGCCTTGAAATCAGGCATATTTTCAGCTTCACCTCTGCCGAAATATTCTGCAGTGTCAAAGCTTCTGTCAAGCTCAAGTGTTACACCGAAGCGGGGAATATCGGAAACTGCATCGGGATTTATCTTTCTTAATACAGTTTTTATTTCCATTGCACCGAGAGAGGATATAACATATTTGATGAACCAGCTGTACATAGCCTTTCTCTTGAATTTCATTGTGTAAAGCACATCAATTTCAATTTCGCCGTCTTCTATTGAAGCGGAAAAATGCTCAAGATTTTTCTTCAGCTTGTCAAGTCCGCCTTCAGCCCACTTGTCACGCATTCTTGCATCGTTGTCAATTAGTGCCCTGTAAAGATTAAGGTTTATTCCTTTTTCTTCTGTGGGGGAGGTGTTGAGAATTTCTTTGCCGTTTACGATATAAGAGGTGAGCTCACCCGTTGTTCCGTCAAAAACAGCTTTGCCGTTATCATAAACAACCGTAAGAATTCCGTTTTCTGATTCTGCGGAAATTCTGCTTCCGATTTCAATGTCATATTCGCAGTCGGAAACGGCAAGCTCTAACTGTTCAACCGCAATTTCAAGACCTGTTTCCTTATCGGTGTAAATAAAATTGATATAGCAGTCGGCTCCGTCTGAAATTTTAACATCGGAAAGCTTGATGTCAACCGACTTCATAGCATCAATATCAAGAGAAATTTCACCGGTTGCCTCTGTTATTCCGTTTATCTGATAATCATATTTTGTCGCAATGTAGGAAGAATTACGGAAGCGGTTTGTGTTGGTGAAAGTAAATACACCGTCACCCTTATACTCAGCACGGACAGGTCTGTAAACAACCTTCATACACTTTGCACCGGTGTGAAGTCTTCTGTCGGCATACATAAGTCCGTCAACACAGAAGTGACCGTCGTGCTGCTTTTCACCGTGGTCTCCGCCGTAGGTGTATGTATATTTATACTTCTTATCGTTTTCGTCATGGTAAACAGCGTGGTCTGCCCATTCCCAGATACAGCCGCCCATGGAATTATCCCATTTGTAGAATAAATCCCAGTATTCCTCAAGGTTGCCGGGGCCGACACCCATAGCGTGAGCATACTCACACAGATAGAAGGGATATTTCGAATATTCCTTGCAGAGATACTTTTTGTCTTCGTATGATCTGATTCTCTTATTCTGCATCATCTTTTCGATTTCTTCTGTTGATGTATACATTTCGGAGATTACATCATAGTGGAAACGCTTTGTTCTGACAACTCCTTCATAATGCACGGGAATTGGAGTGCCTGTGGATTTCAGGAACTGATAGCATTTATCGTGGCATTTATAGCCGCCTGCTTCATTTCCCAGTGACCACATAAGAAGAGACGGATGGTTTCTGTCACGGAAATACATTCTTTTCACTCTGTCCACATAATGCTTTGCCCATTTGAGGTCGTGGCTTATTCTGCTGACATCGTCAAACATTTCACCGCAGCCGTGGGTTTCTATATCTGCCTCGTCAATAACATAAAGACCGTTGATGTCGCAAAGAGTGATAAAATAAGGATCGGGAGGATAATGAGATGTTCTAACTCCGTTACAGTTAAGCTCCTTCATAAGACGGACATCTCTTTCCATATCCTCGGATGACATAGAATAGCCTTTGTAGAGGTCTGTATCGTGATGGTTTACGCCCTTGACCTTTATGGGCTTATCGTTTACATAGAAAATTCCGTTTTCAATTCTGATGGTCTTAAAGCCGACAAACTGTCTGACTGTCATAGCTTCTTTTCCGTCTTTTATGACGGTAAGATAAAGGGCATAACAGGTGGGGATTTCTGCATTCCATTCAGCAACATCAAGTCCCTTGAAGGAAATTTCTTTTTCGCCCTTGACTTCCTTTTCGGCAATAAGATTTTTATTCTTATCAAAAAGCTCTGCCTTAACGGTACAAGCCTTATTTTCACCGAGAACTGTCTTTACCGTAAGATTATAGCCTTTCTTTGCTTTTTCTGTTACGGCTTCGAAATCATAGAGATAGCTTTCAGGATAATTATAGAGGAGAACATCTCTGAAAATTCCGTTTTCACGGAACATATCCTGACATTCAAGGAAGGTACCGTTGCACCATTTGAACATAACAAGCAAAAGCTCATTTTTGCCTTCGGTAAGAAGGGTAGTAATGTCAAATTCAGCTGTGTTGTGGCTTCCCTCCGAATAACCTGCAAACTTGCCGTTTATGTAAAGAGAAAGATTGTTTGATACGCCGAGGAAGGAAATAATATGCTTTGCTGAAAGCTTTTCTATTTCAACAGTCTTCCTGTAAACACCTACGGGCATATCTTCGGGAATTGAAGGGGCAATTGTCTTGATTTCATAAGGACAGTTAAGATATACGGGTTCCTGATAGCCGGTTCTCTGCCAGTCTGACGGAACGGCTACTGTGTCAAACCTTGTTTTTGCCGTATCAAGTTTATCGGGTACAGCACTTATGGATTTATAAAATTTGAAATTCCACTCACCTGAAAGCACGGTCACCATATCGGAATTATATCGTTCTTTTTTGAAGCACATATCCTTCAATGCTTCCGAATTGCCGTAAGCAATCGCATATGCTCTGGGTGTGAGCTTATTTTTTTCAAAAACGCCAAAATTGTTATGAATGTTCTTAATGATCTGATATTTCAATTCGGACATCCTTTCAGTTTAATATTTTACTATATGCTATCACAAATTTCCTTTAATAACAATAGTTTTTTTATTTATATTTGACAAACGAAATAAATTATAATAATATGTTAGAAGAACTTGATTTCGGAGGAGTTTATGAATTTCAGAAGAATTATTTCCTTGCTTTTGGCTGTAATATTGATTGTTTGTATCGCTTCTTTAACCTCGTGTAAAGATGATGCGGGGGAGGAGACAACGACAGGATATGAGTACACACCGTCGGGCTCGGACAGTGAAAATACAACCTCAAAAAACGATGACGGTACACTCAATGAAAAAATTGATGTGGATAACTCATGGCAGAAAAATTTCAGCGTAAGCTACGAATATTATAATCCCGAGCAGAGTATTTCAACTATGAAAATTAATGAAAAAAAAGCGGAAAGTGCTTTTACCGTTGAATATGTGGATACAAAATCTGTTCTTTACTATAAGGCAAACGGTAAGGATACGGATTACTATGTTATCATAGATAATGAGGAAGAGCAGGTTCACTCCGTGCTCAAGGACAAAAGCTTTTCATCTCTTTCAAGTATGTTTATGAAGCTTACGGTGTTAAGCCCCGAGCTTCCCTCTCAGAGTAATGTGCTTTACATGTACGATGAGGAGGTCGGAGGCAGACAGTGCCACAAATATATCCAGCGTGCGTATCAGGGCGGAAAGCTCACGCAGTCTGTTTACGTGTGGGTTGATGCCGAATTCGGCTTTGCCGCAAAATGCGAAGCATATGATAATGACAATAAACTGACTGTTATGTGGAAAATTACATCCTTTGAAACAGGAACTCTTGCTGATGAAGATGTGTTTATTGATATTTCGCAGTATTCATTCAAGGAGAATGCAGGATGAACGTATACGATTTCGATAACACAATTTATGACGGTGAAAGTGTTCTTCACTTCTTTTTCTTCTACATAAAAAAGACTCCCTATCTTGTAAAGTACATCCCAAAAGTGTTTTATGCACTGCTTAAGTATAAAATGGGCAAGATTACCGTTGAACAGGCACTTTCGGATTATGCTCCCTTTGTTGAGGATTATTTTAAGAGTATTCCCGATATCCGTGCAGATGCAGTTGTTTTCTGGGATATGCATATGAAGAATATTAAACCCTTTTATAAGGAAATTCAAAAGGAGGACGATGTCATTGTAACCGCCTCTCCGGAATGTACTATGGATGAAATCTGTAAAAGATTGGGAATAAAACACTGTGTCGGCAGTATTATCAATGAGGAAAGCGGAAAAATTGAACGGCTTTGTATGCGTTCAAGAAAGGTTCCCGCTTTTCTTGAGGCGTTTCCTGATGCAGAAATTGATAATTTTTACACGGATTCACCTAAAAATGATGCTCCCTTGATTGAGCTTGCAAAAAATGCATACTGCGTAAAAGGAAACAGAATAACAAAAATAAAATAGAGGTGCGGTATGAAAAATTTAACTCCCGTTTCTTATCTTGATGTAGATATAAAAGAAGGATTTTGGAAGAGCCGTATTGATATTAACAAGACGGTTACGATATATTCTGTTCGTGACCGTTTTATTGATACAGGAAGATTTGAAGCCTTTAAATTTAACTGGAAGGAAGGCTCTGAGGTTCCGAAGCCTCATATTTTCTGGGATTCGGATGTGGCAAAGTGGATGGAAAGCGTTGCCTATATTCTCGGAAAAGAGGATGTGCCCGAGCTCAGAGAAAATGTTAATGAGCTGATTTCATTAATGGAAAAAAACCAGTGTTCCGACGGTTACTTCAATATTGCTCACACTGTCGTTTTTCCCGAAAAGCGTTTTAAGATAAGAGATAATCATGAGCTTTACTGTCTCGGTCATTTTATCGAAGCGGCGGTTGCATGGAAAACGGCGACGGGCTGTGACAGACTTGTTAAGATTGTTGACAAATATATTGATTATGTAATAAAGGTTTTCTGTGAAGAAAAATCAGCAGGCTTCGTAACACCTGGACATGAGGAAATTGAGCTTGCACTTATAAAGCTCTACAGATTGACAGATAATAAAAAATATCTTGAGCTTGCAATGTTTTTCATAGATGAAAGAGGTAAAAGAGAGGAGTATATGTTTGATTGGGGTAATTCCTCTTATAATCAGAGCCATCTTCCCGTGCGTGAGCAAAAGGAAGCAATGGGACATTGTGTAAGGGCCTGTTATCTTTATTCCGGTATGGCTGATGCCGCAAAGGAAACTGGGGACACAGAGCTTTTAGATGCCTGCAAGGCATTGTTTGATGATATTATAAACAGGAAAATGTATGTCACGGGCGGTATCGGCTCAAGCCATCACGGCGAAGCATTTACCGTTCCATACGATCTTCCCAATGATACCGCATACGCAGAGACCTGTGCTTCAATTTCATTGATGATG
>JAZNRX010000224.1:0-7105 GCA_045590915.1 Acutalibacteraceae bacterium | reverse complement strand
GATTGCAGTCAACAAAATTTATTACCGCTTCTTCTTTTGAAAAATCTCTTACATAAACGGGAACAGTTGCAAGTTTTAATTCCTTTGCAATCTGCCATCGTCTGTGACCGGAGATGATTTCATAACCGTCATCCGACTTATTTACAATCAATGGAGTAATGATTCCGAAATCAATAATACTGTCACGAAGCTCGTCATACTCTTTTTCATCAACACTCTGAAACGGATTATTTTCAAAGGGATGAAGCAAATCAAGATTTAGATATTCAATTTTTTCGTTTACCATAAAATTTTTCAAGTCCTTTCTTTACATTTTTTGTTTTGATTTTTGTGATTTTATTTTTTACTAAAGCATTTTTTCACCGTCCTTAATTTTGATATGTAAGATTTTGTTTTTAGATTTCATTTCATAAAAATATCGAAAATGAATAAACTAATATTAGTGTTTGCCATAATATTCATCCTTTCTTGTTGTCGATAAAAGTGTCGTAGGTGAAGCGTGCACCGAGTCTGAATCCTGCTATAAAGCTGTCAGCATTACTTACTGTTGAAAATTCAATGTAAGCACTGACATAATTTTGAAACAGCTCCTTATCCTCAGCGTTCAATCTTGCAGCAAATTGTTCTTCTTTATCTGCAAGGCTACTCAGTTTCTTTTTGAGTTTAGGTGTTAGCTCAGAATTAACTTCTTGTGGCTCAATGTTACCGTAATAGAAATCCTCTATGATATTAGACATAATATCACCACTTTCAAAATCCGCTTTTATCGATGATTTTCAACAACAGTTCATCAACATCTTCAGTAGGTAAATCTTCTGCCAAAAGCATATTGCGGAACTCATTCATGCCATTGATAAGCAAATTACACTCAAAATCAGTGAACTTAATTTTTGTCTTTCTTTCCATAACAAAACCTCCTGTTGCTTGGTAATTACATTTTACCTTATAACAAGAGGTTAGTCGAATGTACGGATTTATTTTTGGAAGCCGCTACCGAAATTATTATTGCTAAGTACCGAAACTGAATATCATATATAAACAAAAAATCCGAAACCGTCGCCGATTGGCAATAGTTTCGGATTATTTGCTTTTGGTGGAACAATGTTCCGTGTGAGCGAGTCAGTGTTCGTCTGACTCTTGTTTGGTGGAGGCGAGGGGAGTCGAACCCCTGTCCGAAAAACCTTCCTCCCAACTTTCTACGAGCGTAGTTGCTTGTTTAATCTCGTTTTCTTTGGCGTGAAGCAACACACTCCGAAGAAAACCAGCCCTTTAATGCGTGATGAAATACAAGGCTATTTCTCATTCACGTTCACCGCTACATGACGCCACGCACCGAGCCGCGGTACTCTCGGGAATGACGGCAGCTGCAATTAAGCAGCAGCTAAAACTGCTTTATTGTTGTCATTTATTTTATAACGTGAAGCTTTTATAGTGGTGCCCCGCCACTGCTCGCTTATCAAGACTCGGATTCCCCGTCGAAATCCTTTCGCCCCCATGGAAAATTTGCAAAGCAAATATTCAGTGATATATTTTGTGTTGCAAAATGTGATATTCTGCCTTCGGCAGAGTGATATACCTGCTTCGCAGGTGTTATATATCCGACTTCGTCGGATGTTGAAGAATTGTTTGTGTTTAAATTCTTCGGGAAAGTAATTATATATTATTTTCTTTTGGAAATCAACTGTATTTTATTGGTTTTTGTCGCCACGCATTGAGCGTTCTATGTCGCGGTTGGCGGCTTTTTTTGCGGCATCCTCGCGTTTATCATAGAGCTTTTTACCCTTGCACAGCCCGATTTTAAGCTTTGCTCTGCCTTTTACGAAATATACGCTTAAGGGAATGATGGCATAGCCCTGTTGCTTCATAAGTCCGAAGAGCTTATTTATTTCTCTTTTATGCATCAGAAGCTTTTTCGGTCTTAAGGGATCACGGTTGAAGATGTTGCCTTTTTCATAGGGAGAAATGTGCATTCCGTATGCAAAAATTTCACCGTCTTTGATGTGACACCATGAGTCCTTGAGATTTACTCTGCCCTCGCGTATGGACTTTACCTCTGTACCGTAAAGCTCAAGCCCTGCTTCATAGGTTTCTTCAACGAAATAATCGTGATAAGCCTTTTTATTCTGTGCGACAGTTTTTTCTGTGTCGTTCATAAAATCACCACCATAAATCATAACTTAACGGCTTGAGCCGTTAAAAATTCGGAATGCGGAGAAAGAAGCTTTAAACTTTTTAAGCATTTATACTCTTTTTTCGAAAATTTTCCACAAAACGCGAAAATTAACACCTTTATGACACTGCTCCGAATTCCGAATTATCATAATTTAGCAGTCTGCGACTGCTAAATTATGATTTACATTTTCTCTGGTGCGTCTACCTTCAGGAGTCCGAGGACATTTCTGAGGGTTGTTGCTGTTGCCTTGCAGAGTGTGAGTCTGACATTTCTTAATGCCTCGTCTTCTATATCGCAGTGGCAGGCGTTATAGAATTTGTGGAACAGTGTTGCAAGGTCAACTGCATATCTTGTGAGCTTTGAGGGATCGAGAAGCTTTGCGGCATTCTCTGTTTCTCCTGTGAGAGATGCGATAAAGCGGATAAGCTCCTTTTCTGTTTCGTGGGTGAGAAGTCCGTCTGCAATTTCACCGTCGGTGCATACTGCCGTGCCGTTTTCTTCCATTTTTCTGAAAATGGAGCAAATTCTTGCGTGTGCATACTGGCAATAGTAAACGGGATTCTGTGAGCTCTGCTCAACTGCAAGGTCAAGGTCGAAGTCACAGTGAGAGTTTGCTTCTCTCATATTGAAGAAAAATCTTGCGGCATCAATGGGCACCTCTTCGAGAAGTGTAACAAGGGTTATTGCCTTGCCTGAACGCTTTGAAGCCTTTATTACCTCGCCCTCTTTTACAAGACGGACCATCTGCATAAGTACAACCTGAAGTCTTTCGGGAGACACGCCCAGAGCCTGTAATGCGGCTTTGAGACGGGGCACATAGCCGTGATGGTCAGCACCTAAAATGTCAACTGCAAGGTCGAAGTTTCTTTCCTGAAGCTTGTTGTAATGGTATGCGATGTCGGGAACTATATATGTGAAGAAGCCGTTGGAACGCTTGAGAACGAAGTCCTTGTCACAGCCGAAGCTTTCTGCTTTGAACCATAAAGCACCTTCGCTTTCATAGGTATAGCCCTTTTCTGTAAGAAGGTCCACTACCTTTTTTGCGGCACCTGAATTGTGGAGTGTGCTTTCTCTGAACCATGTGTTATACTTGATTTTGTATTTGAGAAGGTCTCTTTCAAGTCCTTCTATGTTGAGAGGAAGTGCATAGTCTACAAGAGCTTTTCTTCTTTCTTCCTCGGTGGCTGAAATGTATTTGTCACCGTAGATTTCAGCAAATTTCGTAACATGGTCGATGATGTCCTGTCCGTGATAGGAGTCCTCGGGCATTTCTATGGTATCACCGAAGTGCTGACGGTAGCGTATATCAAGTGAAAGTCCGAATTTTTCAATCTGATTTCCGCCGTCATTTATATAGAATTCTCTTTCTGTTTCATAGCCTGCCCATGAGAGAACCTCTGCAAGACAGTCACCCATAGCACCGCCTCTGGCATTGCCTACGTGCATAGGGCCTGTGGGGTTTGCGGAAACGAACTCAACAAGAGCACGCTTGCCCTTGAAAAGCTCGGAATGACCGTAGCTTTCGCCCTTTGTAAGAACATCCTTGAGGATTTCACTGTAATATTTATCAGAAAGCGTGAAGTTGAGGAAGCCTGCTCCCGCAATTTCACATTTTTCAAAATATGTTCCGTCCAGCTCAAGATTTTCCGTAATTGCCTGTGCAATTTTTACGGGAGGCATACGGAAGGCTCTTGCGTGTGCCATTGCGGCATTTGTGGAATAGTCACCGTTTTTTGTGTCAGCGGGAATTTCTGTTTTTATGGGGAGAATTTCAGCTTCGGGAAGTTCACCCTTTGAAATAGCTTTTTTTATCGCATTTTCAACAGCTGCCTGAAGTCCTGCTTCTGCTTTTTTTACAAGTACGCTCATTTTAACTGTTTCCTTCCTTAGTTTTCTTTCCGACGATTACTGTCATTTCCTTTGTCTGATTGACCTCACCGTAGAAATCTATTGTGTAGTACATTTTAAGCTTTAATGATTCTTTTTCGGCTTCGCTTATAATGTCCTGTGCGGTTATTCCCACCATAAGCTCACCGTAGGGGGTGGCATATGCACAGTTGTGGCGTTTGCCTGTTTCAATGATAAGCTCGGTATTTATTGAGCCCTGTCTTAAAAGATGTGCTGAATTTCCGTTTTTTACACGAAGCACAGTGTGGCTTTTCATATCCTCGGCAAAAATTTCATCAAATTCAACGGTATAATTGTCCGGAGTTCCGTAATATATACAGGTGGTGTCCATCTCAACCTTGTCCGTTACTTCGCCGTCAGAGGATATATCTATGATTTTCAGAAGTCTTTCTTCGTTCATATCTTTCTCCGATACAAATTTAGTCATAATATATTATCATATTTATACAAAAAAATCAACAGAAATTTGGCATAATGCAAAAATGTCGGATTTTAGTTCAGTATCGTTTCAACAGGAATGGCTATTCTGATGTCATTTGGGGTGACCTCACAGGTGTAAGCAAGGATTTTTACACCTGCTTTTTCGGCTTCCCTAAGAGCCTCGGCAAATTCGGGATGCATTTCACTGTTTGGTGAAAAACTGTGAATTCCTGTCATCTGAATAACGAAAAATATGTATGCCTCAAAGCCCTCTTTCTTTGCACTTATAAGTTCCTTTACGTGTTTTATTCCTCTTTTCGTAGGGGCATCGGGGAAAAGTGCTTTGCCGTTCTTTTCAAGCGTAACCCCCTTGACCTCAATAAATGCTTTTTTGTTCTCATATTCCGCGAAAATGTCAAATCTTGAATTTTTGTAGGTGACCTCTCTTCTGATTTTAACATTTTTCGGGAAAAGCTTTGATTGGGGGAGAAATTCAGCGGCACACAAATTGGGAATCTGTGAGTCTATGTTTATAAGTATTGTCCCGTTTTTTGTTTTCTTTTCAACAGCAATAAGATCGTATGCGGTTTTTCTTGAAGGATTTTCCGATTTTTCGAGATAAACCGTCACCCCCGATATAAGAAGCTCCTTGCATCTTCCGGTGTTTTTGACATGGACTGAAAGATTCTCACCGTTGATTTTTACTATTGCAATAAATCGGTTCGGGCGGGAAATAAATTCCCCTTTGACTACATTTTTATATTTCATGGCTTCACCGTTTTCCGTAAATGTCATATAAAAATTATAACTCAATTACAAGCGGAATAAAAGTACATATTTGCATTTAAAAATTCAGGAAAGATTTATATTTTACGGATTTTTTCTGATATGCGGAGTAATTTTCCGCGTGTTGAAAAAAACACTTGCAAAATGAATATTTTTATTATATAATAACAAGGCTATATAAATACAGCAACTATTTTTGGATTTTGCTTCTGTCATGCGGCGTGTTGGTCCTGTGCGACGGAGCGCCGCGAACCATGTCAGGCGGGGAACCGAGCAGCATTAAGCGGTCAGCCCGTGCGACACAGTCCGCCTGCACGCCGTGTGACAGAGGCAAAATTTTTTGTTCTGCAGACGGAACAAAAATAGGGAAGAAGTAATAGTGAATAGTGAATAAGTTGAAAAAGCCGTTTTACTGCTTGTTCCGCTGACTCTCTGTATAATTCAAGGGCGGAGCCCTTCCGACAGTGTCGCTATTACCTCTTACTTGTTACTTCAATCTGGTGGGTGATTATCATTTATAGGGTTTTATACCGCAAATGGCGGCCTAAGGTTTTTGCTGATGTTATCGGACAGCCTCAGGTTACGAAGACGCTTTCTTCACAGGTCAAGGAGAACAGACTTTCTCACGCCTATCTTTTTACAGGCTCGAGAGGTACGGGTAAAACCACCTGTGCAAAAATATTTTCCAAGGCGGTAAACTGTCTCAATCCCGTAAACGGCGATCCCTGTAATGAATGTGAGCTTTGTCGGGGTATTGATGCGGGCAGTGTTCTTGATATTGTTGAAATAGATGCAGCAAGCAACCGCAGTATTGATGATATAAGACTTCTCAAGGATGAGGTCAACTTTACGCCTTCGCAGGCAAAGTACAGAGTTTACATCATTGACGAGGTGCATATGCTTACCATTGAAGCCTTCAATGCACTTCTGAAAACTCTTGAAGAGCCGCCCGAACACGTTAAATTTATTCTTGCCACAACGGAAGTCCATAAATTACCCTCCACAATACTTTCCCGTTGTCAGAGATTTGATTTCAGAAGAATTGAGCCCTCGGATATTGCGGCAAGACTGCAGTATGTTGCCACCGAGGAGGGCGCAGTGCTTTCTCACGATGCGGCGATGCTTATAGCAAGAATTGCCGACGGCGGAATGAGAGATGCCCTGTCACTTCTTGACAGATGTATAAGTGTCAGCAATTCTGTGGATGTTGATACGGTTTCATCTTCGGCGGGACTTATGGGCAGAGAGCATATATATGCACTTATCAAGGCTATCGCTTCAGGAGATACGGCAAAATGCCTTATGATATTGGACGAGCTTCACAAGGGCTCCTGCGATACGGAAAGGCTTGTTGCAGAGCTTGTAGACCGCTTCAGAAGCTTCCTTATAGTAAAAACGGTGCAAAATCCCGAAAATCTTCTTGTCTGCACTGCACAGGAACTGCAGGAAATAAGAGAAATATCGGATTTGTTCCCCAAGGAAACGGTGCTTTATGCACTTAATATTCTCACCTCGGCTACAGAGGCTATGAGAAAAACACAGAACAGACGAATTGAAGCCGAAATGGCACTTATAAGGCTCACCCGTCCCGAAACAGACGAATCTGCCGCGGCACTGGGAGCCAGAATAGCAAAGCTGGAAAAGGAAATAGAGCTTTTGAAAAGAACAGGAATAAGAGCAGTTTCCGAGCAGGCACCTTTTGTACAGGGCTCTCCCCGTCAGGAGATAATCAGGCAGGAAATTCCCGTTAAGAAAGCTCCCTCACAGGAAATTCCCGTTCAGGAAGAAAAACCCGTCATAACAGAAGCTCCGAATTCC
>JAZNRX010000223.1:0-12235 GCA_045590915.1 Acutalibacteraceae bacterium | reverse complement strand
GGGCTTGATATTATGCTCTTGGGCTCGGGTAGTGTAAGAAATACCGAAATCGGACCGATAATTCTCTATTCCGATATCTGCGAATGCTTCCCCTATGATGATCCCCTTTATATGATACGTGTAACGGGTGCTCAGCTTAAGAGGATGATAAAATTTATGCTTCGTGACGAGGTATGGCAGGGAGAGCACTGTGAATTCTATCAGCTTTCAACGGGTATGAGAGTCAGATACAGTAAATCACAGCACGAATTCACAAGATTTGACCTTGACGGTGAGCCGGTTTTCGACGACAGAGTTTACAAGGTTGGTCTTCAGCATTTCCATTTCAAAAATCTTGAAAGCTTCTTTTCAGTTTCACTTGAAGAGGTTTCACGGAACGGCAAGCCGAGAATGGTTTCCACCTCCTGCCGTGAGATTCTTGACGAATATCTTTCTGTTCATCCGGGGCTTGAAAGAAGTGTCTCAGGCAGACTTATTGTTGATGAATAAAAGGGGTGAAAAAATGAAGTGGGTAAAAAAAGACAGTGGATTTTTGCTGTCATTCTTTATAAATCTTCTTTTTAACCTTGAGTGGGCAATCCCTGCGGTGATATGCTTCGTGCTTCATTTCATATTCAATATTTCACTCTGGTGGACATTCGGGGCATTAATGCTCTGGATTCTCGTAGTTCTTGCAAGAACCTCGCTTCTGTTTGCACTCAACAGGGTAGGAAATATGCCTGAAAAGCAAAGGGAAAACAAAAATCCCTATTCAAGCGGAGCCTATAAGCCTATTGACAGGGAATAACAACAAGTTTATTACACTTTATGTGTTAAATAAAAATTTCAAATAACCGAAAGGAGAAATAATTATGGGTCTTATTAAAGCAGGAATCGGGGCACTCGGAGGCGTTTTAGCCGATCAGTGGAAAGAATTTTTCACCTGTGATTCCATAAGTGAAGATGTACTTATAGTTAAAGGACAGAAGAATGTTTCAGGGCGTTCATCAAACACAAAGGGTAGTGATAATGTTATCACATCAGGCTCAGGCATCGTTGTTGCCGACGGTCAGTGTATGATCATCGTTGAGCAGGGTAAGGTAGTCGAGGTCTGTGCAGAACCCGGACAGTTTACTTATGATGCTTCAACCGAGCCTTCAATCTTTTCAGGCAGCTTCGGTGAAAGCCTTAAGGAAACCTTCAAAACAGTCGGTAAGCGTTTCACCTTCGGCGGTGAGCCCGCAAAGGATCAGAGAGTTTACTATTTCAACACAAAAGAAATAATGAACAATATGTTCGGCACAAAGGCTCCCATTCCTTTCAGAGTAATTATTGACCCCAAGCGTGATATTGACTACGAAATAACACTTCGCTGCAACGGTATGTTCACGTTCCGTATCGTTGACCCCCTTCTTTTCTACACAAATATTGCAGGTAATGTTGCCGACGAATACAGAAAAGAAACCATCATGGAGCAGCTGAAGTCTGACTTCCTTAATGCTTTACAGCCAGCCTTTGCAAAGATGAGCGAAATGGGTGTGCGTTACAGCGCAATTCCTGCTCACACGACAGAGCTTTGCGAAGCAATTGACACGGCAATGGCTTCAAAGTGGAAGCTTCAGAGAGGCGTTAAGATTGAAAATGTAAGCTTCAATGCCCTCAATGCTCCCAAGGAAGACGAGGACGAAATCCAGAGAATAAAGAAATCAATCATTATGTCCGATCCCATGCTTGCAGGCGGATATCAGACCACAGGTATGACAGATGCCGCTATGAACGCTGCAAACAACCCAAACGGTGCAGTGAATGCATTTATGGGAATGGGTATGGCAGGAAATATGATGGGAAATACTGCAGCTCTTTTCCAGCAGGGAATGGCACAGCAGCAGTATCAGGCACAGCAGGCACCCGCCCCCGCACCTGCTCCCGCCGCTGACGGATGGAAATGCTCCTGCGGAAACACTGCAACAGGTAACTTCTGTCCCAACTGCGGAAATAAGAAGCCGGCTCCTGCAGGTTCATGGAAATGCTCCTGCGGAAATGAGGTAACAGGTAATTTCTGCTCCAACTGCGGAAACAAAAAGCCTGATGCCGAATGGACCTGTTCCTGCGGTAATGTAAATAAAGGTAATTTCTGCCCCAATTGCGGAAACAAAAAACAGTAAAATATGAGGTTTATTTATGAGTGTTTTTAATTCTATTATCAATAATTTCCCTGCATTCTTAATGGCAATCATACTGACGGTTATCCCTTATGCAGGGCTTGAACTTCCCGTGATTGATAATGCAGAGGATGACTGTCAGATGACAGTTGAACTTATTTCCGATGTGCATATTGAGGAAAAAGAGCTTTTCCGTCAGATGTTTATGGCATCAGGCTTCACAAATCTCCGTTTTGCAAAGGCGGATATCAGTGCGGTTGTTGTTGCAGGTGATATAACAAACTATGCAGACGAGCCCTCGCTTGCAAAATATTATGACCTGCTTGAAAAATACAGCACCGTTCCCGTTATCACTGCCGCAGGCAATCACGATATAGGACATGTAGGTGACAGAGATGTAACCGACATCACCCGTGAGGAAGCTATGGCAAACTTTATAAGATATAACAATGAATATATGGGTATGAAAAATGAACACACCTATTATTCAACCGAAATAAACGGATATAAGTTTATTGTTATCGGTGATGAGGTAATAGACGGCGGCCATTGGGACGGAATGGATATTACCCCCGAACAGATGGCTTTCATTGACAGAGAGCTCTCTTCAGCAAACGGTGAGCCTGTATTTGTTATCTGCCATTGGCCTGTTGATGAAATGAACGGTCAGCAAATTATTTATCCTGACGGCGAAATCGAGCTTGAAAAGAACGATATTAAGAGCGTTATGGAAAAATATGAAAATGTTTTCTATATCAGCGGTCATTCTCACGGCGGAATAAGAAGCACATGGGCAGCCGAATTTTGTGAATTTGCAAATGTGGAGCAGGAAAACGGAGTAACCTATGTTTCACTTCCTTCCTACGGTATTGTCAATTCCTTCGGCTATCCTTGGTCGGGAACGGGAATGCAGATGGAGGTTTATGAGGATCAGGTAATTTTCCGTCCCCGTAACTTCCTCACAAATGCATGGTTTACCAATTCGGTTTACACTATAGATCTTGTATAAGAAAAAATCATACGATTTATCAACCCCCCCTACCCACAATCTTGGGGGGCTGTAGGTATTTCTTGTAATAAGTGAATTGCTCACATCGCGAGCAATTTCCTATATAATAAAATCAAAGCACCGTGACCCTCCGGTTACGGTGCTTTTTTAATGACGGGAGTAAACCTGATTTTCGGTGATGACCATGTCCATTTTTATATCGTTTTCATCGGTGGGTATAAAATCACTTAAAAGTGTGTGAAAGCACAGACATATTTTTTCAGTTTTTATTTTTTCTAAAAATATATCGTAAAAGCCTGCTCCGTGTCCCAGTCTGTCACATGCGGGTGATGCACTGACACAGGGAATTACGGATAAATCTATCTGTGCAGGAGAGATATTTTCGTTATATTCGGCAGGCTCCGTAATTCCCATATAGCCTGAGGTGAAGGTTGTGTTTTCATATATTTGCACGGGTATCATATATCCTCTTGAAATGCATTTTGGCACATAAACCGTTTTGCCCAGAGTCAGTGCCGTTTTTATGATTGCTTTTGTGTCGGGCTCGTGGGGAGAGGAAATATAAACGAATATGCTTTGTGCCTGAAGGAAGCCTTGTGAATGGATTACGGTATCAGCTATTTTTTCACTGCTTTCGGTTTTATATTTCTGTGAAATAAGCTCTTTTTTCTTTTTAATTTCCTGTCTGAGAAAATGTTTGTTCATAATGCCACCTGAAAAATATGATTTACTTTTTGTATATAATAGTGTTAAAATAAACACGGAGGGATGGATATGAGCTTTAAGGAATATATAAAAAAGGCTTCGCTTGCCCCCGAAGACGGTGACATAGTTGAATATATGACCATACGCGACAGACTGACATCAAATGTTCTTGTCAATTCCCAACGGGAAATTCCCGGTACGGCGTGTAATTTTGAAGCCGATGTAACTGCCTTGTGGGAGGAATTTACAAGGCTTAAGAGTGAATGCCGGTATGAGCTGACCTTCAATACGCTTATGCTTAAAATTCTTGTTGAATGTTTGAAGGCTGCCCCCCGTCTTAATGCACATTTTGAATATAACCACCGCGCAACAAGCGGAAGGCTGATAATTAAAAAGCATATAGATGTCGCGGTTGCAGTCTGTCTTCCGAGCGGCGAAACCTTTCAGGTGAAGGTAAAGCAGCTTGAGAATAAAAATCTTCAGGAAACTGCTTTTGAGGCAGAACAGGTTAAGAGAAAACTTCTGAATACAAACCTGAAAAGAGTTATGTTCAAGGTGGGCGGACAGAGAATGCTGGGGCTTGCATCAAAAGGAAAAATAATTTCCACTGTTGCACAATTTCGTTCAGCCTATTTCGGAAAAGCAAAAATCGCAAAATTTTCTAAGCTCTTCAAGAAAAAATACCGAACCGTAAATACCTCAGGAAAAGCCTATGACGGACTCAGAGCAGATGATTTTACGGAAGGAACGGTATGCTATACCAACTGGGGTACACTTTACGATAAGCTTGACATGAATATAACATATATACCGCCATTATATCCTCAGGTCTTCCTTTTTGCAACAGGAAGAGTTGCAGATAAGCAATATGTTTTCAAGGACGGTAATGGGGAATTACAGCTTGGAACAAAAAAGATACTTCCCGTTTGTCTTGTTTTTGACCACAAAATAGGTGGTGCCAATGATATTATTCCCTTTAAGAAAAGATTTGATGAAATATTGGAAAACCCTTCTGTTATATATGAATGGTAAAAAATAAATTCTGTATTATGAAATAAAAAGTCTCGGAAAGCCTTTTTTCTGAGGCTTTTTTTGTTTTTTTCAAGACCGTTAAGCAAGAATAATCCTGTCCGTTTTTACATATATTCTAACAACGGCAACCGAAAGCCGAAATTCTTAAATTTTGACTTTCTGCATTCATTATAAAAACGATCGGGAGACGGAATATGAAAATAGTAAGTACAAGAATACACAGAAAAAAGGAACTGAAAACAGATATGTTTGCAGTGCTTAGTATTATGCAGTTTGTGATAATGGCACTTATTGTTCTTATTCTTTTCGCATTTACAAAGGTAAATGCGGGGGCACTGGACAGTATCAGACAGGATCTTTTGGTTATTTTCGGAGAGGATATGGACATCGGCGGATATTTCACGCCCTCAGAGGAAAATACGAAAAAGGATATGGTTGAGCCTGCAGTTTATGTTTCTTATGAGGATAAGCTTCCGGCAGACAGCATTTCCTTTGATGATGCTCAGAGTGTTTTACAAGAGGAAGAGGAAAAAACGGCTGAGGCCGCCGTGCCTGTTTTCGGAACGGTAACATCATATTACGGTATGAGAGAGCATCCTGTTTATTCCGGCGAAAATTTTCACGGCGGACTTGACATTGCGGCAGATGAGGGCAGTGACATTATGGCAGTGCTGGACGGTGTTGTAACAGATGCCGGAAAAGCGGATATGGCGGGGAATTATATAAAAATCACCCACGCGGACGGTATGGAAACGCTTTACTGTCACTGCAGTGCAGTGTATTTATCCGAGGGGGACGAGGTCTCGCAAGGAGATGTTATAGCAGCTGTAGGACAGACAGGACTTGCCACAGGACCTCATCTTCATCTTGAGGTGCATAAAAACGGTGAAAATGTAGATCCGATGGAGTATCTTGAAGGGCTTGCCGATGTATATTAAGCTTAAAAATATCACAATTCACATTGGCATTTCTTTTGCTGTGATATTTGCCGTAGGTATGAATTATTTTGATGTGAAGCCGTATTTTATAAGCTTTGTATCCTCGCTTTTCCATGAATGTGTACATCTTCTGGCATTAAGGCTTTCAGGCTGTGATGAAGCAGTGCTTGATTTTCGTTTCGGAGCGGTACGGCTTTCGGCATCTGGATTTTCAAGGCTTTCTTATAAGAGAACAATATTCTGCACTATGTCGGCACCTGTAATGAATATTCTTGCGGGTGCCGTATTTTTGCTGTTGAATTATTTTTATCGGAGTGATATTCTTTTTTATTTTTTTGCCGTGAATTTAATTTTAGGAGTCAGTAATCTTCTTCCTGTGTCCTTTCTTGACGGCGGAATGGCAGTAAATTCACTTATGGGACGGTATTTTGAAGAGAGACAGGTCAGAAAATACTCATTTTTACTTTCATTTCTTTCGGTAGCAGGAATGTTTCTTTTATTTCTTTTTATGTTCCTCAAAGGAAGATATTATCTGTTTTTTCTGATTTTTTTCATTTATTGTCTTATAGGCTTTATCGGAGAGACAAAAGGAAAAGCAGGAGAGGTATTCTCTTGAAATATTCAGTATTATATGATAATATATAATTGAAAAAATATTTATACGGATGGAAAAATATGGACAGAAAGCTTGAAAGAATACTGCCTCTGGTTCAGAAGCCTGCAAGATATATAGGCGGAGAATTAAACAGTGTAATAAAAAATAAGGATGAGGTTGACATCCGCTTTGCCTTTTGCTTCCCCGATTCCTATGAAATCGGAATGTCGCATCTGGGAATGAAAATCCTTTATTCAGCGGCAAATGAAAGAGAAGATACGTGGTGTGAAAGAGTTTTTGCACCATGGGATGATATGGAGGAGCAGATGAGGAAGAATAATATTCCTCTTTATGCCCTTGAAAGCGGAGATGCAATAAAGGATTTTGATATTATAGGCTTTACCTTACAGTATGAGCTTTGCTATACCAATGTTCTCAATATGCTTGATCTGGCAGGCTTGCCCGTGAAGGCCTGTGACAGAAAAGAGCTGTCGCCGATTGTTATGGGCGGCGGTCCGTGTGTGTGCAATCCCGAGCCTGTTGCCGAATTTTTTGATCTTTTCAGTCTCGGTGAGGGTGAAGAGGTCAATGATGAGCTTATGAACCTCTATAAAGAGCATAAAAAGAGAGGCTCCTCAAAAGAGGAATTCCTTATTGATGCCGCAAAAATTGAGGGTATCTATGTTCCGTCTTTGTACGATATTGAATATAACGGGGACGGTACAATAAAGGCAGTGAAGCCGAAATGCGATGCACCGCAGATTGTGACAAAGAGAATAATAAAGGAACTTGATAAGGTTTATTATCCGAAAAAATTTGTGGTGCCTTATATTGATGTTATTCACGACAGAGTAACCCACGAAATTTTCAGAGGCTGTATAAGAGGCTGCCGCTTCTGTCAAGCGGGCTTCATTTACCGTCCCATAAGAGAAAAAAGTCCCGATGTGATAAATGAACAGTGTAAGGAGCTTTGTAAAAATACGGGATACGATGAAATTTCCCTGTGCTCACTTTCAAGCTCTGATTATACTAAAATTGAGGAGCTTCTCGAAAAGCTTCTTGATTGGACGGGGGATGAAAAGGTAAATATTGCTCTTCCGTCACTTCGTGTTGATAATTTTTCCGAGTCTCTCATAAAGAAGCTGACAGGAGTAAGAAAAAGCGGTCTGACCTTTGCTCCCGAAGCGGGCACACAGAGGCTTCGTGATGTTATTAATAAAAATGTTACGGAGGATGAGCTTCTTGAAACCTCAAGAATTGCCTTCGGTAACGGCTACAGTGCGGTAAAGCTCTATTTTATGTTAGGTCTTCCCACGGAAACCGAAGATGATGTTTTAGGTATAGGTCTTCTTGCAAAGAAGGTTGTTGACGAGTTCTATATGCATCCCGATAAGCCAAAGGGTAAGGGCTGTACCGTAGGTGTCAGTGCTTCTTCTTTTGTCCCCAAGCCCTTCACTCCGTTCCAGTGGGAGCCGCAGAGCACTCCCGATGAGCTGAAGGAAAAACAGGAGCTTCTGAAAAACAATCTTCCTTCAAAGAAGATAAATGTCAGCTTCCACCATATTCCCACTTCATTTTTAGAGGGTGTTTTTGCAAGAGGTGACAGAAGGCTTGCTTCGGTTATTGAAGCGGCTTGGAAAAAGGGCTGTAAGTTTGACGGCTGGAGTGAAAAATTCCTTTTTGAAAAATGGATGGAAGGCTTTGAAGAAAGCGGAATTTCTCCCGAGTTTTATGCAAACAGACGAAGGGCTTATGATGAAATTCTTCCTTGGGATCATCTTGATTTCGGTGTCAGCAAGGCATTTCTTGTCAGAGAGAGCAAAAAGGCGCAGAATGCCGAAACCACTGCACACTGCCGTATTAACTGTGCAGGCTGCGGTGCAAATAAGCTGAACGGAGGGAAATGCGATGTATGATTTAAGATTATTTTTATCAAAAAAAGGCAGAATTAAATTCGTTTCCCATCTTGATATGTTCCGTATGATGCAAAGGACAGTAAGACGTGCAGAAATTCCTCTGTGGTATACTGAGGGCTTCAATCCCCATCCTTATATTTCCTTTCTTCTTGCACTTTCTCTGGGTGTTGAAAGCGAGGGGGAGCCTGTCGATATAAGAATTGTGGGTGATATGTCCCCCGAAGAAGTAAAGGAGAGACTCAACAAGGCTCTTCCCGAGGGGCTTCGCGTTGAAAGTGCGGCGGCACCCTTTAATAAGAGTGCCGAGATTTCATACGGTGAATACGATGTGCTTTATTCTGCGGAGGATATAAGCGAAAAGGAGCTTTATGATGCTCTCACAAGCGGAAAGCTTTCCTGTGAAAAAAGCGGGAAGCAGGGCGGTAAAAAGGTTATAAAGACCGTCGGTGTTTCAGAGCATATAAAAAGCTTTTGTGTTGAAAAGGCAGGGGACGACATTCTGCTTAAGGTAACGCTTCCTGCCGGAAGCACCTTTAATCTCAATCCCATTCAGCTTTCACAGGCAGTGTCCTCATATCTCGGAAAAGAGGTTGTTCCCGTACGGGTATTAAGAACTGCACTTTTATGCAGTGATATGACAAGTTTTATGTAATTTCATATTAAAAGGTGAATAAAGTGAGTAACGAAAAAAAGGCTATCGTTTTCGCAGGCGGAGGCTCAAAAGGAGCCTATCAGCTTGGTGTATGGAAGGCTCTCAATGAACTGGGTGAAGAGTTTTCCGTTGCAACCGGTACCTCAATCGGCTCAATCAATGCGGCTTTCTATGTCCAGAAGGATTTTTCCGAAGCCGAAAAAATGTGGAACGAGGTAACCGCAGGCGACATTATGACAAACGGTATAAATTTTGATGTTTCCTTTGAGGGAATTGTGTCTCAGAAGGATAATATAATACCGTTTCTTAAAAATTATCTCAATACAAAAAGCGTGGATAATACACCGTTTATAAATACCGTCAGACACTATTTTTCAAAGGAAAAATTCTTTTCCTCTGATATTGATTTTGCTCTTATGACGGTTGCTTATAAAGGTCTTCCCAAGGATTTTCATCCTGTTGAAATCACGAAGGAGTATATGGCAAGGGACAAGGAAAATGCATGGCAGTGGATTGCCGCGTCAGCATCCTGCTTTCCCGTATTTCCGCCAATGGAAATTGAAGGGGAGCATTATATAGACGGCGGCTATTATGATAATATTCCCATCGCCTCTGCAATAAAGCTGGGAGCGGACAGGATTGTTGCCGTAGATCTCAATACGGAGAATAATCACGAAGCATATCTTAGACATCCGTCTGTTACATATATCCGTCCTTCCAAGGATCTGGGTAATTTTCTGAACTTTGAAAGAAATGTTCTTGACCGTTCAATAAAGCTGGGGTATAACGATACCATGAAGGTATACGGAAAATATCTCGGAATCAGATATACCTTCCTGATTGATGAAACCGGCAGAGACTATCTTGAAAAGGTGACGGATAAATTTATACGGGTTCTCACAAAAATGGAGGCTGAATTTGACTTTTCTTCCAAGGTACGCTATCAGAGAGTCAATAAGCTTGAGGGATGCACCTCAATTTTGGGTGAATACTGTAAAAAATACCGTCCGTCCCGAGAGGAGCTTTTTATATCCGCATTTGAGCTTTTTCTCAAGGCTTGTAATTATGATGATGAAAAGGATTATAATATCGGTGAGCTTCTTTACTATTTCAAGACGGAGTCTGACAGAATTTATCCTCTGCTTGAATTTGATACGGAGTCTGCCTTTATAAAGGTAAGGGAGTTTATCAAGGGCTTTTCATCAACTAAGCTTCCCGAATTCAAAAAGCACGATGAGGACAGAACAATGCTTATTCTGACAAGTGTAATAAGAGCCCTGCAGCAAGCGGGCTTCTGATAAAGGAGGAAAAACTATGAATTGTAAATTTTGCGGAGAAATAATTGATGAGGGTGCGGCATTCTGCACTAATTGCGGAGCAAAAATTGAAGCACAGTACAGTGAGGGCGTGAATGAGCAGGTAAATTCAGAAAACGCACAAAGCTTCAATAATTCTTATTACAACGGATATGAAAATCCTCAGGAGAATTATTCGCAACAGTATAATAACGGATATTCACAGTATAATCCTGAGTTTCAGGGGAATGCACCTTGGTATCCTCCCGTGAATGACAAGGCGGCATCGGTCAAGGATTATCTTAAATGGATGCTTTTATATCCCTTATGGACTCTTGTTCCCTGTGTGGGTTTTCTCATTTATATTGTGGTGTGCTTCAAGTATGCCTTTGACGACAGCTTCAAGGCACGCTCCAATTTCTTCAAGGCTATGCTTATAACAATGGCGGTTTCCATAGGAATTGCGGTAGCTGTTTTTATCTTTATGTTTACGGTTTTAGGCACATTTATGGTATCTGAATTCAGTGGCTTCGAGGAGCTTTATCCCGAGATTTACCATGAATTTATGGATGGCTATAATACAATGAGAATTTTTTTCGGAAGATAATTTTTTGAATACATAGTTAAAATTCGCTTATCTGAAATCTGATAAGCGGATTTTTTTGTTGACAAAATATATAAATACAGAGTATAATACAAACAAATGTTCGAGATGGGGTGTGTTTTTGTGACTGCAAGGGTTATGAGTATGGGTATGTTCGGTATGCGTTCATTTATGGTTGAGGTGGAGGCGGATATATCAGGCGGGAAATACCGTTTTGATATGGTAGGTCTTCCCGATACCGCAGTTTCCGAAGCCAAGGAGAGAGTTCAGGCGGCAATCAAAAATTGCGGCTATAGCTTTCCTTTTAACCATATAGTAATAAATCTTGCCCCTGCCGATGTAAAAAAAGAGGGCAGTGTATATGATCTCCCCATTTTTATTGCCCTTCTTATTGCCGCAAAGCAGCTTCAGATTAATGTTGATGAATATGCATTTATAGGTGAGCTTTCTCTGTCAGGTAATGTCCGCGGTGTAAACGGTGTTCTGCCAATGGTTATTGAAGCCAGAAATGCAGGCGTAAAGAGGGTTTTTCTTCCCTTTGAAAATGCGGGTGAGGCTTCTGTTGTAGATGGAATTGAAATATATCCCGTAAAAAATGCCCGTCAGCTTATAGATTTTTTTAAGGGTGACGATAATTCCGATATGCTCACACGGCTTGAAGTATCAGATGCCCATATGAATGATGAATGTGAAAATATTCTGGATTTTTCTGATGTGTTAGGTCAGCATACCGCAAAGCGTGCAATGGAAATAGCCGCCGCGGGCGGTCATAATATTCTTATGTCGGGCCCTCCCGGCTCCGGTAAGAGTATGCTTGCAAAAAGACTTCCTACAATACTTCCTAAAATGACCTTTGAGGAATCCCTTGAAACCACAAAAATCTATTCCATTGCGGGAGAGCTTAAAAACAGAAGCGGTCTTATAAAAAACAGGCCCTTCCGTTCACCTCATCACACTGTGTCACCTGCCGCACTTTCGGGTGGCGGAACTGTGCCTCGTCCCGGAGAGCTTTCTATGGCACATAACGGTGTTCTTTTTCTTGATGAGCTTCCCGAATTTTCCAGAGTTACCATGGAGGTTATGCGTCAGCCCGTGGAAGACGGTGAGGTTACTATTTCCCGTGTTGCAGGAACACTTACATATCCATGTTCTGTTATGCTTGTTGCCGCTATGAATCCGTGTCCCTGCGGATATCTCGGGCATCCGGTGAAGGATTGCACCTGTTCAGAGGGTGCAGTTCAGAGGTATCAGAACAAAATTTCCGGACCGCTTCTTGACAGAATTGATATTCAGATTGATGTTCCCGCCGCTACATATGATGAAATCAGCGGAAACGGGGATGCAGAGG
>JAZNRX010000222.1:0-6504 GCA_045590915.1 Acutalibacteraceae bacterium | reverse complement strand
TTACACTGCTTAATCGGTGTAATGCCTTATTTTAATATAATACACTATTGCTTTTTTTTGTATGAGAATGTATAATTATGCTATTATTCTGTAAGGAGCTATTTTTTTTATGGGAGTGAACGAGAAAAAGAAGTCCGACGGTCTTCATATTGATAAAAAAACCATAATCAGCATAACAGCAATTCTGTTGGCGGTATATATTTTTGCAGGTGTCCTCACACAGATTATGCCTCGGGGAGAATATAACACCTTTATTGATGAAGAAACAGGAAAAGCATCAATTACCGCAGAGAGTACATACAGTCCCCTTGAGGATTATAAAATGCCGCTCTGGAAAATAGCGGCGGCTCCCGTTATGGTTTTTATTGATGAGGGAACAAGCGATACGGGAATGACAGGACTTCTCATAATAGCATTTATTGTTCTTATGGGCGGAACCTTTCTGCTTCTGGACAGATGCGGAGTTCTTAAATATCTTGTTGCGGTGGTTATAAAAAAATTCTCGCACAGAAAATATCTTCTTATGGCGGTGCTGACTCTTTTTTGTATGGCTCTGGCATCCACTGCGGGTATACTTGAGGAAAGCGTAACGCTTGTGCCCATTGCCGTTGCAATTTCTCTGGCTCTCGGCTGGGACTCAATGGTGGGGCTCGGTATGAGTCTTATTGCAGTTGCCTTTGGCTTTACTGCCGCTACATTCAATCCCTTTAATGTTATGACCGTACAGAAGCTTGCGGGAGATGTTGAAATATTCTCGGGACTCTGGCTTCGTCTTGTTGTATTTGTTCTTGTTTTTGCCGGCTTATATTCATTCTTGTACGTTTATGCGAAGAGAATAGAAAAGCACCCCGAAAAAAGCCTGTCCTTTGAAAGTGATAAGGTGTTGAGAGAGAAATATACTGTTTCCGATGTGGATGCTATCTTCAATGATAAAGCAACCTCAAAGGCAGGAAGAGCTTTTCTTGTCTGTCTCGGACTTGCACTTGTCTGTATTATTACCGATTTTATAACAGGTGCGGGCGGTGTCGTTTCAATGGGCGGTATAGGTGTTTTCTTTGTTGCAGGCGGAATTTCAGCCGCAATTATAACAGGACACAGGGGAAAGGCACTTCTTTCGGGCTTCGGTGAAGGTATAAAGACAGTGGCTCCCGCAATTCCTCTGATACTTATAGTAATTTCCGTTGCATATATTCTCAATACGGGAAAAATTATGCACACCATTCTTTATTACATATATTCCTTTATTGAGGGAATGAATCCCTATATTGCAATTCTTCTCATTTTCCTTTTCATTGCTCTGCTTGAATTTTTTATAGGTTCAGGAACCGCAAAGGCATTTCTTGTAATGCCCCTTGTGCTTCCGCTTGCCCATCTTATAGGAATAAGCTCAAACAGTGTTGTTCTTTCCTTCTGTCTTGCCGACGGATTTACCAATCTTTTATATCCCACAAGCGGAATTATGATTATCGCCATAGGGCTTATCGGTGTTTCCTACACCAAATGGCTTAAATTCTCATGGCCGCTGTTCGTTATAGAGGGGATAATTTCCGTTGCAGTTATGATGTTTGCCGTTCTTGTAGGCTATAATTAAATCAGAAAGAGAATTGCATAATTGTGCAGTTCTCTTTTTCTTGACTTAGTATATATATTTTGTTATTATGTATTTGTTAATAATTGCCGTAAAAAAGGAGATTTATTATGCCTAAAAAGTTTCTTATAATCAATGCCGATGATTTCGGTCTTTGCCATTCCGCAAACGAAGCGGTTATGGATTTGTTTATGTCAGGAAGTATTTTTTCTTCAACAATTATGACTCCCTGTCCCGGTGCGGATGAGGCTATTCAGTTTTCAATAGACCATCCCGAATTTGCCATTGGTGTTCATCTTACCCACACAAACGAATGGCAGGAGAATTTCCCTTGGGGTGCCATGACAGGTCTTCCTTCCCTTCAGAATGAGCACGGCAGAATGTGGCCTGAAAGTGAGGACTTTGAGGCTCATTGCGAATATGATGAAGCTGTAAAAGAAACAATAATGCAGATTGAATACTGTGAAAAGAAGGGTATGAAGCCCTCTCATGTTGACAGTCATATGGGTGCATTATACGGAATGAACGGCAAGCTGCTTATGCTTCCCAAAACTCTTGCAGTTTGCGGAAAGAAGGGCTATCCCTTCAGAATGTTCTCAAAGCCTCTTAAGGAGCAGTGTCCCGACGGCACTCCCGTGTGGCTTTTCTCCGTTGCCAGTGTTCTTTCGGGAATGTTCGGAAAAACAAATAATGTCCCCATGCCCGACTATCTTATCTTCCCTGAGAATATTGAAACAGGGGAGACATATGAGGAATTCAAGAAAAACTTTATTGAATATCTCATAAAAATTCCTGACGGTATCTGTGAAACCTATGTTCATCCTGCTATGCCCACCGACGAAATGAAATCTATTACAGGTACATGGCAGAGAAGATATTGGGAATATCTTGTTATGAAGGATCCCGAAACTCACGCCGCCTTCAAGACACACGGCATTAAGCTTATCAGCTACAGAGAATTGGCTGAAATGAGAAAAAACAAAAAATAAAATACCTGAACAGGAGAATTTTTTATGGTTGAATTGATTTCTCAGACTCTCGGACTTGTATGGAGAGAGCAGTGGGCACTTCAGAATTTCTTTGACGGTCTTATGGATCTTTTCCGCGGAGGCGGTGTGAGAGGTATTGCCGCCACATTTCTTATGATAACTCAGATGTTCAATATGCTTATGACAGGTCAGGCAGTTGATGCCTGGGGCGAGGAGCTTGATCTGACAGGCTATGAGATAGTTTTCGAGGATGAATTCGAGGGCGATGAGCTTAATTTTGATATCTGGAAAACACGTTGTGAGGGTGCAGGCAGAGGCGGCTTCGGATCTATTGAGCAGGTAAGTGTTTCCGACGGTGCTCTTAAAATTACGGGTGAATACCGTGAAGACGGCCCCTACGGTGAAGGTTGGTACTGCGGTGCGATTGCACTTAAAGAATGGTACACAAGAGGTTATTTTGAAATCAAAATGATTTGTGCTCCGTCACCTGGCTTCTGGTCTGCCTTCTGGCTTCAGGGTGCAGGCTCATACCATCCCGAAACCTCAAGAGGCGGTATCGGAGCGGTTGAAATTGACATCTGTGAAGCCTTCTACGGCCGTGAAGGAAAAGAGGATGCCTATACACCTGCAATGCACCTCTCAGGTCTTAACGGTTCAACAGAGGATATAATCTATACAAGAAATCTCGGCTCCTTCAACGGAAATAACATCTACAGTGAGTATAACACCTACGGTATGATGTGGACAGAAGAGGAATATATCTTTTATGTAAACGGCGTTGAAACAGTCCGCACTGATTTCGGTGACGGAATTTGCGAAAATCCCGAAGAGGTAATTGTTTCCCTTGAGGTTCCTCATGCCGAAAACATTGCAAATGTAAGCAAGGATGAGGTAGTCAATATGTATGTTGATTATGTAAGGATTTATCAGCTTGCAGAATAATTTGATGAAGCTATGAAAAAGGCTCCCGAACACCTGAGTGTATTCGGGAGCTTTGTGTTTTTTTGAAATCAGTTTTCAGGCATAAGAATTTTTATCTTTTTGCCCATAGTGTAATGAATTTCGTTTTCGTGAAGCGTGAGACTGAAGCTTGCCTTGTTGCCGTCATTATCAAGATCGTCATAGGGAAGTACACCTGTGAACTTAATGTGAAGCTCATCTGTTGTGAAAACATCCGCATATTCGAGATAATCCGAAAGGTCAATGCTGTCCCTCAGATATTCACCGAAAATCTTTGCTATCATAGCAGGTGTAAAATCGTGAATGAGACATACCTCAAATTTTCCGTCGTTAAGGTCAACATCGTGATAAAGAGTAATTCCGCCCATACCCTTTGAGGTTGTTATAAGTGCAAGAATTATATCCGTATCCTTTGTGATGCCGTTTGCAGTATATGTAGCCTTGATTTTCTGGGGGCCTCTTAAAAGAGGAGGCATAGCGGCAAAAACATAAGCGGCATGGCCAAGTTTTTTCTTAAGCTTTGGATTAACAAGATAGGGGACAGCGGCAATATAGCCGAAGGAAGAAACATAGCAGAAGGGCTCACCGTTTACAAGAACGGAGTCAACAACTGTTTCCTTTCCTTTTTCTGCCAACTTATCAATACTCTTTATTGCATTCTTGGGAAAAAGATTGAAATTGTTTGCCATATCGTTGGTTGTTCCCACTGAAATGTGAGCATAAACACTGTGCTGATCTATTTCATTAAAGGCACGGAAGGCTTCATTTACAGTTCCGTCGCCGCCGAAGGTTATAAGATAGTCTGAAACGGGATCAAGCTCCTTTATGAGCTTTATAACATGTCCCGAATATTCGCTTTTTGCTATGGTGTTGAGCTTGAGACCTCTCTCAACAAATTTGAAGATAAGATGGTCAAGTGCTGCCTGTGAAAATTTTGTTGCTATGGGGTTATAGATAATACTGAAATTCATAGCATTCCTCCTTATATTTATTCACATATATCATATCATAGTAAAAAGTAATATTTTACCGATGTAATTTTTGTCCTTTTTTTTGTAATTTTTGTATACAATTAATATTGAAAAAGTATATTGAAAGTGGTAAAATTTTTTGTATATTTATGAAAAACGGATGTGATATTTTGAAAAAAACAATACAGCGGAAGTATGCACGTCTCATTGCAAGAATGGGGGCAAACATTGTAAAAGGTCAGCCAGTAAAGCTTTATGCATCAGTTGACCAATATGAATTTGTAACAATTCTTGTTGATGAATGCTATAAAGCGGGAGCCTCAAAGGTTTCTCTTGAATGGGAATATCAGCCTATAACAAAGCTTGATTACCGTCACAGAAGCCTTAAGTCTCTTTCCAAGGTTGAAAAATGGGAGGAAGAGAAGCTCAAAACTATGACACAGGAGCTTCCTTGCCGTATATATATCATAAGCGAGGATCCCGACGGACTCAAGGGTGTAAATCAGGAGAAAATGCAGAAGGCAAGAATTGCCCGCTATCCCATTATAAAGCCCTACAGAGATGCTATTGAAAACCGTCATCAGTGGACTATTGCCGCAGTCCCCTCATATGAATGGGCAAAGAAGGTTTTCCCAGAGCTTTCAAAGGCTCAGGCGTATAAGAAGCTTTGGGATGTTATACTTAAAACTGTTCATATTACTGAAGACAATGATCCCGTAGCAATATGGAATGAGCATAACAAAAATCTTCGTGAAAAGTGTGAATGGCTCAATTCCTATAAGTTTGACTATCTTCATTATAAGAGTGCAAACGGGACTGATTTCAAGGCTTGGCTTATTCCTCAGGGACATTGGTGCGGCGGCAGTGAGCTTACAAAGCAGGGGGTTGAATTCAATCCCAATATGCCCACAGAAGAGGTTTTCACCTCTCCCATAGCAGGAAAGGCAGAGGGCAAGGTTGTAGCCACAAAGCCTCTTTCATATGAAGGACAGATTATTGACAAATTTTCAATAACCTTCAAGGACGGCAAGGCTGTAGAATGGGAAGCCGAAAAAGGACAGGAGCTTCTCACCAAAATGATAACAATGGATGAAACCGCCTGTATGCTGGGTGAATTGGCTCTTATCCCTAAAAACAGCCCCATAAATGAAAGCGGAATTCTTTTTTATGAAACACTTTTTGATGAAAATGCAAGCTGCCATTTAGCACTCGGAGCAGGCTTCAATGATTGCATTGACGGACATCTTGATATGACAAATGAAGAATGCAGAGCTTTAGGTATAAACGACAGTATGATTCATGTTGATTTTATGATAGGCTCTGACGATATGGAAATCACAGGCTATAAAAACGAAAAAGCAGTGCCGATTTTCAAAAACGGCACATGGGCACAAGGAGAATAAACAATGTCAATAAATTTCAAGAAAAAACTGCCTATTCCTATGGAAGCAAAAGAGCTTTATCCCGTAACAGAAAAGGCTGCTGAAATAAAAGCTCAGACTGATGAAAAAATTGCTGCTGTAATAAAGGGAGAATGCGATAAAAAATTACTTATAATAGGTCCTTGCTCTGCAGACAGAGAAGATGCAGTTTTTGAGTATTGCTCCAGCCTTCGCCGCGTACAGGATGAGGTAAAGGATAAAATTATCATAATTCCAAGAGTATATACAAATAAACCCAGAACTACAGGTGACGGCTACAAAGGAATGCTTCATCAGCCCGATCCTAACGAAAAGCCTGACCCATTTAAAGGTATTCTCGCTATCCGTCAGCTTCACACAAGAGTTCTTACAGAGCTCGGTCTTTCAACGGCTGATGAAATGCTCTACCCTGCAAACTACCGTTATCTTTCCGACCTTATGAGCTATGTTGCGGTAGGTGCAAGAAGCGTTGAGAATCAGGAACACCGCTTAGTTTCAAGCGGTATTACCGTTCCCGTAGGAATGAAGAATCCCACCTCGGGCGACAACACCGTGATGCTCAACGCCATCATGGC